>JAACFO010000191.1 GCA_009937425.1 Gammaproteobacteria bacterium
GCGAGACTTCCGCCAGCCACGGAGACTTCGAATGCCTGCCCGCGCGCGTGACCCCGCGCGGACAGCTCGAGGCGCTCGTCTCGTCCCACGGATCCCGAGGCGGTCACGACCTCGAATGTGACTGTTTCGCTCGATTCTGCGTCGCGAAAATCGATCTTCAAGGATCGGATGGCAAGTTCGCCCAGTCGAAGGAACCCGTAGCTCGGCCCCCCGGTCGGGTCCGTGGACGCCTCGGAAGCCTGCGGCTCGAACACCCAGTTGCTTATGCCGTCTTCTCTGGTTTCCAGTCGTACGTCGACCCCCTCGATGGCGATCTCGTGGATACTGATCTCACGACTGAGCAGCGGCAGCAGATCCACCGTCCCATGAGCGCGATGGAGACGTAGAAAGTTCTCCGAATCCCAACCCGAAGGATTCGCGATGCGCAGCCCGCGAACCTCGAGGGTAGGACGAAGCGCGGGCAGCAGCGTGAGCGATCCCTCAATCTCGACCACCCGCCCGAGCGCTTCTCCGGCGACTGCTTCTATGTTGGCTCGGAAAGCATCGAGACTGATTGGGACTCCAAGCATCACGACAACGGCCAACGCCGCAATGGGAATGCCCAGGAGCACGGCGGCGGTGATCCCGATCCAGCGCAGAATTCTCATGGTTCGCTGCGGACGTTCTCTTCCAGGGGCTCTTGCATCTCAATCGTCGGGCTACTGCAAACAGGCAGATCTTCAGACTCTTTTACCAGGCCCCACCGGGCAGGATGGACATTGTAAGTCACATGGGTGAGCAAATCGGAGTTCCCCCGGGAACTACCGCGAAAATATGCATGGTCGTTGCCGTTCGTCGAACCGGGTAGGGATCCGACTGCAAGCCCTTCCCGAGATTGTCTGGTCCTTGCGGGCCCGGCACGCCCGCTTTCAATTCGTTCAAAGTTTCGGCAAACTTCTGCGCGCCCGCCGTCTGAATGAGAGCAAGCCTCTGACGCCGATGGAAGCTAATCATGCCTACCGAACGCACTGAGAGCACGACCCCGGAACCGGGACAAGCATCGGAAACCAGTTCCACCGAGCCCGAAAAGCAGCAGCCCGAAGCTCCCGGCAATATCGCTGCCGGCACCGAGGACACCAAACAGCGCGACCCGGTGCGACGCATGACGATAATCGTTCTGTGCGTGATTATCGTGCTGTTCGTCTGGTACGTCGGCGCGGACCGCTACGCGCCCTGGACGGACGAGGCGCGGGTCCAGGGCTTTGTCGTGCCCATGGTCGCCGAGGTATCTGGCAGGGTGCTCGAGATCAATGTGGAGACCGACCAGATTGTCGAGACCGGCCAGCCCCTGCTGCAGATCGATCCGCGCAACTACGATATCGCCGTGCGGCAGGCCCAGGCCAGCCTGGACACGGCAGGACAGCAAGTCGGCGCCAGTGCCGCCGGTGTCAAATCGGCCGCGGCGAAAGTCTCCGACAACCATGCACGGCTTCGCAACGCGCAACAGGATTTCGACCGGGTGGAGAACATCTTCAAGCAGGATGCGGGGGCCGTGTCGAAGGCCCAGCGTGTCAATGCCCGCGAGGCACTTGCGCAGGCCAAAGCCCAACTATCCCAGGCCGAGGCCGAGCTGGAGAGGGCAAAAGCGCAACTCGGCAAGGAAGGTGGGGATAACCCCGCACTCAAGGCTGCGATCGCGGCTCTCGAACGATCAAAGATCGATCTCAATCGCACGACCATCTACGCGCCGGGTTTGGGGTTGATTACGAATCTGAAGATTGACGAGGGGCACTACGCGAACGCGGGAACGCCCCTGATGACATTCGTGTCGGGCACCGATGTCTGGATTCAGGCCAACATGCGCGAAAACAGTCTCGGTCATGTGAAGCCGGGAAATGAGGTGGACATCGTGCTGGACGTTGCACCAGGAAGGATATTCAAAGGCGTCGTCAAAAGCATCGGTGTTGGTATCAGCCAAGGTCCAAGTGAGTCGCTGGGACAGCTGCAAACCATCAAGACCACCAGCGGTTGGCTGCGCGACGCGCAGCGCTTTGCGGTCATCATCGACTTTGCCGACAATGAGGCCATCGGATTTCGTCGCGTCGGCGGACAAGCCGACGTACAGATATACGCGGGTGACAACACGATCCTCAACGGCCTCGGCTGGTTGTGGATCAGATTCCTGAGCATTCTCTCTTTTGTCTACTAGCGGCGCCTTCCAGGTGTCTGTCGATTCCATAGCGCACTCGCCACACATCCGGAAGCCATTCCGGCTGGGCAACCTGCGATCCGTGCGTATCGTGCGCTTTGGTCTCGGGATGACTTTTGCCATGGCCATCGCGTTCGGTTTCGATTGGCCGACGCAATTTCTGCTGCCCGTGCTCACGGTGTCGCTGCTCGGCACCAAGGCTCCCGCCCCCACGGTAAGAGAGGGCCTCTACAGTTTCCTTTGCATTGTCGTGGCATTCAGCCTCGGGCTGGTATTCAGTCTGTTCGCGCTCTCATACCCTTTGGTGTACGTCCCCGCACTGGGCTTGGTGCTGTTTCATATCTACTACCTGCTCAATCGCGGCGGAGCGGCATTTTTTGCAATCATGTTGCTGCTTGCCGTGCTTCTGCTGCCGATGATGGCGCAGCAGGTCGATGCTCTTGCAACCGGCATCGCGATGGGATTCGCCGCATCCGCAGGGCTGGCAATAGGCATAAGATGGATGGCCTTTGCAATTCTTCCGGATCCCCTCGACGCGCCCACCTCCGGAAAGCGAGCCGGCGGCTTTCAATCCGGGTACTCTGCGCCGGCCGCTCGAAATGCCCTGAAAAGCACCATCGTCGTTCTGCCGGTGGCTGCGCTTTTCATCGCCGCAACCTGGACGTCCCAGGCACTGATAATCATTTTTGTCGCGGTTTACTCGGTGGCGCCTGTAGTCCAGCTCAGCAGGCAAGCTTCCACGGCAAAATTCCTGGCCAATGTGGGCGGCGGCTGTGCCGCCCTCGTATTCTACTGGCTGCTGGTGGCGGTCCCCGAGTACCACTTTCTCATCGCACTGTCGTTTCTGAGTGCGCTGCTGTTCGGCATCATGATCTATTCAGACAGGCCGAATGCGCCGTTGTACACCGTGGCCTTTTCGACGCTGCTTGTTCTCGTTTCCACGAGCATGGGTGCAGGTGCCGAGTTCGGGGCCAATTTTATGATTCGCGTCGCGTTGATTGCCGCAGCGGGTATCTACGTTGTCGCCGCCCTGAGTGTGCTCGAACATATCTTGCCCCCGCCGGACCCGACCAGCTGAAGAAGTTTCCGGTAGTGATACCGTTGCGGGGTTCGCCGACGGAAATGCCCGGAATGGACCAACGCTTGGCGCCCACGAAATTTTCCAGCTGTCTAACACTTAGCGGTGGTCTCAGTAGGTTTCCGGTACACTGGGAGATTCCTTACACTGGCGATCCATCATCACGCGACGGGGAGGATTGCGCGTGCAGTGTCCTGCATGCCACTTCGATAACAGGAAAGGCCGGAGATTTTGCGCCGAGTGTGGTGCTCCCATGACCATCATCTGTTCCGGGTGCGGTTTCTCCAAATGGTTCTTGCCGGGTCCCTTCTTCTACTGATGACGGCTCAGTTCTTACTTCGTGCACGCACCAACCGCACATCGGGTAAAGGCAGGTGAATTGTTTCAGATTGCCAGAGGCACGTCTGTGATCGGACTGACTGGCAACGTATTGGAATAGACAATCGGCGAGTCACTTCCGAATGACGTCTCTTTTTCCAAATCTCTTCGAGCCGATTCAGATCGGCAGCGTGCGACTGCGCAATCGAATCTTTTCCACCGGGCACATGACGTGCATGCTGAGCGATGGGCTCCCGAACGCGGACTTCGTCGCTTACCATGAAGCGAGAGCCGCCGGCGGCTGCGGTCTCATCATTACCGAATCGGCGGCCGTTCACCCCACTTCGAACGCCTATAACGTCCAGCTCTTTAGAGATGACAGCATCGAGGCGCTTTCCAAAGTGGCCGATGCCGTGCACCGGCACGACTGCAAGATATTCGGGCAGCTGGGGCATGGCGGCCGGGAGACCCATTCTTCTCCGGACGGAACCGCACCGGTGGCATTCGGCCCTTCCCAGGTGGCATCGGAACGCTTTCATGTCATTCCGCGAGCCATGCCGACAAAGCTCATCGTCGAAATCGTAGACTCTTTTGGCGCCGCGGCCGAACGTTACATGAAAGCCGGCTTCGATGGCGTCGAGGTTATGGCGAGTCACGGGCTGCTTCTGGCGCAGTTTCTGAATCCGCGCGTCAATCGGCGCGTCGACGAGTACGGCGGTGAGCTCGACAATCGAATGCACCTGCTTCGCGACACGATCGCGAGTGTTCGCAAGCGCACGGATGACTCGTTCGCCGTAGGCATACGCATCTCCGGTGACGAGTTGAGCTTCGGCGGGTTGGAGCCCGAAGAAGTGGTCGAAATCTGTGCGCGGCTGGATGAAGATGGCGAACTCGATTTCATCGACGTCATCGGCGGCTCCATGACTGGCCTCGCCGGCTCCGTTCATGTCGTGCCGCCGATGAACGTGGAGCCCGGCTACCTTGCGCCGATCGCCGCGAAGATCAAGTCGATGGTAGCCGTTCCCGTGCTCGTCGCGGGCCGAATCAATCAGCCACACACGGCCGAGTCGATTCTCGCCGCCGGGCACGCGGATCTCTGCGGCATGACACGCGCCCAGATTTGCGACCCTGAGCTCGCCAACAAGGCTGCCGGGGGCACGGTCGACGACATTCGAGCATGCATCGGCTGTAATCAGGCCTGTATCGGGCACATGCAGCAGGGATTTCCGATCTCCTGCATCCAGCACCCCGAGACCGGACGGGAGCGGCGTTACGGAATGATTTCACTTGCCGACGAATCGCTCCGCGTCGCCGTCGTCGGCGGTGGCCCGGCGGGCATGAAGGCCGCGGCAGTGGCGGCCGCGCGTGGTCACCACGTTACCCTTTACGAGCAGGATGCCGAGCTCGGCGGTCAGGTGAAGCTTGCACGTCTCCTCCCCGAGCGTGCCGAATTCGGCGGAATCATCACCAATCTGGATCGCGAGATGCGCGCCGCCGGAGCACGGGTAGAGCTGGGTGTCCGGGTCGATCGCGCGCTCATCGATCAAACCAGGGCGGACGCGGTGGTTCTGGCGACCGGAGGCACCCCCCACATTCCCGATCTCCTGATTGAAGAGGGAGCCCATGTGGTGCACGCGACTCAGTTGCTCGCGGAGCGAGCCAACGTCGGCGCGCGGGTCGTGGTGGCGGATTGGCGTTGTGACTGGGTGGGACTGGGGATCGCCGAGCAGCTCGCCCGGGACGGCTGTCATGTCCGCCTGGCCGTGAATGGCTACGTGCCGGGACAGAGCATTCAACAATACGTGCGCGATCGCTGGGTCGGCGAGCTGCACCGGCTGGGCGTGGAAATAATCCCCTACGCGAGGCTCGTGGGAGTGGACGAGTCCACCGTCTACCTGCAGCACACGACCAGTGGGGAGCCGATTCTGTGCGAAAGCGTAGACACCCTGGTGGCGGCAACCGGCAATGTGTCGGTCAATGTGCTCGAACGCGAGCTGGAAGGCTATGGGGGTGAGATCCACATGGCCGGCGACTGTCTGAGCCCGCGTACCTGCGAGGAGGCCGTGCTGGAAGGTCTGCAGGCGGCGCTTGCCATCGGCGCATCACGGACCTGATGCGGCGGGCCGTCATCGTAATCCGTCCCCTATTTTACGAAGTGTTGTCAGAGAGTTAAGTGCTCGCGGAGCACCTGCCTTGTAATCAGGTAGTCGCAGGTTCGATTCCTGCACGGCCCACTAGAAAATCAAAGAGATACGCGCCCCTCTGTCATCTCGCAAATTGCCGTGTAGACGCTATGTAGACGGCTCCACGCCTCACCTACCGCGCGAACGCGCCGACTTCGACTCTGTGGGAAATCCTGGGCAGCAGCCAGCTCCGGCCCCCTACGTGAGCGCTGCCCCCAGACCGGATAGATAGTGTGCGATATCTTTCTCGCCTACATACGGACAGCGCTCGGCATAGTAAGTGAACCAGTCGTTCGGCATTTGCGTCATTTCGACGGCGATTGAATCGGTATGAGAGGCGAGAATATTCTGGGCCTCGTTTATGCGTCCTATATGTGCGTACGTGGCGCTCAGCAGTTCCGGTTTGGATAACCATTGCGTGGAGTGCAAATGCTTGATCGCTTCCTCGTAATTCCTGGCATTGAAGTGTACGCAGCCTGCGAGATACTGCAGGTAGTCCGGTGCGAAAGGATCGAGGCGTAGAGCTTTATTACAAAATTCAATTCCTGCCTGATGCTCGCCTGAGCACGCATTGACAAGACCCATCCAGGCGAGGGGCCCAGACGCATTCGGACAGAGTTTAACTGCGCGTTCGGCATGAACTTTTGCCTGTTCCAGGTCTTTCAAACGAAACAGATAGACCTCGGAGAGATACCAGTGTCCAGTGTATTCAGTCTCATCGACTTCGACCGCTGAACGTCCATGGGTAAGCGCTGACTCCAGCGTCTCCGCGGGGGATCCCCTCCAGCACCTGCGCCAATTGAGTAGTT
>JAACFO010000192.1 GCA_009937425.1 Gammaproteobacteria bacterium
CCCCCTCACCCCAACCCTCTCCCCCAAAGGGGGAGAGGGGGCAAGAGTCGCAAGGGCTAACTGGTGCCGGAGTCCCTCCTCTTCCCCTCTCCCCCTCTTGGGGGAGAGGGCAGGGTGAGGGGGCTCTTCAGGTCATGTTTGTGTCTGGCTGGGCATATGTATTTCGGTTGTTCTAGAAATACCGTTGACTTCCCGGAAGGGCATCGCTAAAATCTCTAACCATGGCACTGGATCTCGACACCGCCGCATCGCTGCTGGACCAACTCGGCAACCAGACCCGTTTGCGCATCGTGCGCCTGCTGGTGCGTGCCGGGGACGAGGGCCGGACCGTCGGGGATATCCAGCGTGAGATCGGAGTTCCCGCATCCACCCTCTCCCACCACTTGAGTCATCTGCGCAGCGCCGGCGTCGTCTGGCAGGAACGCGAAGGCACGCTGCTGCACTGCTTCGTGGACTTCAAGATGGTCTCGGAGCTGGTGGACTTTCTGACCGCGGAATGCTGCGTCGACATGCCGGCGGCCGACGTCCGACGGCGCGCCGCAGGCTGAGTTCTTTTGCTGCTGATGAGCGTGCCAACAGAACAACTGCAACGCCCCGGGTGGCCGGCACTGATGGCGGAGCTGCTCGGCGATCGTGTGGTCATCGCCCTGGGCATCGGGATACTCATCCTGGCAGCCATCGATCCATTGCAGGTGCTGCCGTCGCTGCGCTTTACCGGTGCGTCGCTACTGTCCATGGCGCCCTTCCTGCTGCTTGCGGTGGCGATGGCCGCCTACGCCAAAGCCAGCGGCTCCGACAAGCTCATCGCCAGGGCCTTTTCCGGCAACGCGGTGACGGCAGTGGTGGCCGCTTCTTTAATGGGAGCCCTGTCGCCGTTTTGTTCCTGCGGCGTGATACCACTCATTGCGGCGATGCTGATCGCCGGCGTGCCGCTGGCGCCGGTCATGGCTTTCTGGATCGCGTCTCCCATCATGGATCCGGAGATGTTCGTACTGACGGCCGCCGGCATTGGTCTCGGCTTCACTATCGCCAAGGCCATCGCCACCATAGCAATGGGTCTGATGGCGGGATTTGTCGTGCTTGTCTTTGAGCGTCGGGGTTGGTTCAGCGATGTGCTCAAGAGCGCACCGGCGTGCGGCAGCTGTAAACCGAAATTCGATGCTTCGGCGCCGATCACGGTGGCATGGAAGTTCTGGCGCGAGCCACGGCGGCGCGAGGACTTCTATGGGGAATTGCGCGACACCGGTTGGTTTCTCGGTAAGTGGCTGACCTTCGCGTTCTTTTTAGAGAGCCTCATGGTCGCTTACGTGCCCACACAATTGATCGCTCAGGTTGTGGGCGAAGGCAACGCCTTCGCCGTGCCCCTGGCGGCGTTGGTGGGGATCCCTACTTATCTCAATGGCTACGCCGCCATACCCCTGGTGGCGGGGCTCATGGATATGGGTATGTCGCCGGGCGCGGCCATGACCTTTATCACGTCCGGCGCCGTGTCTTCTATTCCTGCGGCCATCGCCGTATATGCGTTGGTGAAAAAATCAGTATTCGCGCTTTATGCGCTGCTCGGACTGACGGGCTCGATTATCGCGGGCTACGTTTATCAGTTCAGCCTGTCCTTGATCTAGTCGTATGCTCGTCATGATCTGAGCCGCTGGTTGCCCGGATCGTAGGCTGGCTCTGCCAGCACCGTCGCGCGCCGGTTATCGCCGATGATCCTGATTTCGAACTCGCTGCCGGGGCTGGCGTAAGCCGGCTCCACGTAAGCAAAGGCGAGGCTCTTACCCACCGAGAAGCCGTAGGCGCCGCCGGTGGTGATGCCGATGATGCGATCGCCGTCGTATACGGGTTCGTTACCCATTGGATCGGCATCATCGGTATCCACCGATACGTATACGAGCTTCGTGTCCAGGCTCTGCTCCTTGCGGGCAAGGGTGGCATCACGACCGATGAAGGTAGTCTTTTCGAAGTCGACAAAGCGATGCATGTCGGCCTCGATCATCGTAATCTCAGTCGTCAGCTCCGCGCCCCAGGCTTTGTATGCTTTTTCCATGCGCATGGCATTCACCGCGTAGGTGCCGAAGTTCGCGATTCCGTACTCTTCCCCCGCCGCCATGAGCATCTCGTAGAGCTTCTCCATTTCAGCGATGGGATGGTGCAGCTCCCAACCGAGTTCGCCCACATAAGAGATGCGCAGTGCCCTGGTCGGAATTCCGGAAAGGTCGATTTCCTTGCCTCGTAACCACGGAAAGTTTTTATTGCCGAGGTCTTCGCTGGTCAATTTGGCGAGCACGTCCCGAGAGCGTGGCCCGGTGAGCACCAACACGCCGTAATCGTGGGTGACGTTCTCGATAGTCACGTCTTCGCCGTCGTCGATGTGCTGCTGCAACCAGTCGAGATCGTGCAACTCGGCCACCGCAGCCGACAGAATATAAAAGCGATCGGTGCCAAGGCGGGTGATGGTCGCCTCGCACTCGATGCCGCCGAGCTCGGTGAGCATGTGGCTCAGCACGATGCCGCCATCGCGGCGTGGGATGCGGTTGGCGTTGAGGCGGTTGAGATAGGCTTCGGCATCGCGGCCAACGACGTCGTATTTGGCGAAGCTGGTCAGATCCAGCAGCCCGACACGTTCGCGCACCGTTGCGCACTCTTTCGCCACGACATCGAACCAGTTCGTGCGCCGGAAACTGTGTTGCTCGCTTTCCCCCCCCGGAGAGAACCATTTTGCGCGCTCCCAGCCGAAGACGTCACCGAACTGGGCGCCGTTGGCGGCCAGTTTGTCGTAGATGGGCGTCTTTTTCACGGGCCTGCCGGCTTCCCGGTGTTCACCGGGATAAGGCAACTGGTACATCTGCTGGTACTCGTCGATGGACTTGTCCAGCAGGTATTTGCCAAGCGCCCATTTGCCGTAGCGGCGCGGGTCGAATCCCGCCATGTTGATCTCCGTCTGGCCGTGCACCATCCACTGGGCCAGATACTTGCCGGCGCCGGCGCCCTGGGTAATGCCGATGCTCGCACCGCAGCACATCCAGTAGTTGACCAGTCCCGCCGCCGGTCCCAGCAAAAAGTTTCCATCCGGCGTGTGTGTAATCGGGCCGCTGACCACGCGCTTGATTCCGGCGTCGGCAAAGGCCGGGATGCGCTGCATGGCGAACTCCAGCGAGGTGCTCAGGCGATCGAGCTCCGGCGGCAGGAGTTCCATGTCGAAACTCCAGTCGATACCGTCCAATCCCCAGGCTTGCGCGTCCGCCGTCTCATAGGGGCCGATTACCAGGCCCTGCTGCTCCTGGCGGTAGTAGCACGAGGCGCGTGGGTCGCGTATGACCGGCGGTTCCCGGTCGAGCTCCTCCACCTCGCGCAGATTTTCCGTTACCAGATACTGGTGAACCATGTTCACGACGGGCACGTCGACGCCGACCATGGCGGCCACCTGCTCGCCGAAGCTGCCGGCCGCGTTCACCACGTGCTCTGCGACGATGTTGCCCTGTTCGGTGAATACTTCCCATTCGCCGCCCGGTCGTTGTTTCACGTCCAGTACGCGATTGTGGCGCACGATAGTGGCGCCACCGTTGCGCGCGCCGATGGCCAGCGAGTTGGTGGTGCTGGCGGGATCGGTGTGCCCGTCGCCGGGTGTGTATGCGCCGAGAATCACCCCTTCCAGATCCAGCAGCGGGTGGAGCGAATTGATTTCGTTGGGGCCGATGAGATGACACTCGGCACCCACGTAGTCGAGCATGCCTTTGACCTGGTGAAACCAGTCCACCTCGTCGGGGCTGGAAGCGAGCCGAATCGATCCGCAGCCGTGCCACCCGGTGGCCTGGCCGGTCTCTTCCTCCAGCACTTTGTAGAGCTCGGTGCCGTGCAGATGCACCTTGGCCATGTTGAGGTTGCCAATGAAGTGCGGAATGAGCCCGGCGGCGTGCCACGTGGAGCCGGAAGTCAGTTCCCCCTTCTCCACCAGCACCACATCCGACCACCCTTCTTTGGTCAGGTGATAGGCAAGGCCCACCCCCATGATGCCGCCACCGATGATTACCACATGGGCCTGGCTTTTCACTGTCGTCTCCCTGGCGGCCGCGCAGCGCTACCGCATTCGCCGCTAGCATAAACGATCACCGCGCGGGGCATTTCTCCTGGATGCGACCAATATTCATGCCGAAAAGTCACCCGCTCACGGACCCCGGTAGGGCAGCACGTCGAAGGCAATGCTGATGCGCCGGCCCGCCCCGTGAAAGGGGATGGTGCGGTGATAAAAATACGACGGAAACAGGACCAGCAAGCCTTCCCGGGGCTTCTCCAGGGAGAGTTCCGGTGTCTTGTGCCCGTGGTAGTGATCCGGCGGCTGCCCGAATTCGATCCAACCCGCGGTGTCATCCGTCGATGCGGCTACCTCAGGGGGAAGCGCCACGTAGTACACACCGCTCATCCAGGCCGAAGGGTGGATGTGTGGGATCTGATGTCCCTGACTCTCCAACACCACGCTCCATGCGGTCAGCCGGTAGCGTGCGGGAAAGCTGTTGATAAACGGATGCGTCGCATCGTCGCTTAATGCGCCCCTGTATATCTCCACCGCCTCACGTACCGAAGCCTCCCACGCGGCCATGGGCCCTTTCGGTTCGATAAGCAGTTCACCGGAATGCTTACCCTGGCGCGTGGCGTGGCTGGCGGGCGCATCCACCAGCGACGGATGCGCGCAGATGTGATCGGCGAGCGCCGTGTTGAAGCTCTCGAGATCAGTGAAGGATTCTGGTACGCCCAGCGGAGCGGCGCGCAGAAATTTCTCCGGGTTCGCCAGCTCCCGCGCCCCATCTGCATCGCCGGCCTCACGCAGGGCGATGCTCTTGAAGGCGAGGATTCCGGTGTCGCCGGCATGAGTCGCGAGGAAGTCATCGCAAATCTTGAGTGCCGCGTCCGGCTCGCCACCTGCGAGTAACAGATCACCGAGGTTCGCGTGCGCCTGTGCATTATCGGGATCCAGCTCAATGGCACGCTGGTAGAATTTCCGCGCTTCCACCAATTTGCCCAGCTTGTGCAAGGTGTATCCCAGATTCACGTAACACTCGGCATAGTGGGGCCTCGCCTTGGCCGCGCGCTCGTAGGCATCCACGGCCTCCTCGTAGCGCTCCAGCTCGTGCAGTAGCACGCCGAGGTTGTAGAGCGTATCCGCGTGACTGGCGTCAATTTCCAGCGCCTTGCGATAGGTGGACTCAGCGTCGGCGAATTCCGTCAGCTCGTAGTAAACAGCACCGACGTTGTTGAGAGCGTCCACGTTGCGCGGCTCGTTCTCCACAACCCAGCGGTAATAATCGAGCGCTTCATCGAATTTGCCCAGCGCCTTCAGTGCATTGCCCGTATTCAAAAAGGCCGGTAGGAAATCCGGCTGGATATTCAGTGCGTTCTTGTAGGTATCCCGTGCTTCCCCGGGTCTGCCCATGGCTTCGAGCACGATGCCGAGATTGAAGTGGGCATCGAAATACATGGGTGCAAGTTCGATGGCGCGCTTGTACGCAGCCTCGGCCCGGAATAAGTCCCCCTGGGCCTTGAGCACGTTGCCGAGATTGTTGTGGGCATCCACGAAGTCCGGTTGATGCTCAATCGCCGTTTCCAGCAACTCCACGGCGGTGGCGGCATCTCCGGTCTGGAAGCCGGCGATGGCGCCGAGATTCAGTACCCGCGGGTCCTCGGGATGCTCCACCAGCAGCGTTTGACAGAACTCGCCCGCCTCGCGTGCATGGCCGGCCTGCAGAAGAGCCGTAATCCGGCCAAGAGAGGAATCCATGTCCCGAGCGCTTGCTCCCGCGCCGTTGCCCTTCCGGCGGGTCTCCCTGCGCGCCTGATTCAAGCGTTTACGGTCCTTGCGATTCATGCTGTTGAACGAAACAAGCGACGGGGGTTGCTAACCAATGACCGAGAAGCTGCTCTCGGGATTGATTTCTCGTAATCGCGAATAGAATCCCACGTCGATACTGCCGTCGATGTAGCTCAAGGGAAACTGCAGTGGATTCTTGTCGTGGTCCGCGCCGCCCTCGCAGTAGTCGATGAGCGAAGCCATCATGGCGCCCGCTACCGGTGCGTTTTTGAATTGATTACCGCTGGTGCCGATGGCCATGTAGTAACCGGCGACCGAAGACTTGTCGTAGATGGGGATCCAGTCGTCGCTGACGTCGTATAAGTCCACGCAACCTTTCATGCGGCTGGGAATGCCGAGGCTCGGGATTCGTTGGCCCATGCGATAGGCCTGGGTAGTCCACTGCTCGCTGAACTCACGGTTGTAATCGTCGGGGTCGACCCACTCGCGCTCATCGCATTCCGGATCCTCGCTACCGATCAAAATGTGATTGCCGGTTTCGGGCCGGCAGTAAACACCAATATCGCTATCAGAGACCACGAAGCCCGAAGTTTCGAAGTCAAAACCTTGCGGGGATGGTACGTGGGTCACTTCCTGGCGCAGCGCGCGGGTGTGACCACGAAGCCCGAAGTTTCGAAGTCAAAACCTTGCGGGGATGGTACGTGGGTCACTTCCTGGCGCAGC
>JAACFO010000193.1 GCA_009937425.1 Gammaproteobacteria bacterium
GGGCTAGGGTGAGGGGGAGCGGGAGCGGGTAGAATCCTCACCCATGTGTCTACTCTTCCTGGCTTGGCGGCGGCATCCGGACTATCGGTTGGTGGTGGCGGCTAATCGTGATGAGTATTATGCGCGGCCTACTGCGCCGGCGGACTATTGGGAAGACGCGCCGGGGTTGCTTGCCGGGCGTGACCTGGAGGGTGGGGGTACGTGGCTTGGCGTCAGCCGGGGGGGGCGGTTCGCCGCCCTGACCAATTATCGCCGGGGCGGTGGTCGTATCGAGAACGCCCCTACCAGGGGTCGGCTGGTAAGCGATTTTCTCGTGTCCCAGGCTACCCCCGGCGACTATCTGCAATCCCTGGTGGCCAGCGCCGCGGCGTATAACGGATATAACCTGTTGGTGGGCGACCGCGATTGTCTTTGGTGGTTCTCCACCCACGGCGGCGCGCCACGGATACTGGATTCTGGCATCTACGCTGTCAGCAATGATCTCCTGGATACTCCCTGGCCGAAGGTACTGCGAGGGAAACAAGGCTTCGAGGCACTGCTCGCCGCGCGGCACATCGACAAGCCGGCCATGTTCGACTTGTTGATGGATCGGCACATCGCCGAGGATGACGCGCTACCTGACACCGGCATTGGGTTGGCGCAGGAACGCGTCTTGTCGTCAATCTTTATCACCGCCGGCGACTATGGAACGCGCTCGTCCACCCTGGTCCTGGTCGGCGCGGACGGCGACGTGGAGTTCCACGAACGCACCCACGAACCTGGGACTGCAGCAACCAGCGCGGTAACATACGCGTTTCCCGTTTAACCCGACCGCGAAGCGGTCTGATAAATCTTCTGATAATCCTATGGACTGTATTTTCTGCAAAATCATCGCCGCTGAGATTCCATGCTTCAGACTGTATGAAGATGAAGATACTCTCGCATTCATGGACATCAATCCGGCCAGTGAGGGTCACGCCCTGGTGATCCCCAAAGAACATTTCCCGGACGTGCACGTGGTTTCGGATGCTGCCATTGCATCCACCGTGGTCACGGCGAAAAAAATCGCATCCGCAATAAACAAAACGCTGAATCCCGATGGCATGAATTTGCTTCAGTGTAATGGACCCGCCGCCGCGCAATCGGTTTTGCATTTTCACATGCACGTTCTACCGCGCCGGGATGGTGACGAGTTGAAGCTCAATTGGGGCCTGGCGCCTGGCGACATGGATGCTATCGGTGAATTGGCGGAACGTATCCGCGAAAATCTGTAGTTTGGTATTGGGGGGAGAAGCGTGAAATTCGACGATATCAAAGTCTGCGCATTCGATGCCTACGGCACACTGTTCGACGTGCATGCCGCTGTTGGTCATCACCGGTCACGCCTCGGCGACAAGGCCGACGGCGTCTCGGCCATGTGGCGCACCAAGCAACTCGAGTACACCTGGCTGCGTAGTCTGATGAACCGTTACGTGCCCTTCTGGCAGATTACCGGTGATGCCCTGGACTACGCATTCGATGCACATGGTGTTTCAGACCAGTCTTTGCGAGACGACCTTCTTAATGCCTACCTGCAACTCGATTGCTATCCGGAGGTTCCGGAAGTTCTTGCCCAACTCAAGGACGGTGGCATGCAGACGGCGTTGCTCTCCAATGGCTCGCCGGAGATGCTCGAATCGGCGGTAATAGGCTCGAAGCTGGGCGAGCTGCTGGATGCCGTCATTTCCGTGCACACGCTGGGCATCTTCAAGCCCCATCCAAGTGTTTACCAACTGGCCGTGGACCAACTCGGTGTCGAAGCACGCCAGGTAAGTTTTCAGTCCTCCAACGCCTGGGACGCCGCTGCTGCAGCGACGTTCGGTTTTCGCGTCGCCTGGGTTAATCGCTTTAATCAGGCCGAGGAGCGCCTTCCGGATCAACCGGATGTTCAGTTGACCACACTGAGCGAACTGCCGGCGGTGGTGTTGTCGTGACCGATAGGGCGGCTTCGCCATGCAGATAGAGGGGCAGGCGGCGCTGGTCACCGGCGGGGGATCGGGCTTGGGCGCGGCCACCGCGCACATGCTTGCCCAGCGCGGCGCCCGCGTTGCGCTGCTGGACAGGGATCTCGATGCTGCCCGGGTCCAGGCGAAGATGATCGACGGACTGGCATTTGCCTGCGATGTCACCGACGCGGCACAAGCAGAGCAGGCCGTCGCCGCGGCCCGGGCAGAGCACGGCGCCGCCCGCATCCTCGTCAGCTGCGCCGGGATCGCACCGGCGAGTCGCGTGGTCGGGCGCGAGGGGCCGATGCCCCTGGAGGAATTCGACAAGGTCATCCAGGTGAATCTGGTGGGGACTTTTAACCTCCTGCGCCTGGCGGCTGCCGGCATGACGGCGCTGGATCCAGAGCCGGACAGTGGCGAACGCGGTGTGATCGTCAACACCGCCTCGGTTTCGGCATTTGAAGGTCAAATCGGCCAGGCCGCTTACAGTGCCTCCAAGGCCGGCGTCGCCGGCATGACCCTGCCCATCGCCAGGGAGCTTGCGCGTTTCGGCGTACGCGTCATGACCATCGCGCCAGGTCTCATGGGCACGCCCATGCTGCACGGCATGCCGCAAGCCGTTCAAGACAGCCTGGGCGCCCAGGTGCCCTTTCCCTCGCGCCTCGACAATCCGCTGCTCAACGGCGAAGTCATCCGCCTCGATGGCGCGATTCGCATGCAGCCGAAATGATGGAATCCGGGCCCGGTATGCGGTTAGGATGTGCACCTGCCAGGTCTGACTCCGCGCCCGTGGGCGGCAGCAAATGGCGAGTGAATTCAAACAATTAGAAAGTCGTTACGGAATTCTCTTCTAGATAGCCAAGACCCGGTCGGATAGCTCCGTCCGTTGCCGGCCAGCCGGCGGCGCTACCGGGTAGCCCGTAGCAGGCCGGCCGAGGGGAGTAAGTTGATGGTTGAAACAGCGACCAACGGCCAGGTGCGTGACCCCGCGCTGGATACTTTTCCCAAGTTGCTCATGGACAATGCCGTGCGTTATCGCGACGCGCCCGCCACCCGCGAGAAGGAGTTCGGCATCTGGCAGTCATGGACCTGGCACGATCTTTTCGAGGACGTGCAGGATCTGGCCTGTGGGCTTGCCGAGCTGGGATGCCAACGCGGCGACAAAATCGCCATCATCGGTGACAATCGTCCACGTCTTTATGGCGCCATGTGTGCTGCCCAGGCCGTCGGTGGCGTACCGGTGCCCATGTACCAGGACGCGGCCACCAAGGAGCTCGCGTTTGTCGTCGAGCACGCCGAGGCGCGTTTTGCCATCGCGGAGGACCAGGAGCAGGTAGACAAGCTGCTGGAGATCAAGGATGCCTGTCCCCGGCTCGAAGTGATCGTCTATATCGATCCCCGCGGCATAAAAAATTACCAGCAATCCTTTTTGCATTCCTATAAAGACGTTCAGGCGAGTGGGCACAAGCGTCGTGAAAACGACGCGGCCTTTCTCAGCAGCGAAATCGCCAAGGGCAAGGGCTCCGATATCGCCATCATCCTGTACACCTCCGGCACCACGGGCACGCCCAAGGGTGTCATGCTGAGCCACGACAACGTTCTCGTCACAGCCAGGAACGCAGTGGAGCGGGATGGGTTGCGCCGGGACGACGAGGTACTGGCGTATCTGCCCATGGCGTGGGTAGGCGACCATGTCTTCTCCTTCGGCCAGTCCTATGTGGCAGGTTTTTGTGTCAACTGCCCGGAAAGCAGCGCCACGGTCATGAACGATCTGCGCGAGGTCGGTCCGACCTACTTTTTTGCGCCTCCGGCCATCTACGAGAGTCTTCTAACCAACGTCATGATCCGCATGGAAGACGCGTCGCGACTCAAGCGCAACTTGTTTCACAAATTCCTGGCGGTTGCCAAACGGGTCGGCTCCCGGATGCTCGACGGCAAACCCGTGTCCATTAAGGACCGGCTGGTTTACCTGCTCGGCGAAATTCTCGTTTATGGTCCGCTGAAAAACACCCTGGGCTTTTCGCGAATTCGTATCGCCTATACGGCAGGTGAAGCCATCGGGCCGGACATCTTCGATTTTTACCGTTCTCTGGGGATCAACATCAAGCAGCTCTACGGTCAGACAGAGGCCGCGGTGTTCGTGACCATGCAACCCGATGGTGAAATCAAACTGGACACCGTCGGCACACCGGCTCGACAGGTGGAAATCAAGATCGCCGACAACGGTGAAGTCATGTACCGGGGCCCCGGTGTTTTTCAGTGTTACTACAAGAATCCGGAGGCCACCGCAGAGACCAAGACCGAGGATGGCTGGGTACATACGGGTGACGCGGGCTTTTTCGACGAAGATGGTCATCTCAAGATTATCGACCGCGCAAAGGACGTTGGGAAACTGAACAGCGGTGCCATATTTTCTCCCAAATACGTCGAGAACAAGCTCAAATTCTTCCCCCAGATAAAGGAGGCGGTGGTGTTCGGTAACCAACGCGACTACGTTGCCGCTTTCATCAACATCGATCTGGAGGCAGTTGGCAATTGGGCCGAGAAGCGCAACATTCCCTATGCCAGCTATCAGGAACTATCGGAGCGCCCCGAGGTCATCGAACTCATTCAAGAGAATCTGCAAAAGGTCAATGTCGATTTGGCCGCCGACTCACATCTGTCCGGGTCTCAGATTCGACGCTTTCTGGTTTTGCCCAAAGAGCTGGACGCCGATGACGGCGAGCTGACCCGCACTCTCAAAGTCCGACGCCGTTTCGTCGCGGAGCGCTATGAGTCAGTGATCGATGCGCTTTTCTCGGACAAGAAAAGCTTCTCCATGGAGGTCCAGGTGGTCTTCGAGGACGGGCGCACCGGCACCATCAGCGCGGATCTTAAATTGCGCGACGTGCCGCAAGTCGCGCCGGTTGCCAAGGCGAGCTGAGCGGGAATGGCGTCCATGTCCGGCAACGATAATATCAATGGTGACGTGCTGCTCGACGTCAACAACGTCAGCCTCTCCTTCGGCGGCGTGAAGGCATTGGAGAACGTCAGCTTCGATGTGCGTGAGCGAGAAATGCGCGCAATCATCGGCCCTAACGGTGCCGGCAAGAGTTCGATGCTCAACGTTATCAACGGCTTTTACCATCCACAGGATGGTGAGATCACCTACAAAGGTAACACGCGTAAACAAATGCGCACCCATGACGCCGCCGCCCAGGGGATCGCGCGTACCTTTCAAAATATCGCGTTGTTCAAGGGAATGACGACGCTGGACAATATCATGACGGGCCGCAATCTGAAGATGCGGGTCAACCTGTTTCTGCAGGCCTTGTATCTGGGACCGGCGCGGCGCGAGGAGATGGAGCATCGCGCTTTCGTCGAGCGGATCATCGATTTTCTGGAGATCCAGGCGATCCGCAAGACCCCGGTGGGGCGATTGCCCTACGGTCTTCAGAAGCGTGTGGAGCTTGGCCGCGCGCTGGCGGCGGAGCCTGATTTGCTTCTACTCGATGAGCCGATGGCGGGAATGAACACCGAGGAGAAGGAGGACATGTGCCGCTTCATCCTCGACGTGAACAGCGAATTCGGCACGACGATTGTCCTCATCGAGCATGATATGAGTGTGGTCATGGATATTTCCGACCGCGTCGTGGTGCTCGATTACGGCCGTAAGATTGCCGATGGTTCGCCAGACGAGGTCCGTGCAAACAAAGAGGTCATCGATGCCTACCTGGGTGTTGCCCATGACTGAATACAAAAGAGCCCTCGATTCGTTATGGAAATACTGAACGCGATTTTTGTCGCTCCGTTTGTGGACATGTGGGAGTTTCCCGCATTCCTCATCGAAGTAGTCATCACCGGTTTGCTCACCGGCGTAATGTATTCCCTGGTGGCACTGGGTTTCGTCCTCATATTCAAGGCTTCCGGCGTATTCAATTTTTCCCAGGGCGTGATGGTGTTGTTCGCGGCATTGACCCTGGTCGGGTTGATGGAAAAGGGCGTACCGGTATGGATCGCGTTGATACTTACCATGCTGGTCATGATCGCGCTGGCCTTCGCCGTAGAACGCGCCATGCTGCGCCCGCTCGTGAATCAAGATCCCATCATCCTGTTCATGGCGACCATCGGGTTGACGTTTTTTCTCGAGGGTTTCGGGGAGACCCTGTGGGGAAGCAATGTGAAGCGGCTGGACGTCGGCATACCCAATGAATCCTTCGAAATACACGGTGTGCTGCTTAATCAATTCGATTTATTTGCCGCCGCCATCGGTGCTGTATTGGTGGGTGGCCTGGCAGTTTTTTTCCACAAGACCCCGGTCGGGCGCGCCCTGCGCGCCGTTGCCGACGACCATCAGGCGGCAATGTCGGTGGGAATACCTCTCAGGACCATATGGATCATTGTCTGGTCGGTGGCGGGAGTTGTGGCAATGGTGGCCGGCATCATGTGGGGTGCAAAAAGCGGCGTGCAGTTTTCGCTGTCTCTGATCGCGCTCAAGGCCCTGCCGGTGCTGATTCTTGGTGGATTCACCTCGGTGCCCGGCGCCATCATCGGCGGACTCATCATCGGTGTGGGCGAAAAGGTCGCGGAGATTTACTGGGGTCCATTGGTAGGCGGCGCCATCGAGAATTGGTTCGCCTATGTATTGGCACTCGCCTTTCTGGTGTTCCGGCCGCAGGGATTGTTCGGCGAAAAGATAATCGAAAGGGTTTGATCCGAAATGCTCTACCGTGAAGCAGGCCAATTCAAAACAACCTACATGGCCGATCAGGCGATGTTCCCCATCGTGCAGGATCGCTGGTTCGTGGCGGCACTGCTGGTAATTGCCTATCTGGTCGTTCCGAACATCGCCAACGAGTACTGGCTCCAAGCGGTGCTCATCCCCTTTCTTGTTTTCTGCATGGCGGCCATTGGCCTCAATTTGCTCATCGGTTATGCGGGCCAGCTGAGTCTGGGCACCGGCGCCTTCATGGCCGTGGGTGCTTACTCGACCTACAAGTTGATTACGGCATTTCCCGATCTCAACGTCATCGTTGCCTTCTTGATCGCCGGTGTCATCACCGCCGGCGTCGGCCTCGTTTTCGGCATTCCGAGCTTGCGCATCAAGGGCTTTTACCTGGCCGTCGCGACCCTGGCCGCGCAGTTCTTCCTGAGTTGGATGTTCAACAAGGTGCCCTGGTTCTACAACTACAATCCATCGGGGACCATTACGTCGCCGCCGCGCACCGTATTCGGCGTCATGGTCACCGGGCCGGAGGCCACCGCCGAAGTGCGCTACCTCGTGGCGCTCACGCTGGTGGCGGTGCTGGCGCTGGCGGCGAAAAATATCGTGCGCAGCCGCATCGGGCGATCCTGGATGGCAATTCGCGACATGGATATTGCCGCGGAGATCATCGGCTTCAGGCCCATGCAGACGAAATTGACCGCTTTCGCCGTGTCGTCGTTCTACTGCGGCGTCGCCGGGGCCATGACCCTGTGCCTTTACCTGGGCAGCGCGGAGACCGAAGCCTTCGACATCAACGTCTCTTTTCTGGTGCTGTTCATGGTCATCATCGGCGGGCTCGGAAGCATGTTGGGCTCTTTTCTCGGCGCTGCATTCATCATCCTGGTGCCGGTGTTTCTCACCAACGCACCGCAGCTGTTCGGCATCGCCATGGCCACCGATACCCAGAAGCATCTGGAAGTCATGATCTTCGGTGGCTTGATCGTCTACTTCCTCATCGTCGAACCCCGCGGCTTTGCGCGCCTGTGGCAGATTGCGAAGGAGAAGTTGAGAATCTGGCCGTTTCCCTACTAAGCAATTTGTTGTGCAGCGAACTTAAAACCGGGGCCCGGCTCCGGAGGCTTTGCCCTGTTCCCGCCCCATGCTAGAGTCGTGGAGCACGGCGTCACCACCAATCAATAAGCACAAGTAAGGCAGGAGGAATACATGAAAATCAATAAGTTAGTGCTATCTGTCCTGGGCGCGGTGGTCGCGGTTACCGGCATTTTCGCCGGTCCGGCCATGGCCGCCGAGGAGCAGTTCTTTCCCATGCTCGTATACCGCACCGGTCCCTACGCCCCCAGCGGTATCCCCGTCGCCAATGGCTTTCGTGACTATTACACGATGCTCAACAAGCGCGACGGCGGCATCAACGGCGTCAAGGTAACCTTCGAGGAGTGCGAGACTCAGTACAACACCAAGCTCGGCGTCGAGTGTTACGAGAAGCTCAAGGGTAAGGGAACCCACGGAGCGACACTGGTCAATCCGTTCAGCACCGGCATTACCTACCAGCTGATCCCGAAGGCGCCGGTCGATGGGGTTCCGATACTGTCCATGGGCTATGGGCGCACGGCGGCCGCCGACGGACGCGTGTTCCAATGGATCTACAATTTCCCGACCACCTACTGGAGCCAGGCTTCCGCGTTCATCAACTACGTGGGGCAGCAGGAAGGCGGTCTCGACAAGCTCAGGGGTATGAAAATTGCCCATGTCTACCACAACAGCGCGTACGGCAAGGAGGCGAATCCGACTCTCGGCGTGCTGGCCGAGAAATACGGCTACAAGCTGACCCTGCTGGCCGTCGACCATCCGGGACAGGAGCAGAAGGCCACCTGGCTGCAGATCCGCAAGCTGCGGCCCGATTGGGTGTTCATGTCCGGTTGGGGTGTGATGAATCAGGTCGCGATCAAAGAGGCCGCGGCGGTCAACTATCCCATGGATCATTTCGTCGGCAACTGGTGGTCCGGCAGCGACGCGGACGTCATTCCGGCCGGTGCTGCGTCCAAGGGCTACAAGTCCGCGGCGCTTCATCAACCTGGCACCAAATTCAGGGTGCACGACGACATCATCCAGTACGTCTATAACGGCGATACCGCGGAGGCCGAAAAGAACAACATCGGTGAGGTGCTCTACAATCGCGCGGTCCTGAACGCCATGTTCGGCGCCGAGGCGGTGAGGACCGCGCAGGCGAAGTTCGGCAAGAAGTCCATGACCGGTGAGCAGGTTCGCTGGGGTCTCGAGAATCTGAACATCACCGAGAAGCGGCTCTCGCAGCTCGGCATGGAAGGGTTCACCCGGCCCGTGAAGA
>JAACFO010000194.1 GCA_009937425.1 Gammaproteobacteria bacterium
GTCCAGGTCGTTGCAGTACAGACTCGGCCAGTTGAGCTTTCGCATCAACGGTTCCGCGAACTGGTAAAACGTATCGGACAGTATCGCCACCTGTACCGATGCCCGCAGTCGGTCGAGAAAATCCCGCGCGCCGGGAAGCGGATCCAGTGAACCGATGACATCGTGAATGTCGCTGATTCGCAATTCCTGCTCATGGAGTATTTCGATGCGCCTGGTCATGAGGACGTCATAATCGGAGATGTCCCGAGTGGTCAAGCGCAACTCCTCGATACCGGTTTTCTCCGCGACCCCGATCCAGATTTCCGGGACGAGTACGCCTTCCAGGTCCAGGCAGACTATTTTCACGCCGAGTTCCTCATCCGTAATTTTCACGCAGCTCGCGCCGTAATATTTTTCCCACATTACTCTTCGGAAGATCGCCGACGAACTCTATCTGCTTCGGGCACTTGTACGCCGTAAGATTTTTACGGCAGTGCTTGTCCAGCGACTCCTTGGTGAGGCCGGGATTTCGCTTGACGACCACGATCTTGACCGCTTCCCCGGTCTGCTCGTCGGGTACGCCGATGGCACCAACCTCGAGCACGTCGGGATGCTCGGACACGACTTCCTCGATTTCGCTCGGGTACACGTTGAAACCGGACACGAGAATCATGTCCTTCTTCCGGTCCACCAGATAGACGAAACCCTGCTCATCGATACGCGCGATGTCACCGGTATGAAACCAACCGTCCGGATCCATGCAAGCGTGGGTCTCCTCGGGTTGCTGCCAATAGCCCTTCATGACCTGCGGGCCGCGAACGCAGAGTTCCCCGGTTTCCCCGATCCCCAGGACCTCACCGTCATCATTTTCGATACGGCAGTCCGTCGAGGGGACCGGAAGGCCGATGCTGCCGTTAAAGGCCTCGATGTCGAAAGGATTAATACAAACCGTCGGCGACGTTTCGGTCAAACCATAGGCTTCGAGCAGGGTGTTGCCGGTGACCTGGCGCCACTTGCGGGCCACGGACGCCTGCACGGCCATGCCCCCGCCTATGCTCATCTTCAGCGCCGAGAAATCGACGCCATCGAATCCCGGCGTATTGAGAAGGCCATTGAACAGCGTGTTGACCCCGGTAATGCCGGTGAAGCGGACATTGGCCAACTCGCGAACAAATCCCGGCATGTCCCTGGGGTTGGTGATCAGGTAATTCAGCCCGCCGATTTTGACGAAGGCAAAGCAGTTCCCGGTGAGCGCGAAAATGTGATAGAGCGGCAGCGCCGTTATGACGGTCTCCTCGCTGTCGCTGAGATACGGCCCCATCCAGGCCGTCGCCTGCTCGACGTTGGCGACCATGTTGCCGTGTGTCAGCATCGCACCCTTTGCCACGCCGGTGGTACCGCCGGTGTATTGCAGAAAGGCCAGGTCGTCGTGGCTCAGTGGCACGGGCTCCAATGAGGCCGATGCCCCCTGACGCAGCACGTCGTTGAAACGAATCGTGCCGTCGATGTGGAACGCGGGCACCAGCTGCTTGACGTACTTCACTACCAGATTGACGATGAGCGACTTGGGAAAGGGCAACAAATCACCCATCCGGGTCGTTATGATCGTCTTGACCGGTGTATCCGCCACGCATTCCTCGAGAACGTGGGCGAAGTTCTCCAGTATTACGATGGCGGTGGTCCCCGAATCGCTGAGCTGATGACGCAGCTCTCTCGAGGTGTAGAGGGGGTTGACGTTGACGACGGTGAGTCCGGCCCGCAGGGCGCCGAACAGCGCTACCGGATACTGGAGTAGATTCGGCAACATTATGGCGAGCCGATCGCCTTTACCCAGACCGAGCCGCGACTGCAGAAATCCCGCGAAATCCCTGCTCAGAGCATCGAGATCACTGAAGCTCAGGGTTTTCCCCATGTTGGCGAATGCCGGGCGTTCGGCAAATCGCGCGACACTGTCCTGAAACAATTCCACCAACGATGCATAGCGCTCCGCATCGATCTGTGCCGGCACACCCTGCGGATAGCTGTCCAGCCAGATTTTGTCCACACCCTCGTTCATGAACTCCTCACAATCACCACGGACCCCGTCTTCCCGTAGGCGTCATTCTAGACCAGAGCCCCGGCCAGTCCACGGTGGTTGTCTTTGGCCCGTTTATACGCTTTAGTTAGTCAGTACCATGAAGTTGGTCGCTGGAGGCGCAATCCACGATAGCGCCCCCGGAAAAGACGCCGACGATTCTGGAGGGACTCATGACCGCAGACCATGTGCGAAGTGAGCCGGGGTGTACATGGATCGTCGGTTTACCCGCGCTGATTGCGATATTGTGCCAGTTCGCGGCCGGCCCTGCCGCGGCGCTGGAATGGGAATACGAAGGTGTCGACATCAGCTTCGACACGACCCTTTCCCAGGGCGTGTCAGTTCGAGCGTCGGAGCGCGATCCAGCCACCATCGGTACCGCCAACGGCGGCACCGCACACTCGGTCAATCATGACGACGGCACCCTCAACTACGACGACGGCAAAATCTCTCAGAATGTCTCCCGGTTCACCAGTGATTTGAACATCGACGGCGGCGCCCTGAGCGCGTTTTTCCGGGTCACGGGATTCGTCGACTGGGAGCAGCGCAACGGCACCCGCGAGCGTACTCCGCTGACCAAGGAAGCTCTGGAAATCGTCGGCCAGGATCTCGAGCTGTTGGACGCCTACGTGACGGGAAACTTCAACGTCGGCGAGGCACCGGCCCAGCTACGCGTCGGTCAGCAGGTCTTGAGCTGGGGCGAGAGCACCTTCATCCCCAACGGCATCAACGTCATCAACCCCATCGACGTGGCCCGGTTCCGTACACCCGGGGCGGAGCTGCGAAACGCGCTCAAGCCCATCCCGATGATCAGCGGGTCGGTGTCCACTTCGGAAAGCATCACCGTCGAGGCTTTCTATCAGCTGCGCTGGAAAGAGGTGGAGACCGATCCCCCGGGTACGTTTTTTTCCACCAACGACTTCGTGGGTGCGGGCGGCTCCCGGGTCTTTCTGGGATTTGGCGAATTCTCGGATTTGGGCACCAGCTTCGGGCCTGTGCTGGGGCCCGCCATTAACCAGGACCTGATCGACGCTGCTCTGCCTGGGCAGCCGCCCTTCGATCCAAACTTTCTCGGCGTGTCGCGGGGACCGGACGACACACCCAGCGACACCGGGCAGTTTGGCGTCGCCATGCGCATGTTCGCCGAGAAGCTCAACGGGGCGGAATTCGGCCTTTATTACATGAAGTACAACAGCCGCCTACCCATCGTCAGCGCCCGTACCGGAACCACGGCGGGTGTCAATCTGGCTAATGCATCTGCGGTCACGATCGCGACAGGCGCCAACACAAATTTAGCGACGGGTTCGCTGGCGGCGTCGGCGAAGCTCGGCGGCCTGGTCGGCGTCGACCGTTATGCCCAGACAGCCAATTACTTCATCGAGTATCCGGAAGCTATCGATCTCATCGGTGCCAGCTTCAACTCCGAGGTGGGAAACACCGGCTGGGCACTGCAGGGTGAGTATTCGTTCAAAAACGATCTGGCCCTGCAGGTCGACGATGTGGAACTGTTATTTGCTGCGCTTACGCCGCTTTCGACGTCAAACCCGACGTTTTACAAGCAATTTGCCGACAATCAACTGGGAACCTTCGGCACCGACACCATCATCCACGGCTTCATCGAGCGCGACGTCAGTCAGCTTCAGGCCACCGCCACCAAGGTCCTCGGCCCCACCTTCGGCGCTAACACTGGCGTCTTCGTCGTCGAAGTCGGCGGCACTTACGTGCACAGCATGCCCAAGCAGAGCAGCAAGCGGCTCAACGCCGCCGGCACCGACACCAGCGGCAACTCCCAACAGGCCGCCGCCGGGGGCGCCCATGAGGGCAAGCCGGCGGAGCCGAGCAGCGCCTTTCCCACTGCCGCCTCCTGGGGATACCGGATGGCGGCGCAACTCACCTACAACAACGCCATCGAGGCCATCAATCTGTCGCCCAGAATTCAGTGGGCCCACGACGTGCAGGGAATTTCACCGCAGCCGGCCGGTCCATTTCGCGAGGGGCGCAAGGCGTTCTCCGTCGGACTCAAAGCGACTTATCTGCAAGAATGGGAAGCGGACGTCTCCTACACGAATTTTTTTGGCGCCGGAAAATACAATCTATTGAATGACAGAGATTTTTTCGCTCTAACCGTGAAGTATTCCTTCTAGGCTCCATGTCATGAAAAGAAAAGGCATAGTCGCGTTGACCTTCGCCCTCGCTCTGCACGGCGTACCCGGCGATGCGCGCGGGGAGATTTCCCCCGAGCAAGCTGCGCGCCTCGACGCCGATCTCACGCCTTTTGGCGGCGAGCGCGCCGCTAACGCGGATGGCACCATTCCCGCCTGGGAGGGTGGTATCAAGACACCACCGGCAGGCTACCAAGCGGGCATGCATCATCCGGATCCCTTTCCCGATGACCCGGTGCTGTTCACCATCGACCAGAGCAACATGGAGCAACACAAGGCCAAACTGACCCCGGGCCAGCAGGCCATGATCCTGGCCTACGAAAATTTTTATCTGAATGTTTATCGAACCCGGCGCAGTGCTTCGGCGCCGCAGCGCATTTACGACGCCACCAGGAAGGCCGCGACGACGGCAAAACTGACCGACGAAGGTAACGGCGTCGCGGATGCCATCATCGGTATCCCTTTCCCGATTCCAAGCAACGGTCTCGAAGCCATCTGGAATCATCTCCTGCGCTTTCGCGGCGTGACCGCCGCACGCTGGATCGGGCAGGCAGCGCCCACCCGCGGGGGTAACTATACGCTGGTGCGTTTCGCCGATGAGTTCGATCTGCGCTACGTCCACGAAGATATGACCCAGGCGAAGCTCGACAACATTCTGCTGTTGTTCAAGCAAAAGGTGGTGGCGCCGGCACGCCTCGCCGGAAGCATATTTGTCGTGCAGGAAACCATGAATCAGGTGAAAGAGACCCGGCGCGGGTGGATATACAACAGAGGCCAACGGCGCGTGCGCCGTGCGCCCAATGTGGCCTACGACAACCCCGGCACCGCGAGCGATGGCATGCGTACGAACGATCAGTTCGACATGTTCAACGGCGCCGTCGACCGCTACGATTGGAAGCTGCTCGGTAAACGTGAAATCTACGTACCCTACAACGCCTACAAGCTGCACAGCGACAAGCTCGAGTACAAGGAAATCCTGACGCCCCTGCACATCAATTCCAAGTTTCCCCGCTACGAGCTGCACCGTGTGTGGGTGGTCGATGCGACTCTGAAAAAGGGAGTACGGCATATCTACAAACGCCGCACCTTCTACATCGACGAGGACTCGTGGCAAATTCTCATCGTCGACATCTACGACAATCGCGACCAGCTGTGGCGGGTCGCCGAGGGCCACGTGATCAACTACTACGATGTCCCGACTATCTGGACGACCCTGGAAGTCACCACGGATCTGCAGGCTGGACGCTACCTCGCTCTCGGTCTCGACAACGAGAGTAAAATGTACGACTTCAGCATCAAGCGAAGTCTCGAGGATTTCACGCCGGCGGCCCTCAGGCGCGACGGACGGCGCTGACAAGCCAGGCCTCGAGTAGACGGTTTGAACCTAACCCTGCCTGCCGGCATTCATCGCCTGTTGGTGCTCGCCCTCTGTCTGGCGCCATCAACCCTGACCGCTGAGTTTCCCAACCCGGACGGCGAGCAAGCCCTTGCCGCGCCGCTGGTGGCCCGTTCGTTGTTCCTGGACGGCGCCGCCATCGGCGATCACATGGTGGTGGTCGGCGAACGCGGCCATATCCTCGTCTCCAGGGACGCGGGGCGAAGCTGGGTTCAAGCCGCCGTGCCCAGCCGCGCAACCCTGACCGGCGTCAGCCTCTACGATGGCACCCGTGGGTGGGCCGTGGGTCACGACGCGACCATCCTGCGAACCCGCGACGGCGGTCTCAGCTGGGAAACCGTGTTTACGGCTCCCGAGGAACAGCGCCCGTTACTCGACGTGTGGTTCCAGAGCCCCGAGCACGGTTTTGCCGTGGGCGCCTACGGCTATTTTCTGGAAACCCGCGATGGCGGGGACACCTGGCGACCCCGCACAATCAGCGACAGTGACCGGCACCTGAACCACATCGCCGGTGCATCGTCGAAGCGACTCTACATCGCCGGCGAGTCAGGCACCCTCTATCGCTCTGATGATGGCGGCAACAACTGGAGGCAGTTGCCCTCCCCCTACGAAGGATCCTTGTTCGGCACGCTGCCCATGGACGAGCACCGGGTTTATGTCTACGGACTGCGAGGTCACCTGTTTTACTCCGATGACGCCGGCGCCAATTGGGGGCGTGTCGACACGGCCACCGGGAGCCTGTTGACCAACGGTCTCAAAACCCGGGCGGGCGGTGTCCTGTTTACCGGCATGGGCGGCACGCTGCTGCTCGACGAAAAAGACTGGCGCAATGTCAGGCCCTTGCAACGCGCCGATCGCCAGGGAATAGCCGGCGCGCTG
>JAACFO010000063.1 GCA_009937425.1 Gammaproteobacteria bacterium
GATCGGCAATCTCACGGATTCTTCGCAAGCTTCCGTTCACCTCGGTCTTCATCACCATGCAGCCGGTCTCGTGAAAAACCGCCGCGCCCCTCTCGTCTGTGACCCCGAGATAGTCCTGCCAGTTTTTCCAGTAGAAATAGCCCTCGTAGGCGAAGATCGCGCCCTCCAGGGTCGAGTAGTGCACGCGGATAATGGCGCAGGAGTTGCTGGTGGGGCCATAACCCGCCGCCGGCAGCTTATCGATGCTGAGGGTGTGATGGCCTTTCTTGCTGAGCTCGTAAGCGGTGGCGGCACCGATCACGCCGGCACCGATAATGACGGCGTCGTATTGTTTGCTCATCCGCTACCCCCGGCGAAGAATTTTGTCTCTGCTGGCAGAAATGATTTTCCAGAAAAACCGGACCGCACTCAACTCGGGAATCCCGGTGGTCCGAATCACGAGGAAGCCGCCCCACGCTCCTCCAGTATCGCCACCGCCGGCAACGTCTTGCCCTCCAGAAACTCCAGGAAAGCGCCACCCCCTGTGGATATGTACGAAATCCCCTCGGCAACGCCGTACTTGGCGATGGCCGCCAGGGTGTCGCCGCCGCCGGCGATGGAGAACGCGTCGGAGGCGGCGATGGCTTCGGCGATGCGCCGGGTGCCGTCGCCAAATTGATCGAATTCGAATACGCCCACGGGACCGTTCCAGACGATGGTGCCGGCGGACGCGATCAAGGCGGCGAGGGCGTCCGCCGATGCCGGGCCGATGTCCAGAATCATGTCTTGCGCGCCCACTTCGTCGACCCCGACGTGTCGTGCCACGGCGTCGGCGCTGAAGGCATCGCTCACAACCACGTCCTCTGGAAGTGGAATGGCGGCTCCGGATGTCGCGGTGGCGTCGATGAGGGCACGGGCCGTGCCGACCAGCTCGTCTTCGCACAGCGAGCGCCCCACCTGGTGACCTTCGGCCTTTAGAAAGGTATTGGCGATGCCGCCGCCGACGATGAGTTGATCTACCCGCGCCAGCAGCGACTCCAGCACCGTCAGCTTGCTCGAGACCTTGGATCCACCGACGATGGCAAGCAACGGCCGGGCAGGATTCTGCAACGCTGCTCCGAGGGCGTCGAGCTCCGCGGTGAGGAGCGGCCCGGCGCAGGCAATCGGCGCAAAGCGGGCGACGCCGTGGGTGGAGGCTTGGGCGCGGTGGGCGGTGCCGAAGGCATCCATGACGAAGACGTCGCAAAGCGCCGCCATCTTGCGGGCCAGGGTGTCGTCGTTGTGCTTTTCGCCGACATTGAAACGCACGTTTTCCATCAGGACCAGATCGCTTTCGCCGGCATCGGCGACGCAATCCCAGTCGCGGAGAGGCACATCGCGGCCCAGAAGCGCGCCCAGCCTGCGCGCCACCGGCGCCAGTGAAAAGGCATCATTCCGATCCCCTTCGGTGGGCCTGCCCAGGTGCGACATCAGCATGAGCCGGGCGCCGGCGTCCAGGGCCTGGCGGATCCCCGCAAGGCTCGCCCGGATGCGGGTGTCGTCCGCTACCTCGCCGTCCGCCAGCGGCACGTTCAGATCCAGGCGCATGAGCACGCGCTTGCCGCGCAGATCGAGCTCGGACATCGGGATTACCGCCATCATTTCCCTCACTCGCATTTCATCCGCTCCGCAGGGTAACATCGCAGCTTGAGCGCGCAACCCGTGCCGCTCAGGACCGTAATAAAATCAATGAGTTCATGACAGTGGGAAGCTCATCAGGAGGATTGATAATGAATAACTACACGTCAGCTTTCGCCCGTGTCGCGTCTCTGGCGCTGGCCTTGTCACTCTTGGCAGCGCCTCTGAGCCTGCCCGCAGTGGATGGCACGCTCACCATCGTCACCTCGTATCCCAAAGACACCACGGGCACCTTCAAAAAGGCATTCGAGAAGAAGTATCCGAACGTCAAAGTCGAGATGCTCAAGAAGAAGACCACCGCCGGCATCAAGTACCTTCAGGAAACGGCGGGCAGCAATACCTCCGATATGTTCTGGGCCTCGGCGCCAGACGCCTTCGAGGTCCTCAAGGGCGATGATCTGCTGGCCAAGTATCAGGTCAAGGTCAAGGGCATTCCGGAAAAAGTCGGCGCCTTTCCGATCAACGATCCGGATGGCTATTACAAGGGCTTTGCGGCCTCTGGCTACGGCATCATGTGGAACACGCGTTACCTCAAGGCCAAAAAGCTGCCGGCGCCGGCTGAGTGGGTGGACCTCAAAAAGCCCGTGTACCACGGTCATGTGGGCATGAGCGCACCTTCCCGGTCGGGCACCACGCATCTCACGGTGGAGACCCTGCTCCAGGGCGAGGGTTGGGAAAAAGGCTGGGCCGAATGGAAGGCCATGGCCGGCAATTTCAAGACCGTAACCGAGCGCAGCTTCGGTGTCCCCGACGGTGTCAACAGCGGACAGTTCGGAGTCGGCATCGTCATCGACTTCTTCGGGCTTTCGTCGAAGGCTTCCGGATTCCCGGTCGAATATGTTTATCCCACTGTGACCACACTGGTGCCGGCCAACATCGCGCTGGTGAAGAACGGGCCCAACCCCGAGGCCGCCGGCGCGTTCATCGAGTACCTGCTCTCCACGGAAGGCCAGGAGCTGTTACTGGATCCGAAGATCCGCCGTTTGCCGGTCAACCCGGAGACCTACGCCAAGGCCCCTGCAGGCTTTCCGAACCCATTCAAGGACAGCTCCATCGGATCGGCGGTGAAGTTCGATCTCGGCCTTTCCAAGGGTCGCTACAATGTCATCAATTCCTTGTTCGACGTGATGATCACCTATCGTCTCGACGATCTGCGTGACACCACCAAGGCGATCCAGGATGCGGAGGCGGCCATGGCGGGCAAGTCGAACGCCCAGGCAGCTGACCTGATTGCCCAGGCGAAAGCACTGGTCAACGAGGTTCCCGTGGATGAGGCGACGGCCAGCAAAAAGGAGTTCAACGCGATCTTCAAGAAGAAGCGCAAGAAGGCGACCACAAAGGTTACCGGACGCCAGGCGGAGGTCGAGCAGGAGTGGGATGCCATGGTGAAAGCCAACTATGCCAAGGCCAAGTCGCTGGCGGAAAAAGCGAAGTCCATGCTCTGACGTTCGAGTCAGCGTTTACGGGGCCCGGCGACGAATGTCGCCGGGCCCCGTTGCTTTTCTGAATAACGCGGCGTGGGGGGAACGGGATGGCGTCCGCATTCAAACCAGGACAGCGGGGACCGGCACTCGCCGGCGGATTGATCGCGCTGTTTCTGATTTTCTTCCTGGTCGTGCCGGTGGTGCAGGTGGTGCTGGTGGCCTTTCAGGACCCAAACACCGGCGCCCCGACGCTCATCAACTTCGTCGACTTCTTCACTACCTCGTTGTTTCAAGAGTCATTCGTCAACTCCTTCTACGTGGCGGCCATGTCGGTGGTGGTGGCGACCATCATCGCCATCCCTCTCGCCTACTTCACGACGCGCTTCAATTTCAGCGGCGCTCTGCTGATCCAGACGCTCGGAATCATCCCTCTCATCATGCCGCCATTCGTCGGCGCCGTGGCGATGACATTGTTGTTCGGCGCCAACGGCTCGGTGAATTTGCTTCTGGACGAGTGGTTCGGATTCACCGTTCCTTTCATGGAAGGCTTGAACGGTGTCATTTTCGTCGAAAGTATCCACTACTTCCCGTTTATCCTCATCAACCTGTCGGCGGCGCTCAATAACATCGACCGCTCCATGGAGGAGTCGGCCCAGAATCTGGGTGCCTATGGTGTGCGGCTTTTCCGGCGCATCGTGTTCCCGCTTGCCATGCCGGGCTACGTGGCCGGCGCGGCGCTGGTGTTCATCAAGGTGTTCGATGATCTCGGCACGCCGCTGTTGCTCAATATCAACAACATGCTGGCGCCCCAGGCGTTCTTGCGCATCACCTCCATCGGCATCTCTGATCCCATGGGCTACGTGATCTCGGTGATCCTGGTCGCGTTCTCGCTCCTGTCCCTGTGGGTTTCGTTGCTGGCGCTGCGCGGCAAGGACTATTCCACCGTGCAGAAGGGCGGCGGCGGACTCATGCGCCGGGATCTGCGCAGCTGGGAGAAAATCGGGTGTTATGCCGTGGTCATCCTGATTCTGCTGCTGGTGCTGTCACCGCATATCGGCTTGTTGCTGTTGTCCTTCGGCACCATCTGGTCGTTCAGCGTGTTGCCGGATGCCTACACCTTCGAACATTACGTCACCGTGTTCAGTGAAGCTTCCGGATACATCACCAATACGCTGCTGTACGCGGGCCTCGCGGCGCTGTTCGACGTCATCATAGGAACCGCGATTGCCTATATTGTCTGGCGAACGGGACTGCCCGGGCGCAAGTGGCTCGATTATGGAGCCACCGCCGCCCTCGCCGTGCCCGGGGTCGTCATCGGGATCGGATATTTGCGTACCTTTCACAGTTTCAATGTGCCGATCATCGACCAACCCCTCGCTTCATGGTGGGTGATCATCGTCGTGGCACTCACCATACGGCGCCTGCCCTATGCGTTGCGGGCCTGTATGGCCGCCCTGCAACAGGTCAGTATCATGTTGGAAGAGGCGGCGGAGAATCTGGGCGCCACCAAGGGCCGCACCGTGTGGCGCGTTGTCGTGCCGCTGATGTCCGGCGGTATTCTCGCGGGTTTCGTCACCAGCTTCGCCACCGCCTCGGTGGAGCTGTCCGCCACCCTCATGCTGGTGGCCGTGGATTCCGACGCGCCGCTGGCCTACGGCATTTACGAGTTCATGCAATCAGCCTCCGGACGCGGACCCGGAGCAGCGCTCGGCGTCATCGGTGTGCTGTTCGTGGGTCTGGGCACTTACTTCTCTCACCGCATTATCGAGCGTGGCCGGGCGAGCCGTGAACCCACCGCCGTCGTAGCCGAAGGAGCCACCGCATGACGAGCATCGCTACGAGCGCGGCCGGCGTTGACATCGAGAGTTTGAACTTGTCCTTTGACGACACGCACGTCCTCAAAGGCATCGACCTGTCCATCGAGCCCGGCGAGTTTTTCGCCTTTCTCGGCCCGTCGGGTTCCGGGAAGTCGACGCTGCTGCGGGCGATCGCCGGATTCGGACCGACGCCGACCGGGCGCATCCTCATCGGCGGTGAAGAAGTCGCGCATCTGCCGCCGTGGAAACGCAACGTAGGGATGGTCTTTCAGAGCTACGCGCTGTGGCCGCACATGACGGTGCGCAAGAACGTCGCCTTCGGTCTCGAAGAGCGCAAGCTGCCCACCCGGGAGATCGCCACCCGCGTCGACGCGGCCCTGGAGATGGTGGGCCTGCTCGACCTGGCCGATCGCCGGCCGGCCCAGCTCTCCGGCGGCCAGCAACAGCGCATCGCATTAGCCAGAACAATCGTCGTCGAGCCGCGGGTGCTGCTGCTGGACGAGCCGCTCTCCAATCTGGATGCGAACCTGCGCGTCCAGATGCGACGGGAGCTGCGCGAGCTGCAACAGAAGCTCCAGCTCACCACAATCTTCGTAACCCACGATCAGGAAGAGGCCAATACAACGTCTGACCGGATGGCGGTCTTGAATGACGGCATTATTCAACAGGTTGGTAGCCCCATGGAGCTTTACGACAATCCGGCCAATTTGTTTGTGGCAACATTTCTGGGCACCGCCAACGTGCTCAGAGGAGTCGTGGAGGATGCCGGCGGCGGCGCGCAGTTCAATGCCCTCGATGGGGCGCGGATCCCCGTCGACAGCCCGGGGCGCGGGCCACGCAGCCTCATGTTCAGACCGCAGAATGTGGTTATCGCAGCCGCGGATAAAAGCGCCGACTCCGACAGCGTGCGGATAGCAGGCACGGTTCGGCACATGGAGTTTCTGGGAAGCATTATTCGCTACGGTGTCGCGATTGGAGCCGACACGGTGCTGGTGGACCACCGACATCAGCAGGGAGCACCGGTATACGCAATGGACAGCCAGGTCAGTCTGCTGTTGCCAAAGGACCAGCTGATGGTGCTGGAGAGCTGAAGGCGCAGCAGCCATGGCGCAAACGTCGAAATGTGATGGGGCTCACATTCCCGGGCACCGGGGAGCGTTAGCTTCAGCAATGTAAGTCTCGATAAGAATGCGTTACCCGCAACCGGCTCGTTCGCCGCCGGTATAGAGACCATGACATTCCCGAGGGGGTTGGGCCGCGTGCCTGCGAGTTTCGCCATCGATGACATGGGCGGCGGGTTGAGCCCGAGGCCCCCTGCCGAGCGACGTCGGCACGCCCGCTATCCGTTGCAGCTAAGCGCACGCCTGGGGCTGCCCGGAGGGGAGACCCATTCCTGCCGGCTGGAGGACCTGGGCGCCGGCGGGCTGTTTCTGACACTCGAGGAAACGGCTGGCGAGCCCATCATCGCAGGCGGCAAGGTGCTCGCCCGCAACGACATGGTCGTAGTGCAATTTGCCGGGGAGCAGGGCCCGTCCGGTAGAGCGCACCCCGCAGCCAGCCTGCATTCCATTTCCGCACCTGTGGCCCGGGTGTTGCCGACGGGTCTGGGGCTCGCCTTTGTCGACCTGGATCCGCCGTCGCTACAGGCGGTGCGCCAGCTTGTGGCACTGGCGAGGCAGGTGCCGGTGGCCACACCCGCGAGGATCGATCCGGCGCCGGTGAAGCCACCGCGGGCTGTGGTCGGCGATGCCATGCACACGCTGGCTTGCCTGTTGAGGCTCGAGCGCCAGATGCGCTCCAGCGACAGTACCCCGGAGACCGTCGCCGCCATCGCCACCAGCGAACCGAAGGCCTCGCCGGTGGACCCAAAAGCGAGGGAGTTGATTATCGACGCCCTCGTCATCCTGCAGCGCGCGCCGGAGTTCCTGATCCCGAATGAAGACGAGCCCCTGGCTCTGCAGGACCGTCTCATGACCGCCTGGGAGGCGGCCGGCCTGGACGTCACCGAAGCCGATGGCATCGTCGTCGAGATAATTTCCAAGCTGCTGGACGCCACACTGGACGACCCGCTGATCAAACCCGCGGTCAAAGGCTGCATCCGCCGGCTCGCCATACCGCTGGCCAAGGCCGCTCTGCAGGACGGCTTCTTCTTTTTCGCCAACGAGCAGCATCCGGCACGCCTGGCGGTCAATCGGCTGGGCAGCCTGGAGCCGTCGATCATCGGCAGCGATCGTTGGGACGCGGTCATCGATCCGTTGCTGGACCGGATCGTCGCCGATTCCGATCAAGGCGGATCCCTTGACGGCTACGCTGTACGCCAATCGGTCTTCAGCGAAGTGCTTCCCGGTTTGGATGCTATCTTCCAGGAGCAGAGCCGACGCTACGACGACATTGTCGCGAAGCTGGTGCGCGAGCAATCGAAGCAACAAGCGCTGCTCGATTCCCTGCGTGCAGCCGCTCCGGCTGCGGACACCGCCGGGCCCGAAACACGCCCCGACCCGCCACCGGAGCTGCAGCGTTGGCTTGGCCGCGTCGACCAGCTGCAGGCCGGCGACGTGGTGTACCGGCGTACACAGGAATCCCGGACCGAGAAGCTCAACCTGGCCATGGTGAGCGATGACCGCGCCAGATATCTGTTCGTCGATGCCGCGGGCAACAAGGTTGCCACCGTGACCCGCCAGGAACTCGCCATGCAGTTCCGTCGCGCAGAGCTGTGGATGATCGATGCCTCGAAGTTGCCGATTGTCGAGCGCGGCCTGTTCGGGATTCTGAACGATCTGCACAAGCGCATCGCGCGCCAGGTCACTCTGGACGAGCCCACCGGCCTGCTCAATCGCAAAGGACTCGAAGCCTCGGTAGAGCAGGCTTTGAACGGCGCGGTGGCCATGGGGTCCAGCCACGCGCTATGCATACTGGAGCTGGATCTACTGGGCGCCATCGTCGAGAAGTGCGGCCAGGAGGTGGCCGGGGAGTTGCTCAAAAACTTTGTACCGGTGCTGGAGAATCATGTGCGCGCCAAGGGCATTGCGAGCCGACTGAAGGCCGGGCGCTTTGCGGTACTGCTGCACAACTGCACCACGGACGGCGCCAGGGCGGTCATGGATGCGCTGCGCGCCATCATGGAAACTTCCCAGTGCAAATGGCACTTGGAGAATTTTCGCCTTACCATCAGCGCGGGTCTCGTACCCATCGATGCGCACAGTGGCAGCGTATCGGCACTTTTCGAGGCTGCTGATGAAGCGTACCGGCAGGCGCGCGCGGCGGGCGGTAACCGCGTCCATGTCTACGAGCGGCACAGTTCGGCGGTGGAGGATCAGGCCGCGGCCGTTTCGGTGATTAGCAGCGTGCTCGCCGATGGCGGACTGCAGCTGCGCTGCCAACGAGTGACACCAATCGGCGCCGACACATCAGCGCTGCCCCATTATGAGCTGCTTCTCGGGGTCAAGAACAGGCGCGGCGAGACTACGTTGCCCGGGGAGTTCTTGCAGTCCGCTGAACGCAACAATCAGATGGGCGAGGTCGACCGCTGGGTTGTTCATACGGCGCTTCGCTGGATGGCCGACAATTCCTCCAAACTCGACCAGGTCGACGGTTACTCCATCAATGTCTCCGGGCTCACCCTGGCCGACGAAAGCTTTGCCGACTACGTGCGCGGAGTCCTCGCCGATTCCCGGGTTTTGCCCGAGAAGATTATTTTCGAGGTCACGGAAAGTTCCGCCATCGATTCATTACCGGTAGCGGTGAATTTCATTCACGCCATGAAGGAACACGGCTGCCGGTTTTCCCTGGACAAGTTCGGCAGCGGGGAAGCGTCGCTGGCGCACCTGGAAACCCTGCCCATGGATTTCGTCAAGATCGATGGCTCCCTGGTCAAAGATATCGCTGCCGATCCGAGGGACCTTGTGCTGGTCAGATCGCTAAATGAAATCGGCCACTTCCTCGGCAAGAAGACCGTCGCCGAATGCGTCGAAAGCCAGAGCGTGTTGACGAGACTGCGCCAGATCGGCGTGGACTACGCCCAGGGCTACGCAGTAGAGGAACCGTTTCTGCTCCAATAACCCGAAGGCCGTCGGCGGAGGCATCCCCGCCTGGGATACCTCAACGGCCCATGGCGTAGCCGGCTCGCCGTGAATCGGCGCCGGCGTGCAAAAAGCCCGTCTCTGGATCCATGCGGATGGCGCACAGGGCGCCCGCCTTGCGGGTTCGTTCGGGCCATGCTTCCACGTCATGGCCGAGGGCCTGCAATGCATTACGGACTTCCCGGGAAATGCGTGCCTCTACCATGAGCAGGCCCGGGAAGTAGGGGTTAGGGGCAAAGGAAGAAGGAAAGCTATAGCTTGCGAAGCGTGGCGCCTCGATGGCGCTCTGCACATCGAGCCCGAAGATCAGCACGTTGACGAGCAACTGAGCCATCGCCTGGACCTGCACGTCGCCCCCGGGTGTACCGAAAACCATGAAAGGCTTACCGTCCTCGAGCGCCAGCGCCGGGTTTGGTGTTAATCGCGGCCGTTTGCCCGCCGCCACCGACGATGGATGTGCCGGGTCGGGGCGCGATTGGGAGCCACGGGACGATGGACAAAGACCCGTCCCGGGTATGACCGGCGTTTGATAGGAAACATCGCTGGGGGTAGCGGAGAAAACGTTGCCCTTCTTATCCCACGCGCACACATAGGAAGTATCCAAGGTCGGTGCCTCGGCGCTGGCGCTGTTGTTCTCGAGCTTGCCCGCCATCGCCGGCCAACCGGCGCGCTCGCCCGCCGGTATGCCGGGGTCTCCCGGCGGGGGCATATCAGGCCAGGCGCGGTCCTCACGCACGAGTTGGCGGCGCAGCGCCAGGTAGTCTGCGGACAGGAGCGCTTCCATCGGCACGTCTACAAAGCGCGGATCGCCGAAGTAGCACTCACGATCGGCGAAGGCGAGTTTGATAGCTTCGGTGATCGTGTGGATGCAGGCCGAAGTGTTGTGCCCCAGGGCGCGAAGGTCCACGCCGTCGAGCATGCCCATGAGCTGTGCCAGAGCCGGGCCCTGGGACCAGGGCCCACAGCAGTGAATGTCGTAGCCGGAAAAACGCGTCGCCACCGTTGGTTCGACGCGAACGCTGTACTGGGACATGTCCGACATGCGCAACAAGCCGCCGTGTTGGCGATGGTAGTCGGTGATGGTGCGCGCGATGTCTCCCCGGTAAAACGCGTCGTAGGCGGCGCGAATGCCGCCGAGCCGTCCCTTGCCGGCGTGGGCCGCCTCCTCGTCAGCCATGTGCTGCAGCGTATCAGCCAGATCCCGCTGCCAGAAGCGTTCTCCCGGGCGTGGCGGCCGGCCCTGGGGCAGGTAGATCGCCGCGTTGCTCGGCCAGCGTCTGTACCCCTCGATGTTGTCCTCGATGACGGCGCACATAAAAGCGTCGATAGCGAAACCGTCGCGGGCCAGGCGGATAGCGGCATGCGCCACCTCACCGAAGGACATGCTGCCGTAGCTCTCGAGAGCCCTCAGCCAGGCGGCGGGCGCCCCGGGCACTACTGTGCGCAATGGACCCACGGGTATCTCGCCGGCGTGCTCGCGCTGAAACAGATCCGGGGTCATGGCGCCGGGCCAGGTGCCCAAACCGTCGATACACACCACCTCTTTGGTCTCGGCGATCCACATCATGATGGGAGCGACCCCGGCGATGTTAACCAGGTCGCTTTGCACCACCCCCATGGCGAGACCCGCCGCTACCCCGGCGTCAACGGCATTGCCGCCGGCATTGAGGATCGCCATGCCCGCTTCGCTAGCCAGATAATGCCCCGCGGAGATGGCGTGCTCGCCCGCCATGATCGCCGGCCGAGCCGACGCCGGACTCGGTCCGGCGCCGCGGGGACCGATAGTCGGGTTGCGGGACTTGGGCTGGTTCAAGTGCTTACTTTCTCCTGGAGCTTGGCCAGAGGTAGAGTTTCATGCCCGTCCCTCGGTTTTCCAGGCCGTTCCGTCAATCCAGAAAGGCATCGAGTTTCGCCAGGCAGCCGTCCCAGCCCTGTGCGTGTTTTTCCCGCGTGTCGTCGTTGTCGAAACCTTCGTGAATGAGCGTGAGTTCCGTTTCATTCGCCGACAGGGATTTGAACTCCAGAGTAACCAGGGTTTCCAGCTCCGATCCTTCCCACTGCCAGGTAAACGCCAAACGTTGATTGGGGATAACCTCCCGGTAAGCGCCGCCGGTGGTGTGAAATTCGCAGTCACTCCCGCCCTCGGACATCTGCACGCGATAGCGGCCGCCTTCGCGCGCATCCGACTCGGCCATGGGCACGCTCATAGCGCCGGGGGCGAACCAGCGTTTCATCTGCTCGGCGTCGGTCCACGCGGCGTACACCCGTTCGACGGGCGCCTTGAAGGTGCGTTTCACCACCAGTCTTTCCGCTACGGCGTTCATTGTGAATTCCTCCTTGGGGTCGGCCGTTGTTCAGGGTTCGTCGTTGTCATGGTCTTCCTCGCTCAGCAATGCGTCCAAAGCGTCGAGACGCTCCTGCCAGAAGCCCGAGTAGAAGCTCAACCAGTCGTGGGCCGGCGCAAGAGATTGCGGATTCAACCGGCAATGGTGCTCGCGGCCGCGTACCTGCCTGGTCACCAATCGGGCTCGCTCGAGCACCTTGAGATGCTTCGAGACCGCCGGCAGGCTGATGTCGAAGGGCTGGGAAATCTCGCCGACGGTTTTGGGTCCCTGAATCAGCGCGCCGATGATGGCGCGGCGGGTGGGATCGGCCAGCGCGTGAAATATTCCGTCCAGGTCGTGCATTTGATAGTTAACCATGTGGTGAAATGTATCGGGCGGTGGGGGTAAAGTCAACCATCTGGTTAAATGATTGCTCGCCCCCCGTCAACGGCCGATGGAGCCCACGCTTGCGTTGGTTAAAGTCACCAGGTCCCGGGGCCCGATGGCAATCTCCAGCCCCCGCCGCCCACCGCTCACGTAGATCTGTTCGTGAGTGAGTGCTGACTCATCTATCACTGTGGGTAAGCCCCGGCGCTGCCCCAGCGGGCTGATGCCACCGATGACGTAGCCGGTGGCCCGTTCCGCCGCCTTCGGGTCGGCCATGACGGCCTTCTTGGCGCCGCTGGCCGCGGCCAGGGCTTTGAGATCGAGGCGGGCGGCGACGGGGATCACGGCGACCACGAGATCCCTGGCAGCCAGGTCTCCCGGGGAGAGACTGGCGACCAGGGTCTTGAACACTTTATCTGGATTGACGCCCAGGGCCTCGGCGGCTTCCAGTCCGAAGGATTTCGCCCCGGGATCGTGCTGGTACTCCACTACCTGGCAGGCGACGCCGGCCTGCCTGGCGGCAATGACGGCGGGGGTCACCGCCGTCCCGGGGTGCCGCGGGCGTCTACCATTCTCCGGTATTCTGCATCGACGCCCAGGGTTCCTCGACGGGTAGTGACTCCCCGTTCGCCTGCAGCAGTTCCACGGAGACGTTGTCCGGCGTACGTACGAATGCCATGCGTCCATCCCTGGGCGGCCGGTTGATAGTGACGCCGTTATCCATGAGGTGCTGACAGACCGCGTAGATATTGTCCACGGCGAAGGCCAGGTGACCGAAATTGCGTCCGCCGCCGTACTCCTCGGGATCCCAGTTGTAGGTTAGCTCGATGACCGGTGCTTTGACTGACTTCGCGGTTTCCTCATCCCCGGGTGCCGCCAGGAAGACATTCGTGAAACGACCCTTTTCGCTGTCGTAACGGCTGACTTCGAACAGTCCGAGCTTGTTACAGAAGAAATCGAGGGATTCATCGAGGTTACTGACGCGAACCATCGAATGTAGGTATTTCATGCATATTCTCCTGACGTGTAACGGGTATTTGCCTGCTCGTTCCGGGCCAGCCAGAGTTTACCCTCGTGTCGCCGACCTCGAAAGCGGCTGCTGGTGACTTGCGTTACCATGGGGCACGCAAACAGCGCGCCGATCCCATGAAAGTACAATTCCGCTGCCCCCCTGAACTCACGGATATTTTACCGCGCCCGTATGCTGCCAAGCGCGGCATGCCCGACTGGCTCAAGCGCATGGCGGCCACCGCTCCCAGTAGCGATCTGAACGGCGAGATACGTACCGTCAAGCAGTGCCCCCCATTCGTGGACGCTATGGGTTTGGGCTTCATCGTGCCATTGGTAACGGATATTCGCGTGGATCACGGCAGCTTCGAGTGGGACTGGGATCTCGGTCCCTCCAGCGTCGGGCCTTATACGCGTTCGCCATTGAGCTTTCATCTGGGCGAGCAGCTGGCAGGCGCGCCAATCGCCGCAGCGGACAGTGCTGCGATAAAATTCACCAACTACTGGACCATCGAGACGCCGCCCGGTTTCGCTTTGCTGGTTACTCATCCCTTTAACCGCGAGGAGTTGCCGTTTCGCACATTGACGGGACTCGTCGACACCGACGAGTACAAAGATGGTTGCATACAGTTTCCCGCCTTGTGGCGGGATCCGGATTTCGTCGGCGTGCTCGAGCGCGGCCTGCCGATTGCACAATGCGTGGTGGTTCCCCGTGGCGCTCCGAGCCTCGCCTTCGGCGAGTTGGTGGGTGATGCGGCGCGGGACTTCATGCGCACCCAGGGTGCGGTCAATGCCGAGTCCGGGACCTACCGGCGCCGCTTTCGCGTGGCCAAGCCGGGCTCGGAATGAGGAATCAGCCCAGGAGAATCCGGCGAAGTTCGGCGGACTTTACCCAGAAACGACCCCGCGACGCGCTGGTCAGTTTTTTCACCACCTGGTAGTAACGGGAAGGTTCCCGCGACAGCAGGCGCCGGTAGTGCGCCAGGGCCTCGTCCACGCGATCCAACTCCTGCAGGCAGGCGCCCAGGCTCAGGATGGTCTGCGCATCTTCCGGGGCCAACGCCAGGCATGTCTCCAGCTGCTGCGCAGCCTCGGCGAAACGGCAATTGCTCATGTGCATGTCGGCGATAGCGTGGTGCGCACCCACATCCCTGCCATCCCGGGCCAATAGCTCGTCGAAGCAGGCACGCGCCGCATCTTCCTGCCCCAGCGCGCCCAGCGCCACACCCAGCTGCAGTCGGGCGGCTCGAAAGTCGGGCGTTTGCTCGATGGCTGTGCGCAGTAGTTGCACCGCTTCGTCCCAGCGGCCCTGGCGGCAAAGCACCAACGCCAGGTTGTGCTGTGCCGGCGGAAAGGGAGGGTTCGCCCGGGCGGCGTACTCGTAGGCCTCGGCCGCTTCCAACTCCCGGCCGGCTTCTTCCAGCGCGGTCCCCAGATCGCTGTGCATCAGAGCGTTTTCGGGCTCCAAGGCGATTGCCCGCTGGAAACTCTGCACCGCTCCCGGTGCATCCCCAAGGTGGAGCAGCAAATGTGCGAGCTGAAAATGGGCGGATACATCGCCCGGCGCGGCCTCGAGATAGCGCCCGAGAACGTGCACGGCTCCTTGCGTATCACCACTCTCGGCGAGAATGCGGGCGCGCTCGAAACTGTCTTCGGACATGGCGGCAATAAAGGGGTCAAATAAAGGGGTCAAGTCTGCACATTGCACATTGTCTGCGCAATGCGCAGACCTGCCCTCATTTATTCGCTTTTTTCGAGGCGGCGCTCGTAGGCATCGATGAGCTGCGCGTACAAGCCAACGCGCCCGAGGTTGCGCTTCTTTATCTCCGCCAGGGTGCGGCCCGCGCCTTCACGGTCATAGAGCGCGAATTGGTATTCGATGGCGAGCAAAGCCGGCTCGATCCAGGTTGGTCGCAGCGCCATGGCTACCAGCGCATGCTCCAGGGCTGCACGTTTACGGCCAAGGAGCGCGAGCAGTCTGGCCGCGTACATGCGCAATGCCCAGTTCCTGCCGTGCTTCCCGGCGCCGCTGCTGGTGCCCACATCCTCGTCGATGACATTGGCTATTCGCACGAGATCCATATCCCGGCACTCCCCTCGCTCGGCTTTGTCCACCAGCGATAGCAGTGCGTTGGTCGTGTACACGGTGTCGGTGATTCCAGTGTGAGTCTCGAGTGCGCCGTAATGACGTTCCGCCACCCGGCGACCCGACGAGCAATAAGCACTCAGCCGGTGTAAAGCGATGGCGTAACTCTGCCGTGCCCCATAGATCTCTTCCGCCCGATCCAGATGCTCGAATGCTTTGCCGAGATCCTTACGACCGAGGTACAGGCCCGCAAGGCCCGTATGAACCCGCGCCGAGTCGGGATGTGTGCGCGCGGAAGTCAGCAGCAGGGTCTCCTTGCTCTGCCAGTTGAGCACCCGCGCGGCGGTCATTGTTCCATGTACCAGAGGTACGACTGCCACCAGGGCAATGAAGCTCTTCCTCAGTCTGGTCCGTTGAATCAAACGCCCGACGACTACGCCAAGTCCCAGGAACAGGCCGGTGCTCGGCAGGTAATTGCGATGTTCGAAATACAGCTCCAGGGGCAGGATCGTCGACTCCAGCAAATGCGCTGCGAGAAAGTACACGGGCCCGAACAGGATCGCAGACCAGGATCCGCCGCGCACGTTCCATGCCACAGCCAGCAATGCGATCCACGCAACGATGGCGAGTGCAGTGGTCGGCGGATCCAATAAGCCCCGGGATACCACGAAGTCATCGTGAAACAGACCCAGCGGCGAGCCGCCGGGCATCAGCAGCAGATTGAAGCTGTAGTCGAAGAGAATACGCGCCTCGGTAATAAGGCGCTCATAGGCGGAGAAGTCCTGGGCCTGATAGGCCGCGCCGAGGCCGGCGGAACCCATGCTCAACACGAAGCCTGCGGCCACTGCCGGGACAACCACCAGCAAGGCGAGAGATCCCGTAATCAGGCGGCGATCGGCAGCCGGCTCGGGACGCGAGAAAAAGCTCAGCTCGATGACCAGAGCCAGCAGCGGCAGCAGCGCGCCATTTTGCTTGCTGAGTGTGGCGAGGGGCCAGAAGAGAACGAAGCACAAACACATCAAGGCGATCCCCAGCCGCCTGCGCTTGGTCAGCTGTTGCCGTCCGGTGACGTAACAGAGCAGTCCCGCCAGCACAAACAGGGTCGCTAATTGGGCCATGCGCTGTACCACATAGAGCACCGTGCTCACCTGCATCGGCGCCAGCAGCCAAAGACTTGCGACCAGTAATGCAAGCCACCAGCGATGCGTTGGCACTGCGGACAGGGGCTCGGCAAGAAGGCGTCCCGACAGCCAGAAGAGCAGCGCGCCGCACATCAGGTGAATCGCCAGATTCGTATGTTTGAGCGACCAAATCTCGCCGGCGCTTGTCTGCCAGTTTAAAACGAAGCTCAGCATCGCCACCGGGCGTCCGCCGACGCCCACCGAGGATCCGAAAACAACCTCCTGCCAACTGATGGCGCCGGAGTGCATGTCCACAAGCGGCTTGAGATTCTCGAAATCGTCGAGGACCAGTGGCCCTGCGAGACCAGGCCAGTAAACGGCCGCGGTCAGGGCCAGCAAGGCCCACAGCAACACGCCCGGTAAGGACTCGGTCCAGCCGCGCAGACTCATGGACGCGCCGGCTCGCTGATCGTCAGCACGTCTTGCGTCTCACGCGTGCTGATGTCCATACTCCCCGCATCCAACGACGACGGTGTGATGAGTACTCGTCCTGCATACGAGGAGGCAGAATGGCCCATAGATTGACTGGAAAGCGAGCATTGGTAACGGCGGCTGCGCAGGGTATCGGCTGCGCCACGGCGCAACTTTTTGCCGCCGAAGGTGCGCAGGTAATCGCTACGGACGTGAACGAGGACAAGCTCGCTGAATTGAATGGGATGCCCGGCGTTAACACCCGCCGTCTCGATGTTACCGATGCAGATGCCGTGCTCGAAGTTGCCGCCGATGTTGGCACAATCGACGTCTTGTTCAACTGTGCCGGATTCGTTCACCATGGCAGCGTCCTCGAGTGCGGCGAATCCGATTGGGATTTTTCTTTCGGCGTCAACGTAAAAAGCATGTACTTCACGATTCGCGCTTTTCTTCCCGCCATGCTCGATGGTGGTGGAGGCTCGATCATCAACATGGCATCGGTAGCGTCCTCCATCAAGGGGATCGCACATCGCTGTGTTTACGGCGCGAGCAAGGCCGCCGTTATCGGCCTTACCAAATCTGTGGCTGCCGACTACATCGATCGGGGCATACGCTGTAATACTATTTGTCCAGGCACCGTCGAAAGTCCTTCATTGCAATCACGTATTGACGCTTTCGATGATCCGGTCGAAGCCCGCCGCGCGTTCATCGCCCGGCAACCTCTTGGCCGTCTCGGTACGGCAGAAGAAATCGCTGCCATGGCAGTATATCTTGCGAGTGACGAGTCGGCCTTCACCACCGGTGTAAATATGGTGGTGGATGGTGGCGTCACCTTGTAAACGGCCATGCTTTAGCAGTTTAGACTACGAAAAACAATTGGCAGCTAAATAAGGAAAACGAACGTGGAGAAGCCCAAGTACATCTTTCTCAATGACGAAATTGTGCCGTGGGAGGACGCAAAAGTGCATGTGTCGACTGCTGCATTCAAGTTCGGCACGGCGGTGTTCGAAGGACTGCGGGGTTACTGGAACGAGCAACATCAACAGATGTATTTGTTCCAGATGGAGGCTCACATGCAACGGCTGCAGTTTTCCCAGAAGTTCATGCGCTTTGATCGGATCTTCGATGCCGCCTATGTCACCGAAAAGACCATCGAGTTGCTGCGGGCCAATGAGTTTCGCGCCACCGTGCACTCCATGACCACGGTCTTCGTGGATGGATTCGGCGGTCCTACAGTTTGTGGACCCGTCGGGCTCGCTATTACCGCAGGCGTGCGCGCGGAGCCGCCGTTATTGAGCGACGGTTGCACGGCACAGGTCAGTTCCTGGCAGCGCGTTCCGGACAATGCCATGCCCATGCGTGTGAAATGCAACGCCAACTATCAGAACGGCCGCCTGGCCGGACTGCAGGCACTGGCCGATGGCTACGATACCGCGATTCTCCTGAACTCCCGGGGCAAGGTGTCCGAAGGACCCGGCATGTGTTTCTTCATGCTGCGCGATGGCGTGGTGAGCACGCCGCATACGTCCAGTGACATATTGGAAAGCATTACGCGATCCACGGTACTCGAGCTGCTCCGGGAAGCGGGTATCGAAACCCATGAGCGTGATATCGATCGCAGTGAGCTGGCTGCAGCGGAAGAAGCTTTCTTCTGCGGCACCGCGTGGGAGGTTACGCCGGTGACCGCAATCGACAGGTTGAAAGTGGGTGGCGGAGAGGTGGGGCCAATGGTGCGCGAGTTGCAGGATCGATTCTTCGCCATCGCTAAGGGCGAGTCGCCAGACCACCCGGAATGGCGAACTCCGGTATACGAGCTAAGCTAAATAGCTGCGCATAAATGTACTGCACCTGCGTGTCAGTCGAAGTCCCCTCCCCCTCGCCTCGAGGGGGAGGGACACGACTGCAGGGCAAGGATTGTTCCTACAATCCTTTTGCATTCCCGCCATTGCACACGGATGTGCAGGTGCCGCGGAGCACATGGATGTGCGGGAGCGGCCATCCATGGCGGTCAGATGCAGGAGTTACGAGTCCAGGGATGGACGAGGTAGAGCGAAGCAGGATGCCAGAGCCGAGAGCAACGCAGGGAGCGGTTGCCGAGGGAGGGGGTGTAGACAAGGAGCGTGTAGCGAAGCCACGTGTGTAGCGGAGTTCTGCGCAGCTGTTCAGGGGCGGCTAACCTGGCCAGCCCGCTGCTTCGGCCATCCTCAGCAGCCGAATCTCATGGACAATCAACAGCACGTAAATTGCGAACAACCCATAGATAAGCCGGTCAACGCGGAGTCTGGTGAACAGGCGCTGATTCGAATATGCCGTCAGCCAAACCAACCCTATTCCGGTAATTAACGCCTTCACCCCGGCGAAAAGACGCACATTCTCGGCCAGAAGCAAATGCATGAATGGATTCGCTTCTTCGGCAACACCGATTTCCAGCAACGTGAGCGTTAGAACAGCATCGATGCCGCTCAACACGTAGGTGGCGATGATGAAGAACCACAAGCCGGGGTGATACCAGTCCAGGATTGCATGACCTCGGTGGCTGTCGGCGACCCGCCTCAAGTTTCTGCGTCTTCCACGGTAGCCCCAGCGCCAATCTGCAAGAAATGGATGGCGTTTACGGCGCTCGACCCGGATGCGCTTGTTGTCCAGGGCTATTTCGCGCTCGGCATGGGAATTCTCGAGAGCATCCGCCGGCGAGAAGAGAACTCGTGAGATCGCGGAAATGCTGGTTACTGGATTGATCGCGGCGCTCCCCGGATAAAATGCAGCGTAGGGCATCTTTTCCCAGAATGGGGCGGCGGGGTCAAAAAACCTTCCTTCCTCAGCGGGGAAACCGCTTCCCACGTCTGCCCCGACGAGCTCAGTTGCGCACGAGGTAGTCTCTCTCGGACTGCAGTTCTTTTAGTCGCGCGTCCAGCTTGGAGCTTTGATAAAAATCCTCGCCGGGCTCATTGGACGCGAGACGCAACTGGTTTATCGCTGCGTCCAATTCACCATTTCGATAGAAGTGCTCCGCCAGGGCCATACGGCTGCTCATAACCTTGCCGATTTGTCTGAACGCCTCGGCCTCGAGTCGATACAGAGCCGCATCTTTAAGGCTAACACGCGCATAGTCGTCGAGAATTACCAGCGCCTTTGCTCCCTGGCCGTCGCGCAACAGCGCATCTACGAATCCGCGTATCAACTGCTTGCTATCTGGAAACAATCCGTAAGCGTCCTCGTAGATCGTCAGCGCCTGTTTCGTGTTTCCCATCCCCAACTCCAGCTTGGCAAGTGCCACACGGAACCGGACGCGTTCCGGATGAGCCGATATGAGCTTGCGCAACTCCTCTTTCGCTCTTTCGGACTTCCCCAGTCTTGCGAGTACCAGGGCGCGTCCGTAGAGATCGGCGCTGCGGTCGCCTGTCTCGTTGTATTTCAGGTTCGCCTCGTATTCGGCCAACAAACGTGTCGGGTCATTGGTCGTCAGCACGCCCAACTTCGCTCGAGTCAATCCATAGCTGACGCTATCCACGTACTGCTTGTATGGATACTGTTCGGCACGGCCGCGGCTATCGGATATACGCGACGTTGTCACGGGGTGAGTGGATAAGAATTCCGGGGGGCGACTGTAGTAGCGTGACGCGAGGTCCAGCTTCTCGAAAAATGTCGGCATGGCGCGCGGATCGTAACCCGCTTTCGCCAGCATACCGATGCCGACACGGTCGGCCTCTTTTTCGTTCGTCCGGGTGAAGTTGATCTGTGACTGCGCGCTTGCGGCGGTGGCGCCGGCTATGGCGGCCTGTCCGGCCTGACTATTCTGCGTGCCGATAAGGAGCCCCGCAATTACTGCTGCCAGGGTGGCGTACTGACTGCCTTCGGCGTCCGCGATCGCACGGGCGATATGACGCTGTGTAACGTGCGCGATTTCGTGGGCGACCACCGAAGCAAGCTCGCTTTCGGATTCGGTATTGGTGACCAACCCAGAGTGGATGCCGATGTAGCCGCCCGGTATGGCAAACGCGTTCACGGTGGGGTCAGCAAGAACAAAAAAGTGAAAATCCGTACTGCCCTGGCTGCCGCCGGATACCAGCTTAAAGCCCAGGCTTTGTATGTAATCTTCAATTTCCGGATCGTCGATAACCGGGAGCTGTGCACGAATCTGACGCATGAGCAGGGCGCCGAGCTCGCGTTCTTGGCCCGGGGAAAGAGACGCGCTTGCGGCGTCGCCGAAATCCGGTAGTTGATTCTGTCCCTGGGCGGCAAATGGCAGCCACGCGCACAGCACGCCGATGACCAGCGCGTCCCGAAGCCGCCGCGACACCAAGCCGGGGCCGGTTCGACGCTCGGTTGCGATTCTGCGTTTCGGTCGTGTCGGGAGTGGTGCCACGAATTTGAAACCTCTGGACTCCATCCTGTGACAGTTTGTATATATTGAGGAGTATTTCCACTGATACAAGGGGGCTCGTTAGGATCGGCGCATCCACCCTTGCATGGGGTGCGGGTGACAATGGCCCCTCAGATGCGGCATTCTGAGCCCGATTAACATCATACAGCATCAAACAGGCCGAAAACGGGCCTGAAGAGGGCCTCATGAGCACGGTCAAAAACGCCTTTTACGCGCAGTCAGGCGGCGTAACCGCTGTAATAAATGCCTCGGCGGCAGGCCTCATCGAGACGGCGCGCCGGTATCCGGACAGCATCGCCAAAGTGTACGCAGGACGCAACGGAATCATCGGGGCATTGACCGAGGATTTGATCGACACCAGCCTCGAGAGCGACGCGGCCATTGCGGCGCTACGCCACACACCGGCAGGCGCCTTCGGTTCGTGCCGCTACAAGCTCAAAGGTCTTGCTGAAAGCCGCGCCCAGTACGAGCGCTTGATAGATGTCTTTCAAGCCCACGATGTGGGTTACTTCTTTTACAATGGCGGCGGTGATTCCGCCGATACTGCTTACAAGGTGTCTCAAATCGGCAACACTCTCGGTTATCCCATCGTCTGTGTGGGCATCCCCAAGACCGTAGACAATGATCTGCCGATCACCGATAGCTGCCCCGGTTTTGGTTCCGTTGCCAAGTACGTGGCCGTGTCCATTCGAGAGGCCGCCTTCGATGTCGCATCCATGGCGCTCACTTCGACCAAGGTGTTCGTACTCGAAGTGATGGGCCGGCATGCGGGATGGATAGCGGCCGCCGGCGGGTTGGCCGCCGAGCGCGAAGGCGATGCGCCCCAGGTGATTCTTTTCCCCGAAGTCGTCTTCGACGAGGAGAAATTTCTCGCCAGGGTCAAAGAGTCGGTGGACACGAACGGCTATTGCGCCATTGTCGTGTCAGAAGGCGTGCGCAATACGCAAGGCAAGTTTCTTTCCGAGACCGGCAGCAGGGATTCATTTGGTCATGCGCAGCTCGGGGGTGTTGCTCCCATGATCGCGGGATTGATCAAGGAGCGACTGGGCTACAAGTATCATTGGGCGGTTGCCGACTATCTACAGCGGTCCGCCAGACATATTGCGTCGGCGGTCGACGTCGAGCAGGCCTACGCGCTGGGCTGTGCCGCCGTGGAGCTGGCGACCCAGGGAAGAAACGCGGTGATGCCCGTCATCGTGCGAACCTGCGACGATCCCTTCCAATGGGAGGTGGGCACGGCGAATCTCGAAGACGTCGCCAATGTGGAGAAGAAAATGCCGCGAGATTACATCAGCGACGACGGCTTCGGCATTACCGAAGCCTGTCGCCGTTATCTGCGGCCGCTCATCCAGGGTGAGGACTACCCGCCCTACGTAAACGG
>JAACFO010000195.1 GCA_009937425.1 Gammaproteobacteria bacterium
GTCACGCCGTCATCGAACAGCATGCCGTCTTCGCCGCACATGAGGCCATAGCGGCAACGGCCTTCGCCCAGGGACTTCCAATTGTTGGTATAAATACGACCCAGAAGCTCGGCGGCGTCCGGCCCCTGAATATCGATTTTGCCCAGTGTTGATGCATCGAGAATGCCGATGGCATTGCGCGTCGCCAGGCACTCGCGGTTCACCGCCTGGTGCATGGACTCCCCGGAGCGCGGGTAGTACCAGGGTCGTTTCCACTGGCCCACATCTTCGAACATGGCGCCATGGTCCTGGTGCCACGCGTGTATCGGTGTCATGCGCACGGGGTCCGCTAACTCGCCGATATCGCGGCCCGCCAACACGCCGAAAGTGACAGGCGTATAAGGAGGTCTGAAGGTGGTCGTACCCACGGCGGATATGTCCACGCCCAGCTGCTTGCCGAGAATTGCCAGTGCGTTGACGTTGGCTGTCTTGCCCTGGTCGGTACCCATGCCGGTGGTCGTATAGCGCTTCAGGTGCTCGACGGATCGATAGCCTTCCCGCGCCGCGAGCCCGATGTCGGCGGCCGTGACATCGTTTTGAAAGTCCACGAAGTGCTTGGATAGGGGCGCGCCGCGGGCCCGCTGAGGCACGATCCACACGGGCTCGATGGGTGTTTCTTCTTCCAGCTCCACCCGCGGCGATACGGCGCTGCCGCGTTTGCGAAAGCCCGCCGCGGCGGCTGCGCCCTTACCCGCCTCGCGACCCTCGGAAAGCACGTAGGCGAGTTCGAAGGCGCCGCTCGCCGAGCCCGCGGAACGCTCTGCCTGGAAGGATTCCCCGGGCACGAAGCAGGCCTTTTGCTCGTCGTAGGCGAGCCGGCCCCGAGATTGAGAGAACAGGTGCACGGCGGGATTCCAGCCGCCGGACATGCACACGAGATCACAAGTGATGGTACGCGACGCACCACTGAATCCGTCACCGGCCGCATTCAGCGGCGCCACTTCCACCGCCGACACCCGCGTGCGGCCGGAGGCACCCAGCACGGCGTGGCCGGCGAGTACTTCCACGCCGCGTTTTCTCAGCAACGCCCGACGCGCGTCCGACGGCTCGCGCCGCAGATCCACCATCGTCACCCGGATGCCGGCATCGGATAGATCACATGCCACGGCGTAGGCACTGTCATTGTTGGTGACGACAACCGTCTCGTTGCCCGGGCGAACGGCATAGCGATTCAAGTATGTTTGAGCCGCCGACGCGAGCATGATGCCCGGGCGATCGTTGTCGCGAAACACCAGCGGGCGCTCGTGGGCGCCGGTTGCCATAACAACCTGCGCGGCGCGCACTTTCCACAGGCGTTGCCGGGGACGGCCGGCCACCTCAGCCGGCGGTAAGTGATCACCGATGCGCTCGGCAATGGTGAGGTAATTGTCGTCGTAATATCCGGCGACGGTGCTGCGCGTTAACATCCGTACATCGTCGAAGGACGCGAGCTCCTGCACGGTGGCGTCGATCCACTGCATGGCGGGTTTGTCGTTAATGGGCAGATTACGCCCGAGCAATGCGCCGCCGAACTCGGATTGCTCATCGGCAAGCACGACTCTCGCACCGGCGCGTGCCGCGGCAAGCGCCGCCGCGAGTCCCGCCGGACCCCCACCGACCACTAACACGTCGCAATGGACATGCATTTTGTCGTAGTAATCCGGATCGGGCCCATCGGGAGCACGGCCGAGGCCCGCTGCCCTGCGGATGAAATATTCGTAGCCCATCCAGGCGCGCTTTGGCCACATGAAGGTCTTGTAGTAAAAACCCGAAGGCAGGCCTCGCGACAGCAGGTCGTTGAACTCGCCCACATCAAAGCGAAGACTGGGCCAACGATTCTGGCTGAAGGCTTCCAACCCCGCGTAGAGCTCGATTTGCGTCGCCCGCAGGTTGGGCTGGGTGCTCGCGCCGGTTCCCAGTTGAACGAGTGCGTTGGGTTCCTCAGCGCCGCAGGAAAGAACACCACGGGGCCGATGGTATTTGAAGCTGCGACCCAGCAGATGAACGCCGTTGGCAAGCAACGCCGATGCAAGCGTATCGCCGGCATACCCCGTGTACTGCCTGGCGTCGAAGCGGAAACTCACCGGTCGCTCACGATCGATGCGCCCACCGGTGGGCAATCGACAGGCTTGCCCGGTCATGATTTGCGTTTCGCCGTCTTATGTATGGCGGGCGGCTTCTCGCCCATTTTGTACACCGCCGTAATCTTGTCGGTTACGGTATCGCGCCGCACGTTGAACCAGCGGCGGCAACCGCTGCAAACCCACCTCTCCAGATGCAAGCCCCTGGGGTTCTTACGCATGAACAGATAATCACCCCACTGCTCATCGCTCAGCTTGTCGGGATTTTTCGGACGCGCGATGTGCGCCTCTCCCCCATAGCTGAAGTCACGTTCGTCCCGTGGACCGCACCACGGACACTCAATGAGTAACATATGCCAGTCCGCCTGTTCAGTGCGCGACGGCGGCCGCGCCGTGCTCGTCGATGAGAAAGCCCGTATTGAAGCGCTCCAGGGTAAACGACGCATTCAGGGGATGGGGATCGTCGTGGGCAATCGTGTGGGCGAACACCCAACCGGAACCCGGTGTTGCTTTGAATCCGCCGGTGCCCCAACCGCAATTGAAATAGAGATTTTCCACCGGCGTCTTGGCGACGATAGGACTCGCGTCCGGACTCACATCCACGATTCCGCCCCATTGGCGCATCATGCGCAGCCTGGAGAAAATCGGAAACAACTCCACCAGCGCCCCCATCTGCCCTTCCACCACCGCGAGGCTGCCGCGCTGGGAGTAAGAATTGTAGGCATCGATCCCCGCACCGATGACCAAATCGCCCTTATCGGACTGGCTCACGTAAACATGAACGGCGTTGGACATGACGACGCTGTGGTGTATGGGCTTGATGGGTTCCGATACCAACGCCTGCAAAGGGTGACTCTCGATGGGCAGGCGAAAGCCGGCCATTTCCGCCAGCACGCTGCAGTGGCCCGCCACCGCGACGCCGACCTTCTTCGCACCGATGTAGCCACGAGTCGTTTCGACACCTTCGACTTTGCCATGGCTGCGCCGGATCCCCGTCACCTCGCAGTTCTGGATTATGTCGACGCCACACTCGTCGGCGCCGCGCGCATATCCCCAGGCCACGGCATCGTGGCGCGCCGTTCCACCCCGTGGTTGCAGAGACGCGCCGAGCACCGGGTAACGGGCGTCGGGAGATGTATTGAGAATGGGAACGATCTCCTTGATCTGCGCCGGCGTCAGAATTTCGGAGTCGAGACCGTTCAAGCGATTAGCATTGACGCGCCGGGAGAGCTCGCGCATGTCATGCAGATTGTGAGCCAGATTGAGCACGCCGCGCTGGCTGAACATGATGTTGAAATTGAGTTCCTGGCTGAGACCCTCATAGAGCTTCAAGGAATGTTCATACAGTCCCGCGCTCTCATCCCACAGGTAATTCGAACGAATGATGGTGGTGTTGCGTCCGGTATTGCCACCGCCGATCCATCCTTTTTCGAGCACGGCGACATTTCTGATGCCGTGTTCCCTGGCGAGATAGTATGCAGTAGCGAGTCCGTGACCACCGCCACCGACGATGATGACGTCGTACTCGGCTTTAGGCTCGGGACTACGCCAGGCCAGCGGCCAGTTTTCGTGGTAACTGAAGGCGTTGCGTATCAGGCTGAATATCGAGTACTTGCTCATATCACGAGGTGTAAACCGGATGACGGGCACATAGTGCATACACCTGAGCGCGTACCCGGGCAATAAGGTCGCCGTTTTCAATATCATCCATGATGTCGCACATCCAACCGGTGAGTTCCCGGACATCATCCTGATCGAATCCGCGGGTGGTGATCGCCGGGGTGCCGACACGAATACCGCTGGTGACGAATGGCGACTGCGGGTCGTCGGGCACGCTGTTTTTGTTCACGGTAATCGCCGCTTCACCCAGCGCCGTCTCGGCATCTTTCCCGGTAAGACCCTTATCGACCAGGCTTACGAGCATCAGGTGATTGTCCGTACCCCCGGACACGACGGCGAAGCCCCGCTGCATGAATACGTCGGCCATCACCCGGGCATTGTCCAATACCTGTTGTTGATACTGTTTGAATTCCGGTTGCATGGCTTCCTTGAACGCCACCGCCTTGGCGGCGATGACGTGCATCAAGGGGCCACCCTGCATGCCGGGAAAGACCATGGACGCGAGACGTCTTCGAACGTCCGAGTTCTCCCGCGCGAGAATCATGCCACCGCGGGGGCCGCGTAAGGTTTTGTGGGTAGTGGTGGTCACCACGTCGACGATGGGCGTCGGATTCGGATACAGGCCGGCGACGATCAACCCCGCCACATGGGCTACGTCGGCCAGCAGATAGGCGCCGACGGAATCCGCAATCTCACGAAAGCGTTCGAAGTCGAGCAGCCTGGAGTAGGCGGAAAAGCCGGCGATGATGAGCTTGGGCTTGTGTTCACTCGCCAGAGCTTGCACCTCATCGTAGTCGATCAGGGCACTGTGCTTGTCGATTCCATACTGCACGGCGTTGAAGATCTTTCCCGAGAAATTCGGGTTGGCTCCGTGGGTGAGATGCCCACCGTCGGACAGCTTCATGCCCAGCAGCGTGTCGCCCGGCGCAAGCAGCGCCAGATAGGCAGCCACATTGGCCGAGGATCCGGAGTGTGGTTGTACATTTGCGTAGGCGGCGCCGAACAAGGCCTTCGCCCGTTCCACCGCCAGGCGCTCCGCATCGTCCACGTGCTCGCAGCCGCCATAGTAGCGGCGGCCGGGATAGCCTTCGGCGTACTTATTGGTAAGCACCGACCCCTGGGCTTCGAGCACCCTGGGGCTGGTGTAATTCTCCGAAGCAATGAGCTCTACGTGATCCTCCTGGCGTAGCTGCTCGGCCCTGATCGCCGCCCACAACTCATCATCGAAGTCCGCGATACTACCGCTTTCGAACATGCACCCCCCCGCGCACTATCTGGATGTTGGAATCACCGGGCGGAGGGTACTGTGCCGCAGTCGAACCTCTTTTTCCACTGACGACGCGCGCCGTCGCCACAGCGACCAGCGCGCCTTTGCTTGTTGCCGCCCGGCGATTGTCTTAAGCTCCCGCCTCCCCGCACGACCACGCGATCATGAGCAATCTGGAAAAGGTACTGGAATCGGGCAAGTTCGTCGTCACTTGCGAGTTGAATCCGCCCAAGGGCACCGATCTCGTTCCATTATTCGAAAAGGCCGAGGCGCTCGAGGGCATTGTCGACGGCTTCAATTTAACCGATTCCCATGCGGCCCGCATGGCCATGACGCCGCTGGCGGCGGCCCATTTGCTGACGGATCGGGGATTGGAGCCAATTCTTCAGATCACCACCCGTGACCGCAACCGCATCGCCCTGCAGGGTGATCTTCTCGGTGCCGACGCCCTGGGAGTACACAATGTGGTGTTCATGGGCGGCGACCCACCCACCACCGGCGACCATCCCGATGCCAAGCCCGTCTTCGACGTGTACTCCTCGATGATGATAAAAGCGGCCGCTTCCCTGCAGGCCGGCACGGACATGGCCGGCAATCGGATCGCCGGTAATCCCCGCTTCTGCATCGGGGCGGTGGTCAATCCCGGGGCCCAGGACCTGGACGAGGAGATCAAGCGCATGGGTGAGAAGATCGACGCCGGTGCGTCCTTCTTTCAGACTCAGGCTGTCTACGAGCCCGCGGCCTTCGAGCGCTTCGCCAGGGCCGCCTCGCAGTTTCCGGTCCCGGTCCTCGCGGGCATCATCCCGCTCAAATCCGAAAAGCAGGCGCGGTACATGACCGCCAACGTGCCCGGCATAACCGTGCCCGACGCCATCATCCGCGAAATCGGCGATGCCGACGACCGCATCGCCACCAGCCTGGCCATCGCCGCGCGCACCATCAAAGCCCTCGACGGGATGTGCCGGGGCCTGCACATCATGGCTATCGGCTGGGAGTCGCACATCCCGGCATTGCTGGAGCAGGCCGGCATCGAGCGCTAGAAATCTCGCGCCCACATTCGAGCAAGAAAAAAGGGGCCTGGCGGCCCCTTCAACACATGCTTCGTGTTCAATAGTGGCGGGAAGGAATCAGTCTCTCCAAAAGGGCTTGGCAGCCTCCTGCCTGGCCTGCACGGTGCTGAGCCCCATGTCGTCCAAGAGACGATCGTCCAACTCCAGAAGGTGCCGACGGAGTTCGTAGCGTTGCTGCCAGGTGGTCACGGTGGCCAACAGGCCTTTCACCGGATGGCCCCAGCCGCTCCACGCTACGGGCCGCTTCAAAGTCTGGACATGATAGTTGCTCATCACCATACTCCTAAAGTAATCTTAATCCGAACTACGATCGCGCTCATGCGACCTATGTATCTAACTTGTTTAAGAATATAGTTGCCTATCGGAGCGCCGACAAACGACTATTATTGAGATTTCG
>JAACFO010000196.1 GCA_009937425.1 Gammaproteobacteria bacterium
CCACCCGCGCCCCGGGGCCGAAGACCACCCCGTTGGGATTCATTATGAATACCTGGCCATTGGCCTGGATGCGGCCGTAAATCTGACTGGGCAGCTCGTTGAAGACCCGGTTGAGCACCGCGGACGAGGAAGATGGTTGCTGAAATTTCACCAACTCGTGGCCGGCGACGTCGAAACCGGTCCAGTCAATGGACAGGGACTGGGACTGCTGCTGGATGAGCGTGGTGTCTGCGCTGGGACGCTGGATGGTGCCGCTGCCCGCCACCACCTGGCCGCCGGTGGGCCCGGCCAGGGCCATACCCGGGTAGCCGAATGGCGACAACAGCAAGGCCACGATGGCGGTGACGCAGGCAGCACGCGCCAGCGCCGGCCGCCCGCGACGGGCGTGAGGCCTCGAACTGTTCGACAACATTCGGCGTACCCTGGGATGCGCGGATGCCCCCCGGCAGCCGTCGCAACGCCATTTCTCACGGGGTTCTCGCACGCCTCCCTCCTCCGTCGGGACCCTGCGCGCAACTACCCCATCGTGATCAACTTGGCATAAGCATAAGTAACCCGGGGAACCTACCCCAAACTGTGAACACGGTCACACATTCATGGCCCGGCGACCCTAGAACTGATAGGTCAATTCGAACCACCAGCGGTCGTCATCGCCGTCACTGGTGGGTTCCGCACCCGGGAACGGCCGGGCGTATTGCACCCGCCCCTGGAGCTCGCCGGGGATACCGAAGGCGAGTCCCGTGCCGTAGCCGTAAAAGCTGGCATTAGCGCGCTCGGATACCAACGCATCGTTGGTGTGCCCGTAAGCGAAATCGCTGAAAAACGACACCCTCAATACCTGACCCCAGGTCAGTCCCCCGAATGCCGGAACCTGCGAGAAGCCCGGCGCATTGATGGTCAGCTCCAGAGAGCCGAAAACGCCGCTGTCGAACAAGGCATCCGCCACCGGATAGGCGCGCACGCTCGCCGGCCCACCGATATTGAACTGCTCCAGTGAGGTGAGCAAGCTGGGCGACCACTGACCTTCGGTACGCAACAGTAGCGAGATGTCTTCGGCGATCCGCTGCAGCCGCGAGTAGCTGCCATAGGTTTTGAAAAAATCGTTGCTGGCGAACTCCCCGCTGGCTCCTCGGCGGCTCGGCGGTACCGATTGCTGCGCTACCTCGTTGGCACCGTGCCCCCCCAGCAGATCGCCGAGGCCGAAGGTGAAGCCCAGCGCCCCCAGGTTGAGTCCCCGGGCACGGCTGTCGATGCTGTCAAAATCGACCTCGACCTCGAGCACCGACAGAACATCCTCAAACTGAGGCTCGGTAAAAAGAGTTGTCACCGCATTACTGCGCCGCCAGGTGACTACGCTGGAGACATTCTTCTGGCGTGATCGAATCAGCGATTGGCGGCCGAAAATTCGGAAGATTTCCGATTCGCCGGCCAGACCCGGCGTCGATCCAGCCACGTCGAAGGGATTTCTCTGTGCGCTCACACCAATGCTCATGCCCGGCGGGCCGACGGGCCGTTCGTATTCCAGCTGCCAGAATCGGGCGTTGGTGGGGTTGAACTGGCGCAGGATGGCGGCATAGAAGCGATCGCCGGCCCCGGTAGGGTTGTTAATCTGCAGGTCCGCGAATACCCGGTATTGGCCGGTGAACTGGGTGCCGTAATTGTCGGCGCGCAGGCTTGCCTGCCATCGCTGCTCTTCCTGGGTGCGAATGACCAGGTCGGTCTCGCCGACTTCGGTGCCCGGTTGAAAGACGCCGAATACGCTGATCCCCGGATAGTCGCTGACAGTCAAAATCGCGGACTCGATGCCGGCGCCGGTGACAGGCGTATCGATGAGATCTTCGAAGGGTGCAGCCAACACCGCATCCCGATACATCTCGTTGCCCTGGAATACGACGGCGCCCAACTTGCCTTCGATCACTTCGACGATGACCACGCCATCGTCGACTTCCTGGGCCGGGATGATGGCCTGGGCGAGTATGAAGCCAGCGCTGCGGTAATGCTCGGTAACGGCGGCCGCGACTTCCTGGATCTGCCCGATCGTCATCCCGGCGAGGCGCCGGAAGCGCTGCTCGCGCAGACCCTGGATCAAGACCTGGAGCTCGGCCATGTGCTTTTCCGGGTTCTTGGCATCCACCAGGCCGCGCACCACGTCACTGATGCGTTGCCGCTCGGATTCGGTGAAGCCGTTGTCATCCACCTCCACCAGCCCCAGGTGCTCGCGCCTCAGGGACTCCACCAGATCCTCCAAATCCGCAATCCGGATACCGGCCCCGGGATGGTCCTCGGCACCTTTGAGGACGAACTTTGCGACGTACAAGCGCTCACCGATGGATGGGTCCAGGGGACGTTCGATGGCCGGCGGAACGGGAAAGGGCTCCAGATCCGCGGGGTCAGGTGGTCTCGGGGGGGATGTGGGTGGCACCGGCAGAGCCCCTCCCGGCGTTGCTCCGTCGGGAACGATAATCGGCTGGGCCCACGGCGCCGGCACCCACAAGGCAAGACACAGGCACAGCACCCCCGTGAGCCGCGGGCGGGAAGCGCCGCTGCTGGGTTCGAGGCGAACAGTTCCTGTCTTCAGCCCGGCCATCTCTCCAGATATCTCAACCAGTTAACGGGATAATTCCATGTAAACCCTTAATTGTGGTGCATGCCTTGCACCATCTCCAGGAAGGAGCGGAAATTACCCCCGAGGTCACGGCGCCGGGATCGACGCTGCGCCGGCGCAACCGGTGGGGCCAGTCCCTCGGTCTCGCGCATCGATGCGCAAGCTGCACAACGGGATTACACTTAGCCCTGTCGGCTCCAGAAGCTCTTGCGGGCCGGAGCCGGGCTGGGAAGGGCCGCCCGGTCGTTTCTGGGGCCTATGCTACTCACGGAATCGCGGCGGCGCACGGCCCATCGCGCCCGCCACGGACTCGCCACGGCCCGCGCCCGGTTGGCGCGGATGGACCAGCTGCCATGACTGATCAATCAAATCTTTATTGGACTTCCAGCGCTTGTACAGACGTGGGCGCGGTGCGCGAACTCAACGAGGACGCCTACCTGGAGCGTCCGGATCTGGGCCTGTGGCTGGTGGCGGACGGCATGGGCGGTCATTTTGCCGGGGATGTCGCCAGCCAGATGGTGGTGTCGGCCATGGATCACCTGGAACCATTGAGGTCGCTGAGTAAATTCGTGGAAGCGGTGGAGCAACGGTTGATGGAGACCAACACGCGTTTGCGCGAGTATGCCGAACGCGAAGAGACCCATACTATCGGCAGCACCGTTGTGGCCTTGCTGATCCACGGTGAACACGCCGTATGCCTGTGGGCCGGGGACAGTCGCATGTACCGTTACCGCGGCGCCAAAATGGAGCAAATCAGTCAGGATCACGCATTGGTGGAAGAGCTCGTGGAACGCGGCGTTCTCTCTCCAGAGCAGGCCATCGATCATCCCCACGGCAATCTGGTCACCCGCGCGGTCGGTGCCGCCGACCAGCTGTTCCTCGATGTCGAGATCATCCCTATCGAACCGGGCGATGTCTTCATACTGTGCAGCGACGGACTCGAAAAGGACATCGCCGAGAAAGATGGATTGGCGATGATCGAGGAGAGCGGCGCCAGCGAGCTGAGCCGCCGCTTGCTGGACCGCGCCCTGGCCCATGAGCCCCGCGATAACGTCACCGTGATTACAGTCGCAGTTCATGACCAACCGGGGAGTGAACAGACCGACCAGGCGGACGATGCGGAGGATGATGCCGACACTGGGCGCAATGAACAGCTGCCACCGATCTGAGGTCCCCCGTCGGTGAAGGAGTTCGAGCAGCTTCTCGTCGCCTTCAGCAATGGCGAGGCGGATCTCGAATCGTTGCGGATCAGCGTCGATACGCTGGTGGGCAAATCCAACGGGGCCGCCACCGAAGCTCTGGTGATCCTTGAAGCAGCGCGCGCGGCAGGTTTACCGGCAACTGCGTATACAACGCTGCGCCGCCGACTGACCGCTCTATCGGGGGAAAGCGCCACCATGCTGGGCGTGTCGGCGAAGGCCCCCGTGGATGACAGCACTACCGCCATGTATCGCGGTCTCGGTGAAATCGAAGGTCCCACGGAGCTGAATCCCGCGGCAGGCTACAGTGACTCGGAGATCGCCAAACGCCGCCAGACCATCGACGCTGAACCGCAACAGCCACCGCCGGAGAAAGTACAGGAACGCCCGGATCCCACGATCACCGATATGGGCGTGGTCGATTCCGGTGAGGAACCCACCGGTACCTTGTGGCCGGGGCTGTATGGCGACTCAGGCTTCGGCATCCCGGATCGAGAATTTCAAAAAGGCGAGGTGCTGCGCGGCCGCTTCGAGCTTATCGCCAAGCTCGGCGAAGGCGGCATGGGAGCGGTGTGGAAGGGTAAGGACCTCCTCAAGGAAGAAGCCAAGGATCGCAATCCCTACGTTGCCATCAAGCTCTTGCAGGCCGACTTCAAGAGGCACCCGGAAGCCTTCATCGCTTTGCAACGGGAGACTTCGAAGCAGCAAAGGCTCGCGCACCCGAATATCGCCACCGTCTACGACTTCGATCGCGACGAACGCACGCAAACCGTGTTCATGACCATGGAGGTCATGGAAGGCCAGCCCATGGATGCTTTTATTCGGGCTCTTCCCGCCGACGGACTGCCCGTAGACGAAGCCATGGCCATCATCGAACAGCTGGCAGCCGGCCTCGCCTACGCCCACGACAACGGCTTGGTGCATTCGGACTTGAAACCCGGGAACTGCTTTATCACGAAAGATGAAACCGTCAAGCTGTTGGACTTCGGAATCGCACGCGCATCGAAATCCAAAAGCGACGGGGAAGAAGGTGAAACGACGCTATTCGACCCGGCGGAGCTTGGTGCTCTAACACCGACCTACGCAACACTGGAAATGTTCGAAGGCGAGGATCCCGATCCCCGGGACGACATTTTCGCGCTCGCCATTCTCTCCTACCAGCTGTTCACCGGACGTCACCCCTACGGCAAAAAGAGCGCGCCCAAAGCGAAGGAGCTGGGGTTGCGTCCGGCACCGGTTGCGAAGCTGTCCAAACGTCAGAATCGCGGCCTCGCCAGAGGCCTCGCCCTGCACCGGGAGCAACGCACCGCTACTGTCGAGCGCTTCCTGGATGACACCCGGCGCCGGCACAGCACCGCCACCTATATAGTGAGTATCGCCGTCACCGCCTCGCTGCTGATCGGCGCTTTGTCCTACAAACCGGTACTGGATCTTCTCAATCAGCGCCGGCACGAGGATGTCATCTCGACCTTGGAACGCCCGGGCATGGAGAATATCCAAAACGCGCTCAGCCAGGCCGCCAACCTCGGCGAGCAGGAGTTGCGTGAAATCATGGAGGATGAGCGCACTACGCGCGCAATCATCGCACACATCGGTCAGGCGGAGGACGAGCGCCTCGACCAGTGGCTGGCCTTCGTGCGCACCTTTACTCCGGAGATGCAACGCGACATCCTCGATGACGAGCGCGCTCATCGCGCGATCGTCGAGCATTTCGAAGGACGCATCTTCGCCGCGTTCGATCCCGCGCGCCGCCGCTACGATTTCGCCAGGGCGCACCGCCAGGTGAGTACCCTGGAGGCAATTTATCCGGATTCCGCGGCAGCGTTGAAGATTCGCGGGGAGCTTCAGTCGCGGCGCAAAAATGCACTCGATCGCCTCGGGAGTCGATTCAATCGCTATCTCGAAGCGGGACTGTTGATTCCTGACGAAGGCCGCCAGTACATCGGGGACGTTCTCGACGCGGTCCGAAGAATGGAGCCGACCTACCATCTGTTGAGCGATGACCGGTTGCGTCTTCGCTACGGCGAGCTTGCCGACGAGGCGCACCGCGCGGGCAACTACGACCGCGCTGCGGCGCTGGTGCGCGCCGGGCTCGAGTATGCGCCCGACGATCCCGCGCTCATCGATCTGCGTTATCAGGTGCAAACCGACTTGGCCCACGCGGCGAACTTACAGCGCGTGGCCGACGTGGAGGCGCGCCTTGCGAACCGTCTGGTGGATCTGGAAACCATGAGTGAGTTCGCGGCTCACCGTGACGATCTTCTGGTTCTCGCCAAGCTCGACCCCGGCAGCCCGACGCTCGCCCGGGCACGATCGCAGCTGGAACATGTGATGGACGACGAGTTGGGCCGTCTGTTCAAAGAATCGCCCGCCGACGAAGGGTGGATGAAGGGTTGGCAACTTCTGTTGGAACACGCACCGCTGCTCGGCCTCGACTATCTGCGCGCGGCTCGGGAGCGCTTGCCCGACACGGTATCGGTGGCCGGCGCCGGTTCCGGGTCACTGATTCTCAACGACGTGCGCATTAAGAAACGCGTCGACACGATCGCGGCTTTGCTGGCAAAACCACAGACTGGGAGCGTCTGGCAAGCGGCTCTGGAACATCCGTACAAAGAGCTCGTGGTGCTTCTCCCGAGCGAGCACAAG
>JAACFO010000197.1 GCA_009937425.1 Gammaproteobacteria bacterium
CTGAACCAGATTGAGACAGATGAGAGTGCCGAGGCTGCCGCTGCGCGAGATCACGCCGATGGAACCGCGCCGGAAAATACTTTCGCTGAACGCCGGCATGAATCCGGCGAAGCACTCGCCGGGCGTTACGAGACCGGCGGTGTTCGGACCCAGCACACCGGCGCCATTGGCGCGCGCCGCGGACAGGAAATACATCACATCCTGTACCGGAACGTGCTCGGTGAGAATCACCAGCTTTTTCACACCGGCCTCGATGGCGTCCAGCGCCGCGTCGCGCACCGCCAGCGGCGGAATGAACAACACCGACACGTCGATGGCGTCGTCCCTGGCTGCCTCCCTGGCGCTGGCGTAGACCGGTACGCCGCAGTGGCTTTCGCCGGCCTTCTTCGGATTGACGCCGGCAACGATGCGACTGCCGTATTCCTGCATGCGCTCGGTCCAGAAGGTCCCCTGGCGTCCGGTAATGCCCTGCACCAACATGCGCTCGTTGCCGCGAACGATCACGACCCATCTCCAGCCGCGGCAATGGCGGCGACGATGGCCTTGTCCATGGTCGCGTAAGGCGTCACTCCCAGGCGAGTGTTGAGCATGGCGACGGCTTCCTCGGCGCCGGTGCCGTGTACGCTGAAAAACACCGGCACCTCCGGCGCAAGGGCCTGCCAGGCGTCGATGACCCCTTCTGTCATGACATCGGTGCGCGCAAAAGCGCCGCAGAAATTGACCACCAGGCTTTTCACGTTTGGATTGTCGAGCACCAACTCGAGGGCGGGTTTGGCCTTGGTGTATGCCTCACCGCCGATTTCCAGAAAATTCGCCGGCTCGCCGCCATGGTGGGCGATGACATCCATGGTGGTCATGGTGAGGCCGGCGCCATTGGCGAGCACGCCGATTGTGCCGTCCAGGGCAATGTAACGCAGGCCGAGATCGCGGCCACGCTCTTCCAATGCGGTCAACCGTTCTGCCGTTCCCAACCCCTGCAACTCCGGTTGCCTCTTAACACCCGAATCGTCCAGCACGAACTTGCAATCCAGCGCGACCAGTCGTCCATCGGTGAGCACCGCCAGGGGATTGACTTCCAGCAGCTCGGCGTCGTGCTCACAGTAGCAGGCATACAGCTTGACCAGGAACTCGGCCACCGCGTCCTTCACTTCGCCCAGATCCAATCCCGCGAGCATCCCGGCGGCGGCGTCGATATCGAATCCGGTTCGAATATCCACAGGGGCTTCGCGAATGGCGCCCGGGTCCGTCTTCGCGATCTCCTCGATGTCCATGCCACCGGTAGCGGAGAACATCACCAGCGGACCCTTGCTCGCGGGGCTGTTGAGGACGGCGGCATAAAACTCACGAGCGATGCTCGCCTGCTCCTCGACCAACAATCGCTCGACCCGGTGTCCGCCGATATCCATGCCGAGGATGCGGCCGGCCGCTTGCCGTGCCCGGGCCTCGTCCTCCGCCGGCAGAATACCGCCGGCCTTACCGCGTTTTCCGGTGGGCACCTGAGCCTTGATAACCACCGGCGCAAACTCCCTGGCTGCAGCAGCGGCTTCGTCTACGGACACGGCCAAACGACCCCGCGGTACGTGAATACCGGCGGCGGCGAGTAAGGGTTTTGATGCGTACTCTTCGAAGTTCATGGGTAAACTTACCGGCGACTACTTATCTACCGGCCATAGCGTTTCCAGTGCCCCCCGAACAACGCCTCCTCGCTGGGTTTATCCTCGGGAATGATGGTCGAAAGATGCGTGATATTGATGAAGTGCCGGTAGTTGAGATTCTCGCTGATGCTGTTTCCACCCCAGGTTCCACAACCCATGCTGAGGGTGAAGTTGAGGCCGCTATCGAATCCCCCACCGTTTCCAAAAGTGTGTGCTTGATTGACGAGCACACGCACCACATCCATCTCCTCGGCAATGCGGCGCGCATTGGACGGCTCCTTCGTGTGGATGCCGCAGGAGTGTCCGTGTCCCTTGACGGCGAGAATCGCGCGCACCTTGTCCATGGCATCATCGAGATCGGCAGCCCGGTAAACGCTCAGCACCAGCGCCAGCTTCTCGTCGCAGAAGGGATGCTCTGGCCCGATGGCGCTCTCCTGCACCATGAAAAACTTCGCTTTTTGCGCCGCCTCCCCGAGCTCGGCTTCGCGGGCGAAAACATCGGCGTCCTTGGCGATGACCTTTCTGTTCAAATGTCCGTTCACCCACAGGGTGTCAGCGATGGCTTGCTTCTCTGAATCGTCGGCAAGATAGCCGCCGGCTCTCTGCAGCGCTGCCAGTGCATCGTCATACACCGCATCGAGAATGACGACGGAGTTTTCCGATGAACACGAAGTCGCATTGTCGAAAATTTTTGAAGCGCAAATCTTCACCGCAGCATCGTCGAGATCGGCGCTTGCATCGATGATCACCGGCACGTTGCCGGCGCCAACACCAAGCGCCGGCTTGCCGCTGGAATAGGCGGAGCGCACGTTGTTCTGGGAGCCCGTCACCACCACCAGGTCGCAAGCCTGCATCAATGCGTTGGTCAGCGCCTTGTTCACCGGCGCCGGCAACACCTGTACCAGATCTTCGGCCAGGCCAATCTTGGCAAGCTCGGCCCGCATGAGGTCGACGGTCCTTGTGGTAGTGCTCAAGCCTGCTGGCGACGGCGCGATGATGACGGCGTTGCGGCCCTTCAGCGCCATCATGGCCTTGTTGACCGGTGTCGCCGCGGGATTCGTAGACGGCGTAACCGCCGCCACCACGCCTACAGGCTTGGCGTATTTGACCAGCCCAAGGGCGGCATCCTCCTCGATGACACCAACGGTTTTGGCGCGCATGAGATCACGCAGGGTCCCGAAGGTCTTGCGCTGATTTTTGGTTATCTTATCTGCGACATTTCCGAGCCCGGTGTCTTCGACTGCCATCTGCGCAAGCTCGCGGGCATGCTCAGGCTTGTACAGAGACCACGCGAGCGCCGTTACGGCTTCATCCGCCCGCGCCTGGTCGACATTCTTGAAACCCTCCATCGCGGCGCGGGCGCGCTCGACGAGCACCGCAACACGCTGGGTTTCGTCCAATGACTCGGCTTGATCGATGGAGGGAGCTTGACTGCTCATGGAAGGCCTCTTGGGACAGCGGTCGAGCCGCTGACCGTACCATATCGTCGACAGCCGGAACATGATTCCCGCTGGCGTTGCGCCCGCTCCAGGCCCTGCGGCCCCTGGCGTCGTTAATTGACTTTTACACGGTGCCAACCTACCGTGGGCACCCTCGGAGGGGCCACAAGGGGTGCGCCGCATGTGCGGGCTCGGGTCCGATCCGAGTCACAATAATAAGGCGCCGCCGTGGCCAAGCTGCTCGACATTCAGAATCTTCGTACCCAATTCAGAACCTCCGCCGGGGTCGTGAAGGCGGTCGACGGCATTTCCTATGATGTCGACGAAGGCGAGACCGTCGCCATCGTCGGCGAGTCGGGCTGCGGCAAGTCGGTGAGCGCCATGTCCATTTTGCGCCTGATCCCCGACCCTCCCGGCAAAATCGTCGATGGCGTCATCAACTTCAGAGGCCGCGATCTGCTGGAGCTGAGCGACGAGGAGATCCGCCAGGTGCGTGGCGCCCAGATTTCCATGGTGTTCCAGGAGCCCATGACCTCGCTAAACCCGGTGCTCAGTATCGGGCAACAACTGACAGAGACCATTTGCCTGCATCTCGGCAGCAGCCAGGAGGAGGCCAACAACCGGGCCCTGGAGCTGCTCGGCATGGTCGGGATTTCCGACGCCGGCCGGCGCCTCAAGCAATATCCTCATCACCTGAGCGGCGGCATGCGCCAGCGGGTCATGATCGCCCTGGCCCTGAGCTGCGAGCCCAAGCTGATCATCGCCGACGAACCCACCACGGCGCTGGACGTGACCATCCAGGCGCAGATCCTGGAGCTGATGAAAGACCTGTCCCGGCGCCTTGGCGTGGCCCTGATCGTCATCACCCACAACCTCGGCGTGGTCGCCCGCTATGCCGATCGGGTGAACGTCATGTATGCGGGCAAGATCGTCGAAATGGGGACCGCCGAGCAGGTTTACCATGACCCGAAACACCCCTACACCGTGGGCCTGCTGGCGTCGGTTCCGCGCATGGATCAACGTCGCGGCAAGAAACTGGTGCCCATCGAGGGTCAGCCGCCGGACCTGACGCGTCTGGACGCCGGCTGCTCCTACCGCCCGCGCTGCCGCTGGGCCATCGAGCGCTGCGCATCCGAGTTCCCACCCCTGGAAGACGCCGGCGACAATCATGTGTCTGCCTGCTGGCGACTGCAGGAGATGGTCGAGTTGCGCAAGGAGACATTATGAGCAGCCCGCAGCCCTTGGTGGCGCACACACCCGGCGGCTTCGCCAAGGTGGAAAAGGGCGAGACCCTCATCGAGGTCAAGAACCTCAAGATGTATTTCCCGGTGGTCGAAGGCATCGTTTTCCAGAAAGCCATTGCCCACGTGAAGGCCGTGGACGACGTCAGCTTCACCATCAAGAAGGGCGAAACCCTGGGGCTGGTGGGGGAATCCGGCTGCGGCAAGACCACTACCGGGCGCTGCATACTGCAATTGGAGCGCCCCACCGCCGGCGAAATCATCTTCGAGGGCGTCAATCTCAACGATCTGAACGGCAAGGCCATGAGCCCCGTGCGCCAGAAGATCCAGGTGATTTTCCAGGATCCCTACAGCTCCCTGAACCCACGCATGAAGATCGGCCATATCATCGGCGAGCCCATGCGGGTGCACGCCATCGAGCCGGATGGCGAGAGGCGCCGTCGACGGGTCGCCGAGTTGCTGTCCATCTGCGGTCTGGACCCCAAATTCGCCGATCGCTACCCCCACGAGATGAGCGGCGGGCAGCGCCAGCGGGTGGGCATCGCCAGAGCGCTGTCATTGAATCCGGAGTTCATCATCTGCGATGAGGCGGTTTCGGCCCTGGACGTGTCCATTCAGGCCCAGGTGATCAATTTACTCGAGGATCTCCGCGAAGAGTTCGACCTCACCTATTTGTTCATCGCCCACGATCTCAGCGTCGTGCACCACCTCTGCAACCGGGTGGCGGTCATGTACCTGGGCAAGATGGTGGAGCTGGCGGATTCGGACGAGCTGTTCGACAACCCCATCCACCCTTACACCAAGGCGCTGCTGTCGGCGGTGCCGGTGCCGGACCCCACCGCCGAGAAACACCGGGAGCACCAGGTGCTCCAGGGTGAGGTGCCGAGCCCCATGAATCCGCCCAGCGGTTGCGTGTTCCATCCCCGCTGTCCCATGGCCGTGGACAGCTGCCGGCTGGATATCCCACCGCTGGTGGAGAAACGCCCGGGACACTGGGTGGCCTGCTCGCAGGTATGATAGCCTTCGTTTCAGGCCGTGCGCCGAGGGATCGGCGTCGCGGCAAAAGTCGAAAAACGACATAACCATAAGGAGGAGAGCACGATGAGACGTTACAGTCCCAAGCTCGTAATCGCTGCCTTAGTCGGCAGCGCCCTTGCCCTCGGCATCGCCGCACAGGCATCGGCGGCCACCCCCCAAAGGGGCGGCACCCTGAACTTCGTAGTGGGCAGCAAAATCCCATCTTACGATCTTCACAAGGAAACCACCTTCGGCGTCATCCACCCCATCGCGCCGTTCTACAGCCTGCTCATCCGGATCAATCCCGACAATCCGCAGTCGGCCACGGACTTCGTCTGTGATCTCTGCGAGGGCAGCGTTCCGAAGCCCACCAACGGCGGCAAGACCTACACCTTCAAGATTCGAAAAGGCGTCAAGTTCCACAACGGCACGCCGCTGGATTCGAAGGACATCAAAGCCACCTACGACAAGATCATCTTCCCGCCCGAAGGCGTTCCAAGCGCCCGCAAGGCCTTCTTCAAGATGGTCAGTGCGGTGGAAGCACCGGATGCCACCACGATCGTATTCAAGCTGAGCTTCCCGTCGGGTGCTTTCATCCCGGCGCTGGCTACGCCCTTCAACATCGTCATGTCGAAAGCCATGCTCGATAAGAACGGCATGGGTTGGTATGCGAAGAACATCATGGGCTCAGGCCCCTTCGTGTTCGTCGAGCACCAGCCTGGCTCCTTCGTGTCCGGTACGCGCTACGGGGATTATCACCACGAGGGCCAGCCCTACCTGGACGGCTACAAGGCGATCGCCGCACCCAAGATGGCGGTGCGCCTGAATGCCATTCGTGGCGACCGGGCGGCCATCGAGTTCCGCGGCTTCCCGCCGAAGGCTCGTGACGATCTTGTCAACGCGCTGGGCGACAAAATCACGGTCCAGGAGAGCGATTGGAACTGCGTGCTCATGACCACGCCCAATCAACAGAGGAAGCCCTTCGACGACGTGCGTGTGCGCCAGGCGCTCACTCTGTCGGTGGATCGCTGGGCCGGTTCCAAGTACCTGTCTCAGATCGCCATCGTCAAGACCGTGGG
>JAACFO010000198.1 GCA_009937425.1 Gammaproteobacteria bacterium
GTGTTGATCGTCGGCATGGGCGGCCTGGGCTCGCCGGTGGCCATGTATCTGGCGGCCTCCGGCGTCGGCCATCTGGTGCTCACGGACTTCGATGTGGTCGAGCTCTCCAATCTGCAGCGTCAGATCATCCACCACACGGACGACGTGGGGGAAAACAAGGTGGAGTCCGCGCGGGCGGCGATCCATGATCTGAACCCCGGCGTTCAAGTGACTGCCATTCCCTGGGCCCTGGATGACGACGAGCTGGCGCGGGAAATCGGCCAGGCCGACGTGGTCGTCGACGCTTGTGACAATTTCGAAAGCCGCTTCGACTTGAACGCGGCCTGCTGGCGGCTGGCGACGCCACTGGTGTCCGCCGCGGCCATGCGCATGGATGGTCAAGTGACGGTCTTCGATCCCCGGGATCCGGACAGCCCCTGCTACCGCTGCCTTTACAGCGATGAATCCGCCGAGGGGGAAGCATGCTCCCAGGTAGGGGTGCTGGCGCCGCTGCTCGGGATCGTCGGCAGCATTCAGGCGACCGAGGCCATGAAGCTCATCGTTGGCATGGGAACTCCGCTGATCGGCCGCGTGCTGGTTCTCGACGCACTGGACATGGAGTTGCGTACGCTCAAGCTGCGCAAGGACCCGCGTTGCCCCATTTGCGCCCGGGCAGACGACTCCGGCGCTTCCGGGGCGGCGTGGGGATAGGGTTTTCAAGGGGGCGGGAGCGTTGTTCAGCGGCTGGATGGCTTGATAGCATGCTGCCGCCATTCAACAACCTACGGCGGCATTCTGAGCGTGGCTGATAACAACGACAATCCGCTGCTGGAGGACCTGGAACTACCGCCCTTCTCGCGCATCGACGCGCAGCACGTGCTGCCGGCGATGCAGACGCTGCTGGCCCGGGGGCGCGGGTTGGTCGCCGAAGTGCTGGACGCCGCCGAGGAGCCCACCTGGGGATCGGTTGTGCAACCCATGGGCGAGATGGAGGATCGTATCGGCCGTGCGTGGTCACCCATCGCGCACCTCAACGGGGTCGCCGACAACCCGAGCCTGCGTGAGGCCCACCACGCCGCCCTGCCCCTGCTCAGCGAATACGCAACCGAGATGGGTCAGAACGAAGGGCTCTACCACAGCTATCGGCGCATTGCCGAAACCAAAGAGCTCGATTCGTCGCAGCAAAGAGTTCTCGAGATCGCGCTGCGGGAATTTCGTCTCGCCGGCGTCGATCTGGCGCCCGCCAACAAGGCGCGCTTCAAGGAGATCAGCAAACGCCTGGCGGAGCTGCAGGCAAAATTCTCGGAAAACGTCCTCGACGCCACCCAGGGATGGAAAAAGCATGTCAGCGACCCGCAGCAGCTTCGCGGCCTGCCCGAGTCGGTGCTGGCGCTGGCTGCTGATACGGCGCGACGCGAAAGCGTAACAGGATGGATGCTGACCCTCGAGTTTCCAAGCTACCACCCGGTCATGACCTACGCCGATGACGAAGCCTTGCGGCGCGAGCTATACGAGGCGTACAGCACGCGGGCTTCGGACCAAGGACCGAACGCGCACACCTGGGACAACAGCCCCATCATCGAAGAGATCATGGGGCTGCGTCACGAACGTGCCGAGCTGCTCGGTTTCGGCAACTACGCTGAACTTTCTCTGGCGCGCAAGATGGCACCCGGTACAACCCAGGTCATGGAGTTTCTACAAGACCTCGCGGGCCGGGCACGACCCGTCGCAGAGAGCGAGCTCGCGGAGCTCGAAGGCTTTGCGGCAAAGCAGTTCGGCAGGAAAACCCTGGAAGCCTGGGACATTGCGTATTACTCGGAGAAGCTTCGCCAGGCAAAGCACGAAATCTCCCAGGAAGAGCTGCGTCCGTATTTTCCCGTGCCCAAAGTACTCGGCGGGATGTTTCAAGTCGTGCACCAGCTTTATGGTTTGCGCATCGAGCCCGTGGATGGTATCGACACGTGGAATCCGCAAGTGCTGTTCTTTCAGATTCTCGATGACCACGGCGAGCTGCGCGGACGCTTCTACCTGGATCTCTATGCGCGACCCCACAAGCGCGGTGGCGCCTGGATGGATGAATGCCGTGTGCGCACGCGAACGTCGCGGGGCGTGCAGACGCCGGTGGCATACCTCACCTGCAACTTCACGCCGCCGGTGGGCGATCAGCCCTCGCAACTAACCCACGACGAGGTCACGACGCTGTTTCACGAGTTCGGCCATGGGCTGCATCACATGCTCACCCGGATCGACTACCCGAGCATCTCGGGGATCAACGGCGTCGCCTGGGATGCAGTGGAACTGCCGAGCCAGTTTTTGGAGAACTGGTGTTGGGAAGAGCAGGCGCTGGCGGTGATTTCGGGACACGTCGAGACCGGACACGCGCTTCCGACCGAGACATTCGCTCGCCTCAGGGATGCGAAAAACTTTCAGTCCGGAATGCAGATGCTGCGCCAAATTGAGTTCGCGCTGTTCGATTTTCGTCTTCACATGGAATACGACCCAACACGAGGAGCGCAGGTCAACGCGTTGCTCGACGAAATTCGCGCGCAGGTAGCGGTACTGATACCGCCGAAGTTCAATCGCTTCGCCCACGGCTTTTCGCATATCTTCGGGGGCGGCTATGCGGCGGGTTATTACAGCTACAAGTGGGCGGAGGTACTCTCCAGCGACGCCTTTTCCAAGTTCGAAGAGAATGGCATTTTTGATCGCAACACCGGCTTGGCTTTTCTACGCAGTATCCTCGAGAAAGGCGGGTCGCGAGACGCCATGGCTTTATTCGTCGAATTTCGTGGCAGGCAACCGAAAATCGACGCCCTGCTGCGTCACAGCGGAATTACCCAAGAGGTCGCGGCATGATGGGAACGACCCGGCTCCGTGCGCTGACAATGTTCCTGTGGATTTTCGCCCTGGCGGCTCCGGCTGGCGCGGAGACGGTTTATGTCGCTGATCGGTTCGAGATTGGCGTGCATGACGACACCAACATCGATAGCGTCATTCTCGCGGTTATTGCCTCTGGTACGCCGCTTACGGTCATCGCCAGGAACGGCAATTTTGTCGAAGTAAGCACCCCCGATGGTATCAAGGGCTGGGTGGACACACGCTACATCGTCAGCGAGAAGCCGAGCGTCACCCTGCTCGACGAGCAAATCGCCAAGCTACAGAACGCCGCGCGACGCTTGGGCGACGCCAAGGCGGAGGTGGAAGTGCTCCGGCAACGGGTCAGCGAACTGCAGCGCGACGCCGCCACCGCGGCGCACGTCTCCGCTGGAATCGCCAAACCGATTTCGCTTGCGCCCAACGAGGACTCGGCGAAGCTCAAAGAGGCGCAACACGCGCTCGAGAACCTGGCGGAGGAGAACCGCCAACTGAGCACGCGCATTACCGATCTGGAAGCGATGCGCGTCGCGGCGGTGAAATCAGCAACGGAATCCGAGGTGCAGGAGCAAGATGGCGCCCTGGAGAAAATCCTGCACGGCCCGGTAAGAAGCGAAGCGAGAACCTGGAATCAGTGGCAGTGGTTGATGTTCGGCTCGATCTTGTTGCTTGCCTTCGCCGCCGGTGGATATATGGTCGACTGGGAGTCCAGGCGACGTCATGGAGGCTTTCGAATTTGAGCCCCATGGCCCGATTCCGATCCCACCCCAGCCAGTGAAGATTGCAACCTGGAACGTCAATTCCCTGAAAGTGCGCCTGGCGCAAGTACTCGACTGGTTGGAAAAGGAACAGCCCGACATCCTGGCGCTTCAGGAAACGAAAACCCCCGACGAAAACTTCCCCCTGGTGGAGTTCGAGGCGGCCGGTTACCAGGCGAGCTACTCCGGTCAGAAGACCTACAACGGGGTGGCGGTATTGTCGAAGTTGCCGGCCACCGATGTGGTGACCGATATACCGTCGCTGGATGATCCCCAGCGTCGCATCCTGGCTGTGAGCGTGAACGGCGTGCGCGTTGTCAATCTCTATGTTGTTAATGGGCAGGAGGTCGGCTCGGAGAAGTTCCAATACAAGTTGCACTGGCTGGAGAAGGTAAGCGCGTTTTTGCGCTCGCAACTCAGCGAACATTCCCACGTGGTGGTTCTGGGAGATTTCAACATCGCGCCGCAAGACCGGGACGTGCACGATCCCGCCCTGTGGCACGAAAGAATCCTGTGCAGCACGCCGGAGCGGGACGCATTGCAAAAAATGCTCGAAGCCGGGTTGGTGGATGTATTTCGCCAGTTCGATCAGCCGGAGAAGAGCTTCAGCTGGTGGGATTACCGCTTCGCTGCTTTTCGCCGAAATCGCGGCATGCGAATCGATCTGATTCTCGCCAGCCGGGCGCTCGCCGAGCAGTGCACCGCTTCCGCTATCGACATTAATCCACGCAAGCACGAACGGCCCTCTGATCACACACCCGTGTTCGCGGAGTTTTCTCTATGAAGTATCGGGATCTGAGAGAGTTTATCGCCTTGCTGGATGCCCGGGGCGAGCTCAAGCGCGTGACAGCTCCCGTGGACCCGCGCCTGGAGATGACGGAGATCTGCGACCGGACTTTGCGTCGCGGTGGCCCGGCATTGTTGTTCGAAAATCCCACCGGTTATGCGGTGCCGGTGCTCGCCAATCTATTCGGCACGCCGCTTCGGGTCGCGCTGGGCATGGGTGAGGAATCCGTCGCGGCACTGCGCGAAGTGGGGCGGCTGCTCGCCTATTTGAAGGAGCCGGATCCACCCCGCGGCATGAAAGATGCCTGGCGCGCCCTTCCCATTTACAAGAAAGTCCTGGACATGGCGCCGAAGACCGTGCGCAGTGCGCCCTGCCAGGAGTGCGTCGTCGGTGCCGATGAAGTCGATCTATCCCGCCTGCCCATTCAAACCTGCTGGCCCGAGGACGCGGGCCCGCTCATCACCTGGCCGCTGGTAGTCACGAAGGGCCCCAACAAGGAACGCGTCAACCTCGGCATTTATCGCCAGCAGGTCATCGGCCGCAACCGGGTAATCATGCGCTGGCTCGCTCATCGCGGCGGCGCCCTGGACTTCAAGGACTGGCGGGAGGCGTATCCTGACCGGCGCTTTCCCGTCTCGGTGGCCCTGGGGGCCGATCCCGCGACCATCCTGGCAGCCGTAACCCCGGTACCCGACTCGCTGTCGGAACTCGCCTTCGCGGGACTTCTGCGCGGCACGCGCACGGAGCTGGTGCGCTGCCAGAGCAACGAGCTGGCGGTTCCGGCAAGCGCCGAATACATTCTGGAAGGCTATATCGAGCCCGGAGATGAGGCCGCCGAGGGACCGTTCGGCGATCACACGGGCTATTACAACGAGGTCGAGCACTTTCCGGTAATGACCATCGAGCGCATCACCCACCGCCGCGATCCCATCTATCACAGCACCTACACCGGCAGGCCGCCGGATGAGCCCGCGGTGCTCGGCGTCGCCTTGAACGAGGTGTTCGTACCACTGTTGCAGAAACAGTTTCCGGAGATCACGGACTTTTATCTCCCCCCGGAAGGCTGTTCGTACCGGATGGCGGTGGTAACCATGAAGAAACAGTACCCGGGCCACGCCAAGCGGGTCATGATGGGAGTGTGGTCCTTTCTGCGCCAGTTCATGTATACCAAGTTCGTCATCGTGACCGACGATGATGTCAATGCGCGGGATTGGAAGGACGTGGTATGGGCGATGACGACGCGCATGGACCCGGCGCGGGATACCACCATTATCGAGAACACCCCCATCGACTATCTGGATTTCGCTTCCCCGGTCGCCGGGCTGGGGTCCAAGATCGGATTCGATGCCACCACCAAGCTCGCCGGCGAAAGTGAACGCCAATGGGGCCGCCCCATCGCCATGAGCCGCGAGGTGTGCCAGCGGGTCGACGCCATGTGGGCCGAGCTCGGCATCGACGACGGGCCTCGGGGCGCATAAAATTCATCCTTTGCTGGCCCCCGGGGCCTTGGCACCAATACCGCGCTTGCGCTAAGCTACGCGACTTTTCCGGTGGCGGGACTTGGGCCCGACCAGCAACTGTGAACTAGAGGCAACCACATGAAAGCGGAGATCCATCCGACCTACGGCGAGATCACCGTAACCTGCAGCTGCGGCAACACCTTCAAGACGCAGTCGACGCTCGGGGAGGACCTTCACCTGGAGGTATGCTCCCAGTGCCACCCCTTCTACACCGGCAAGCAGAAAATCCTCGATACTGCCGGACGCGTGGACAAGTTCCGCCGCAAATACGGCATGGGCTAGAGCCCGTACCCGCTGCCCGGATGCGCGAAAGCGCGCACCGGGGGAATCTCATCGCCGTCAATCCGCCCGCGTACAGGCGGCGCAGGCGCCCGTCGTCGCTTACCTTGCTTTTTTCCTTGCTGCTGTTGCCGTGCATTGTCCTGGGCGATGCATCGCACTGCCCGGCGGATCACAGTG
>JAACFO010000199.1 GCA_009937425.1 Gammaproteobacteria bacterium
ATCGTCCGGGACGCCCTCGCGGAGCGCGCACGGGAACTCGGCGCCTACATGAAGGAGCAACTGCTCGCGCTCAAGCAGCGCCACGAGCACATCGGCGACGTCCGCGGGCGGGGACTGCTGCTCGGCGTCGAGCTGGTAGAGGACCGTCAGTCCAAGACCCCGGCCCGCGAGCTCGGCTTCGAAGTGAGCAGACGTTGCCTGGAGCTCGGCGCGAGCCTGAATATCGGTCGGCGCTCCCTGGCCAACATCTTTCGCATCGCGCCGCCACTGACTGTGACCCGCGAGCAGATCGACACTGCCGTTTCGATCCTCGATCAGGCTTTAAGCGAGTCCGCGGGCTAAAAGGCGCCCGGAATTAGTCAATTTACTCGTCCAGCCGATGCACCTCCGTATGGCAGCCGTCATCCAATCGGAATGTCCGATAGCCGGCCGCCCTCGTGTCGAACGACTTCTCGGTGCGGGCACCGAACTGTACGCAGGTCGAAGGCGTCGTATACACCGCCACCGTACCGATCCGACCTGCAAACTCCTGGTGTACGTGACCCGCACAGATCACTTTTATCTGCGGTGAGGCCTCGATGACATCGACGAGATCGGCAGCCCCGTCGAGTCCGATCTTGTCGAGCCAGTCGACGCGGATGGCAATGGGAGGATGATGAACGAAAAGCAGGGTCCGGATGCTCGGATCCATCCTCAGCTGGTCTCTCAGCCACTGGAGCTGGTCAGCATCGAGACGGCCCTTGGTCTCACCCGGGAGATGTGAATCGAGGCCAATAATCTTCCAGTCGCCGGTCGACAGTGCGAATGTGAGCGGCGCCCCGTTTTGTGGGAACAGGTCGGGAAACGCCTTGCGCAAATTGGCGGGGTCATCATGATTGCCGGGGATGATTCGGCAACGCTCGATCCAATCACCCAGCGCCTCGCGCAACATCAGATAGGTCTCGAGCTCTCCATCCTGGGCCAGATCGCCGGTGAGTATCAGATGGTCGAAATCGCCGTGTTGACGCTCAATGCGCCCCAATACGGCGCGAAACGTTTTCCACGTCGATACTCCGGCCAGAACACCGTCCGGGTCCCGGTAAAGATGGGGGTCCGTGACCTGTACGATGCGAATGCTCATAGGGGGCGATCTGGTGCCGGAGTTGACCTACGTTGACCCAGTTCGGTCAATCAGGTCAACTCCGGCACCAATTTCTTCCCACCAATTTCTTCTATGACCGTGAATGGAAAAGGCAGCACTGCCCGCAAGAATGCTGACCATCGTACATCACCGGGCAGGACAGGACTCTGACTCGCTTTTTTAGAAACCGACCTCGCACTTCGAAGGTAACCGCGACCTGGCAACCACGTGCAGTGCAAAACACAAGCTCGGTCTCTTGACGGTGCCCGCCCCTGCCCGACCGCTTCGCCGGCGAGATCGACGCGCCCATGGCACTTTACCTCCCGCAAAGATTGACTGCCCACCACGACGCGAAACGGTTTACGAGGACTCAGCAATTGAGCGCAGCCCTGTTTGCGCGCCTTCTATCGTCAGTGGTCTGCCGCGGTTCCTTGAAGCAGATCTTCCGCTTCTTTGAAATCGCGAGAGTCAGTTCCTTCGCTAAACCAATCGTGCACTTCCGTAAGCACTTCGACGACATGTTCTTCGCTTGGTGAATTCATCCAAGCTCGGCCAAGACAAACACCCGCCCGAAGCTCGAGTGATTTCGCATTCTGACGGCGAGCGACATCGAGCGCCCGCTTCAGGCTGATTTCGGCATCTTCAGTGCGGGCCTCCCGCAGCTGAAGAACACCTCGCAGCCGATGCAGCTCAGATAGGAAGAATTTCTGGCGGCTCCGTTCGGATAGCTCGATCACACCATCCAGAATGTCGATGCCTTCGCTCGCTCTCCCAACCGTTTCGAGCACTTCAGCCTTCAGGGCGAGAAAATAGGGAACCGCGAACAGATCCTCTTTCCGCCAGTTGTCCAGACCTTCCTGTAGACGCGCGAGCCCACCCGCTCCCTCTCCATCGAGCGCCAGCGCCCAGCCGGACAGAATCGTCCCCCACGACAACCATTGCCTGATGCTGTGCTCGGACGCTACGTGGATCGCGGCTTCGGCGATCTCCTGGACCGACGGCACGTCACGGTTGTATTGAGCAAGCGTTGCCTGATAGCACAACGCGAACGCTTTCGTGTGATCGTGGGACAGCGCTTCGGCGTCCGCCAGCGCTTTGTCCATGGTCGCTTGGGCGGTCGCTGGAAAACCGAGCATCCACAGGGCCTTGGCACCGTAGAGCCTGCAGACCACCGATGGATCCGCGCCGTACACATAGGCCAGGCCGTCGTGCTCAACAGGGTCGTAGATGGCGATTCCACGTTCCATATGAGTCCGCGTATCCTCGAAGTCGCCCATCCCAAAGGACACGGTAGCCATGACACGGTGCGCTTCCACCACCAGTTCCGAATCGCCTGTATCCTCGGCGAGCCTCAAGAGCTCTTCCCCGCGTTCGCGAGCCTCGCCCATCTCGGCGGCGAACAGGTACGAGTTCCACAGTCCCCGCAGCACGGGGAAACGATCGTGCATATCTCCCGTTTGCCCGCACAACGCCTCTGCAAGCGTATATGTGTCCTTCACCTCCCGGGCCCCATATCCCATCGTCGCGATCAGGACGGGCCCGAGATCCGTCAGAAACTCGAGTTCCAACCGCGTTCTGTCCGGCGTGTCGGGAAGCATGCGAACACTTTCGAGTCCGTGCCGCAGGTGCACGATGGATTCCGCATTGGCCGAGCGTTCGGCGGCGCGCCGCCCGGCGGCGCGACAATACGTGGCGGCCTGCTCGTGATACCCGGCCTCACTGTAGTGATGTGCAAGAAGCTCGGGCTGAGCGTCCGCGGTATCGGGCAAGTTTTCTTTCAGCAGCTCCGCGACATGATGATGATACTGCTGGCGCGTACGCTTCAGCAGAGACTGGTACGCAGCATCTTGAATGAGTGCGTGCTTGAATACGTAACGGGCGCGGCGGCCCCGGCCACGTTGATACAGCAGTTCGTTGTCGACGAGCTGATCGAGACCATCCTGAAGAACCGGCTCTTCGTGGGGTGCGAGTGAGTGCAACATCTCAAAAGCAAACTCGCGCCCGAGCACTGATCCGAGCTGCGCGATCTCGCGCACCGTCGGCACGCGATCCAGACGTGCCATCAGCGAGTCTTGCAGGGTTTCCGGAATGGCGAGATCGGAAAGCGACCCGGCGAGCGAATAGCGATCCCCCTCCTCGTGGAGGAATTCGGATTCGAGGATCGTCTTGGTCAACTCTTCGACGTACAAAGGGACGCCGTCTGCCTTTGCGACGACGTGCTCGATGACCTCTGACGGCACGGCTTTGCCGTTCGCCTGATATCCGATAAGAGCCTCGACTTCCGGCCGCTCCAACCGGTTGAGCGTTATCGGCGTCATATGGGAGCGCATCGACCAGGGCGCCACGAGCTCCGGGCGATAGGTCAACACATTCAGCATCGATACAGTCGGCGATTGCTCGATGTAGAGCTCCAGCAACTCCAGCGTCGTGGGATCCGCCCAGTGCATGTCCTCCCACACGTGGAGCACGGGCGTCCGCTCGGCCACCTCCAGCAGCCACCCCGATAACGCATCGAGTGTCTGCTCCCGCTTCTGCTGGGGACTCAGAACCAGTGCCGGATAGCGCCCCTCCGGCAGCGACAGTGACAGAAGCTCGGCATAAAGCGGCACCGCCTCCTGCGCGGGGAGACTCTGGTCCTCGAGTGCTATTTCGAGCTTCTCGAGTCTCGCCGCCGGTTCGTCTTCCGGCTTCCAGCCGATCACGCGCTTCACATGCTCGATGACCGGATAGAGGGTACTGCTGGAGTGATAGGGCGAGCAGCGGGTCGCGACCCAGACGTAGTCCTCCCCCGATACCTGCTCGCGCAACGCTTCCAGCAGCCGCGACTTGCCTATTCCAGCTTCGCCCTGGATCAGAACCACCTGACCACGGCCTTCCTTGCTGGCCTCCCACGAGCGCACCAGCAGACCCAGCTCCTCCTGCCGCCCCACGAGGGGCAACCCGCCTCCCACATGTCCCGCCTCGAAGCGACCGTCCACTTCGCGCTCGGACACGACCCGCCACACCCTCACCGGCTCCGAGATCCCCTTCAGCTCATGCATGCCGCGATCTTCGAGCTCGAAAAGCTCACCCACGAGGCGCCGGGTCATCGGCCCGATCACGAGTTCGTTCGGTTGCGCGACCCCTTGTAACCGCGCCGCTAGATTGGGCGTCTCACCAACGACCGCGGCCTCTTCCGCCGCGCCCTCGCCAATGATGTCGCCTACCACGACCGGACCCGTGGTAACGCCGACGCGTACGGCCAGTTCCAATCCGTAGGCATCGCCAACATTGGAATTGAGTTCAACCATTGAGCGCACGATCTCGAGCCCGGCGCGCGCCGCTCGCTCCGCATCCTCCTCGTGGGCCTGCGGGTAACCGAAGTACACGAGCATGCCGTCGCCCATATAGCGAGCGATGAAACCCTGATAGCGTTGTATGGCTTCGCGGCACCGGTTCTGAAAGGCAGTGATGACCTCACGCAGGTCCTCGGGATCGAGGCTGGTCGAGAGCGCCGTCGAGCCCACGAGATCACAGAACATGACCGTGAGCTGGCGTCGCTCAGCGTCCGCGCGTGCAGGCTCGGCAGGCTTCGCTGGTGATGACTTTGATTGCGCGGAGTGCGCAGGCGCGTCCGAGTCGTCGCGCCGCAAGTGAGAAGGTGTGCCGGGAGACGCCCTGGCTTTCGTCGATGCAGTATCGCGAGATATGCCTGCCGGGGCATCCCCATCGTCACCGATCCAGAGCAGGATTTCTTCGCCTTCCTCGGAAGCGACGCGCCGGGCGTGAACCAACTCGAAACAGACGTCTTCCAGCAGCGCCTGATCCAGGCCGAATTCGCGTCTCAAGAATCGATGGGAAACACGCTGCTCGCGTTCGAGCAGCCACGTGATTACTGCCAGAAGCTTCGAAAAGTCCATATTCCCTGTCTCCAGGGATAGGAGTTCGATTCGGAAATACTAACCGATCGGTAGGCACGAAAGAAATCGGGCGCATTCTTCTACATGATTAACGACACATCGTTCATGAATGCCGGCATGACCTCGTCGATGTAGAGCTGCAGCGGCTTATTGCAACTCCGCGGGAACATTTCCTCGAAATTACTTTAACTTCAGCTCTGCCAGCGCGGAGTGGCCGTTTTGTGGACCACTCGACGCTCGCCGTGACAAATAGGTCTAAATCCACCCTGCAAAGCGACGATATATATAGCGAATACGGCTACTCCTGGTGAGACACCAGCGCGGCGAGACCCGATATGCCCAAGCAAGCCCACTACGAGCGGCCAGCCAAGTCCTCGACCGGCCCGGTCACCAGCGTCCAATCCAACGTCGTGAAGCGCTTTCAGGCGGCGCGGGCCCGAATCCAACCGAGGATGTTGGCGGCGGCGCGCCATTTCACGGGTCTTGTTACCCGCGCGAAACAGCGCCCACCTAAAGTGCCGTGGGACTACAACGTCAAGGGATTCGGCGCCCTGCACACGGACAATACCCGGGACTTTTCCATTGAAATCGACGACCCGGAGAAACCCGAGAAAATAACCGTGTCTTTCTATCGTCACGGTTCGGCCGACCTGTCGGCACTTCCCACCTCGAGCCAGGCCTATGCTGAACTGATGAGCAGCCTGCCCGGGTACGGCCTGAAGTTTACCGGCTCCACCGCCGGAAACATCAGCAAGATTGCCGTCAAGCCCTACGTGCCCGTGGAGTTTCGCCTGGTTGCGGACATTCCGGGCGCTGCAATCCGAATTTTCCTGCGCAATGTCGAAGACCTCGGCGTCTTCCACTATGCGTTCAATCCCGAGGACGTCGACGTCAAGTTCATGGCGGCCATCGATGCATTGTTGCTGCATCAACCCGGTGACTTCTACAGAATCGCCGACAAAGCTCTTGGCGACGGACCCACGGAACTGTAGCGCTACCGAATTCGCCTGCGAGAAAATTGGTGCCGGAGTTGACCTAATTGACCTAGCTAGGTCAATTAGGTCAACTCCGGCACCAATTGCGGCACCAATTGCGGTAGTTCATGACGCTTCCCCCTTCGTGGCGCGCATGCAGGCCTTCCACTCGGGATACACCACACCCGTTGCCGGCGAGATGAACGCCACGTCCAGTAGCGGATTGCGATATTTCGGTCCTTCACTCACCGCCCGGTTCCGCTTCACGATGACGCAGCCATGACGAACGCCGAACGACGCATAGAATGCGCTGTCGAAGTTCGCCCGCATAAAGGTTACGGCAGCATAGT
>JAACFO010000064.1 GCA_009937425.1 Gammaproteobacteria bacterium
CTCGGCCAGGATGGTGTGCTTTCCTATGAATACGACACGGCCCGCTTCGCCCAGGTGGGGGGGCTGGAGCGTTTGAAAGAGTGGTTGTCTTTGCGCGAACCGGTGTTTGCGGGCACGCTGAACAAACCGGGGCTGGATATTCCCAAGGGTATTCTGCTCCTCGGGGTGCAGGGTTGTGGCAAGAGTCTCGCCGCCAAAGCCGTCGCCGGCTCCTGGGGCGTGCCCCTGCTGCGCCTGGACTTCGGCACCCTGTACAACAAGTATCACGGTGAAACCGAACGCAATCTACGCGAGGCCCTGGATCAGGCGGAAACCATGGCGCCGTGTGTGCTGTGGATCGACGAAATCGAGAAAGGGTTGAGTACCGACGGCGGCGATTCCGGCACCTCGCGGCGGGTGCTGGGCACGCTGCTCACGTGGATGGCCGAGAACAATGAGCGCGCCTTCCTGGTAGCCACCGCCAACGATATCGAGACCCTGCCACCGGAGCTTTTGCGCAAAGGGCGCATGGACGAGATATTCTTCGTGGATCTTCCGAACCTGGAAACGCGCCGGCGAATTTTCGAGATCCATATGGGTATGCGCGAACTGGACACGAAGAAGATCGCTATCGAGGACCTGGCGGCGGCCTGCGACGGCTTCTCCGGCGCCGAGATTGAGCAGGCGGTGGTGTCGGCTCTGTATGCCAGCCATGCCCGCGGGCAGTCCCTGGACACGCAGGCTTTGCTGAAGGAAATTCGCGACACCCGCCCGTTGTCCGTGGTCATGGCCGAGCGCGTCGGAGCACTGCGCGCATGGGCATCGGAGCGTACGGTGCCCGCCAATTGAGTCTGCGCCCGTGAGCCGCGGGCATTCCGGTTTGACAGGACTGGGCGTGGGCAGTAAACAGGATTGGGCGACCCCCCAATTGACACACGGGAAATCATGAATCTATCCGACGACCAGATTGCCGAGTTCCACGAGCGGGGCTACCTGTTGCTGCCCGATGTCTTCAGCGGCGACGAAATTGCAGTGTTGACCGGGGAGCTCGACGGCATTTTCTCTCAAGATCGTCCAGAAAACGTTCGCGAGAAAAACGGCAGGGCCGTACGCACCAACTTCGCCGCCCACACCTACAACGAAGCCTACGCGCGCCTGGGCAAACATCCGCGACTCATCAATCCCGTCGTGAAGCTGCTTGGCGGGCCGGTGTACATTCATCAGTACAAGATCAACGCCAAGGCCGCCTTCGACGGCGATGTGTGGCAGTGGCACCAGGACTACGGGACCTGGGCCAGGGACGACTTGATGCCGGAGCCGCGTGCCATGAATATTGCCGTGTTTCTCGACGAGGTCAGCGAATTCAACGGCCCCCTGATGTTTATCCCGGGAAGCCACAAGGGTGGCAAGCTCGATGCCGGCCACGACTTGAAAACCACCAGCTACCCCCTGTGGACCCTGGACAATGAAACCGTCGCGGGTCTGGTGGACGACGGGGGGATGGTCGCGCCCAAGGGCAAGGCAGGCTCGGTGCTACTGTTTCACTGCAATCTGGTGCACTGCTCGCCGGGAAATATCTCGCCCTGGGACCGCACCATCGTCTATCTGAGTCTCTGTCACGTGGACAATCACATTCGGCAGTTCAAACGGCCCGAGTGGATCGCCCACCGTGACTTCACCGCCATCGATGTGTTGCCGGACGACTGCTTGCTGGCCCCCGCCGGTGAACGCTTGACGCCGGCATAGGCGGGATGGAGGGCGACGAACCACAAGACGACGGCAGCGACTGCCTGCTCAGCTTCGCCGATGTCTGCAAGGACTACGGTGAAGACGGCTCGGCCCTGCGCGGCATGAATCTGGACATTCATGCGGGCGAGTTCCTGACCCTGCTGGGGCCATCCGGCGGGGGAAAGTCGACGGCGTTGATGATGCTCGCGGGCTTCGACACGCCGACCTCCGGCGACATTCTTTACAAAGGGCAATCCATCGCGAACACCCCGGCCCACCGCCGCAACTTCGGCGTCGTCTTTCAGACCCGCGCCCTGTTTCCTCACCTGACGGCGCTGCAAAACGTTGCCTACCCGTTGAGAATGCGCGGTGTTCCCCGAGCGGAAGCGACCAAGCGTGCCCGGGAAGCCCTCGCCAGGGTGCACCTGGCCCCGCTGGTGGGCAAACGCCCGGCCAGGCTCGCCGCCGGGGAGCAGCAGCGCGTGGCGCTTGCCCGGATAATGGTCTTCGAACCCGACGTGATTATCATGGACGAGCCGCTGGCGTCACTGGACATGGATCTGGCGATTCGCATGGAAGAAGAGATCCGCCAGATTCACGAGAATCTGGGCAACACCGTCGTATACGCAACCCAGGATCACACGGAAGCCATCGCGCTTTCCGATCGCATCGCGATAATAAACGCCGGCGCCGTGCAGCAGACCGGTACCCCGGAGGCACTCTACGAGGAGCCCCAGAACGCTTATACGGCGCGCTTCATGGGTGAGACAAATATGCTCCAGGGAACCGTTACCAGCTATGACGAGCCGTCGTGCCAGGTGACATTGGACACCGGCGAAGAGGTCACGGCTACGGCGATCAACGTCTCCGGCGCCGGTGCGCGCACCCGCCTCTCGGTACGGCCGGAGCGCCTGATCTTCAACCCTGACGAGATGCAGGTGCCGAATCGCTACAAGGCGAAAGTGCTGAGCATGGACTTTCGCGGCGACCATACCGTCGTCCACCTGCGTCTTGCGTCAGAGACGCTTCTCGAGGCGAAAATCCCGAACGCTCAGGCCGAGAACGGTTTCGGCACCGAGAGCGTGATCGAAATCGGCTGGCGATCCGAGCATTGCCGGGCGTTGGATCCGCCGACTTAAGCGTGGCGTGATCCAATGACGGACGAGATCAACGCCAGCGAGACAGCGCAGCAGGATGCCGATACGCTGGGCCGGCGCCTATCGAGACTCGCCCACTCTCTGAACCGTCCCTCTCGACTTACCTTATTGTCCTACGCTCTTTGCGCGCCGCTGCTTTTGTTGCTGGGCGTATTTTTTCTTCTACCGCTGCTCTACGTACTGCATACGGGTTTATCCAACCCTGTGGTTGGCAGCGCATGGCCGGAGTTCATACAGGCGCTGCGCGACGATCACGACGAAGTTCCCGGCGAGCCGGTCTTTCGCGCGCTGGTCCGGGAGATTCAGCGCGAGCACGAAGACGAAGCCTACAAGCTGAGCCTCAAGCCATTCAGCCAGCAGGATCCGGAGCTTTGGCGGCTGCTGCAGCACACGGCCGAAACCCTGCCGCCGGAACACTTCAAATCTGCCAAAGCCTGGCTCTTTGGTACCGATCCTGCCTGGGCCGAACCCGATACCTGGAAAGTGATACGCCGGGTTGCGGCTCCCTACACCACCCACAACCTCTTCAACGCTCTGGATGTCACCCTCAGCCCCGATGGCAACCTGCGACTCAAGCCGGCGGAACGCCGTGGCTACAGCCTGGTGATCCGCGACACCCTCATAACGGGATTCTGGGTAATGCTGTTCGCTCTGCTTATCGGCTATCCCCTGGCCTATCGTCTCGTGACCCTGCCGAAGACACCGGCGCGGGTCATTTTGAACGGATTGCTCGTGCTCCTGTGGGCTTCCGTGCTGGTAAAGGCCTATGCATGGATGGCTATTTTCGATCGCAACGGCGTCATCAACGAGATGCTCCTGGGAACCGGCCTCATCGACGAACATCTCACCATGCGCCCGTCGCGAAGCGTTCTAATCGTGGCGATGACCTACGCGCTACTGCCGCTCATGATCCTGCCCATCTACCAGAGCATGCGTAAAGTATCCCTGGACCACCTGCGTGCCGCGGTGAGTCTGGGCGCGCCGCCGGCACGCGCGGTGTTCACCGCCTATCTCCCGGCGACCACCCCCGGGATTGCCGCGGGCTGCCTGCTGGTCTTCGTTCTCAGCATCGGCTACTACACATTGCCGGCCCTGGCCGCCGGTGCCGCGCAGACGACCATCAGCATGCTGCTGGTCGAGTTCGCCGTCACCATCGCCAATGACGGCATGGCGGCGGCCATGGCTTCCCTGGTGTTGCTGATAGCCATGGTCTGTTATGGCATTTATGTCCGCACGTTCGCGCCCATACGCGGGCTGATCACCAAGCGCGCGCCGCGCCGGGAATCTGTCCAATGATTGCCAGAGGAACCCTCGGCCACGTCCGCTATTACAGCTTTCGCGCCTTTCTCAATCTGGTGTTGTTCCTGCTGGTAGTGCCGTTGTTGCTGGTAGTGATGTTGAGTGTTTCCAGCGCACCCGGTATCGAGTTCCCGCCGCCGCAGCTGACCCTTACCCATTTTGGTCAAATTCTCGAATCCCCCGAGTGGCGTGCCTCTCTCGGTATCAGTCTCATCATCGCCAGCGCTTCGGCGTTGCTGGCGACGATTCTGGGGACTCTGGCCGCCGTCGGCCTGGCGCGAATCAGACTTCCCGGGCGGAAACTGCTGGTCGCCGTGGTAATTGCGCCAATTGTCATCCCGACGGTGATTTGGGCGCTGGGATTGCGATTGATCCTCGAGCAACTGGGGTTGCTCGGCGGATTCACCGGCTTGATCCTCGGGCACACGGTACTCACCGCGCCCCTGGTGTTCATCACCGTTTCCTTGAGCCTGCGCAGCCTTCCCCCGCGCCTTCTTTACGCCGCATTGAGCCTCGGCGCCGATGCGGTGGATGCATTTCGTACCATTACGGTGCCACTCATCATGCCGGGGATCGTTGCCGGCGTGATGATTGCTTTCGTCACTTCCTTCGGTGAAGTGGCTTTGTCGTTCTTACTCGGCGGAAACGCCCTGCACACGCTACCCGTCAGTATGTTCGCCGGCGCACGCGTGAATATCGATGCATCCCAGGCTGCCATCGGAACCGTATTCATCCTCGTCGCCCTGTTGGTCACTATCGGCGTAGCGGCGGTAAGACGCTGGCACGATCGCCTCTGGGGAACACAATAGTCACCGGCGAACACCCATGTACCCATTCCCGACAAGCGAATACCAACAACGTATCGACAATACCAGAGCCAGCATGTCGGAACGCGGCATCGATGTTCTTTTGTCCACTAACCCGGCCAACATGGCCTATCTCACGGGTTACGACGGCTGGTCGTTTTATGTTCACCAATTAATCGTGCTCTCCCAGGACGCCGACCAGCCCTTGTGGATTGGACGCGGCATGGACGCCAACGCGGCGAAAGTAACGACCTATCTGGATCACGACAACGTTTTCGGTTATCCGGACGATTACGTTCAGTCCGAAACCAAGCATCCGATGAACTACGTGGCCGATTTGCTCAAGGGCAAAGGCTGGGATCGCGGCACCATCGGCGTTGAAATGGACACGTATTATTTCACCGCTGCCTGTTACCAGACCCTGCTGCGTGATCTGCCGAATGCGTCACTGGTGGATGCCGGCACGCTGGTCAACTGGGTGCGGGTGATCAAATCCGCCAACGAACTGGCGTACATGCGCCAGGCCGCACGTATTATCGAGAAGACCATGCAAACCGGTGTGGATATGGTCAGGCCGGGGGAGCGCCAATGTGATGCGGTTGCGGCCATATACGCGAGCATGGTCAGCGGCACACCGGAGTTCGGCGGTGATTATTCGAGCATTTGCCCCATGCTTCCCACCGGCATCGGCACTTCCACACCCCACCTCACATGGAATGACGAGCCATTCAAAACCGGTGAGGCGACGATTCTCGAGCTGGCCGGTGTGCGGCGGCGCTATCATTGCCCCATGGCGAGAACCGTGCACCTGGGCAAGCCGCCGCAACGCCTGACGGAAACCGCCCAGGTGGTGGTCGAAGGGCTCAACAACGCCATTGCCGCGGCCAAACCGGGTGTTGTCTGCGAAGAGGTGGAATCCGCCTGGCGGCATACCATTGAACGCCACGGAATCGTCAAGGAATCCCGCATCGGATACTCCACCGGCCTCAATTATCCTCCCGACTGGGGTGAGGGGACCTTGAGCCTGCGCCCCGGGGACCGCACGGTGCTGCAACCCCACATGACCCTGCACGTCATCCCCGGCGTCTGGTTGGATGACTGGGGCATCGAGATCAGCGAGTGCATCCATATCACGGAAAACGGCGCACAACCGTTTTGTGATTTCCCGCGCGAGTTGGTTGTTAAGGATTGAGGGGGCGGCTCCCCTCCCCTCACCCCGACCCTCTCCCCGCAAGCGGGGAGAGGGAGTTCTCCGTTATATTCCCTCTCCCCTGTTGCGGGAGAGGGCGTTCTCCGTTCTTTCCCCTCTCCCCGCTTGCGGGGAGAGGGTTAGGGTGAGGGGGACACAGGCAGAAGAAAACGTCAGGGTGAGTAACCCTCGACGACGATCATATTGGTGTCCGATGTCGCCTGGCGCAAATTGCGGGCTTCCCGGTATTCGTCGGAGTCCCACCAGCGCTTCGCCTGTTCCACGCTGTCGAACCGGATCATGACGAAGCGCGACGGCTGCCAGTCGCCTTCGAGCTTCTCCACCGCTCCGCCCCGCACTAAGAACTCACCGCCGTATATCTCGAGGCTCGCCGGCACCATCGCCCGGTAATCGGCATAACGTTCCGGATCCTTGACATCGACTTCGACGACAATGTAGGCGCTCATTATCCCCTCTCCTATGGCTAGTTCAGAATCTGAAAGTGGGCCTCCACCGGTGTACGCTGGCGGCCGTTGATGGGCAGTATGTCCTGGGGACAGGCGGAAAAAGCGATCACCAAATCCATTTGCGCTTCGAGCAGTATGTGATCCCCAGGTTTACTCTGCGGCGGATCGAAGGAAAGCTCACCGTCTTCGGTCCAGGGTATGTTCATGAAAACGTTGAACGGGCTCGGTGTCTCCGGCGCGGTTAATCCCAACGCGTACATGGCGCCGGCAAGATTGTCCGTACAGTTATCGTGGTACTCGGTGCAACCGAGGAGACCGTAGCGAAAATCGTCGCAGGCGGCCATCAGAGTATCGTGGATACCCGGTGTCGTATCCTCTTTGATGGTCAAAATGGGGCGGCGCCGATTGCTGTACAGATGGTCACCGGCAGCGGGCATGATCTTCACCAGCGTCGCCCGCGTGTGCTCCATGGACATGAATTCTTTCAAGTCGTGGCGCGCGAACGCCCAGGTATCGACCACCTGGGACCCATGGGTATTGATGAGTTTCACCGACTGGCCCTGAGAAACGAATGCCGCCTTGCCCTTTCGCGCGGGGATCTGAATTAAATCACTCACTGAATACTCCTCATTTCACGATCAATTCCAGCGGCAACCGACTCAATCGCTCGCAACCGGATTGCGTGACGCGCACCGTCTGTCCGAGCGTCATGGCCCGTTGAGTACCGCTGTTCGCGAGAATTATGTGGATGAAAAAAATCATGTTCGGCGCGGCTTCCACGGGATTTCCTTCGTAGAACATGGGCCAGTCCATCCAGGTGGGTGTGTAGGTGGTACCCAGACTGTAACCGCATGCATTCATGCGATGCTCGCGATACCCCGCCGCATCCAGCGTCCGCGCGTGGGCGTCGAACACGTCGCTGATTGGCCGGCCCGGTTTCAATGCCTCGATACAGGCCTGCATAGCGTCCGCGCAGGCCCCATACATGGCGATATGCTCTGGGTGTGCCGTACCAGTTAACAAGGTGCGCATCAGGCAGGCATGGTAGTGCCGGTACACACCGGCGTGCTCCAAGGTCAACTGATCATCGTCGTGCAAATGCCGCCGGCCGGAATAATAACGGCACAGCAGTGCATCGGTGCCCGAGCTGATGATGAATTCGTTGCCGGGATAGTCACCGCCACCGCTGAATATTGCCGAGTGCATGGCAGCCAGGATATCCCCATCGAAAACACCTTCCCCGGTCAGCTGAATTGCCGCCTCCAGAGCGTCATCGGCGAGCGCCGCCGCTTTTTGCACATACTCCAATTCCGCCGGACTCTTGACGACGCGCTGAAGGCTGACCAGATCGGAGGCGTCCTCGAGGCTGCAGAATTGTTGCAGACTGGCTTCCACCCGGCGCCAGTTGTACGCCGTCAGACCATAGGCATCGAACTCGATGCCCAGGCGCGTGTTGCGGCAGCCATGCTCGTCGAGGATGTCGCGCAGATCGTCGGCGGGATTCTTGCCCGCTTCGTCCACCCACACGCGAATATCATCGATCATCGATGTGTGCCTTGCCTGGCGCATGTCTGGAGCCCGCGTCAGGAGCACCAGTCGGCCATCCGCCCCCAGATACAGGCACTGGAAAAAACAGTAACCGAAAGTATCGTAGCCTGTCAGGTAGTACATGCTCTCCTGGCGGAACAGCAGCAACCCATGCAGGCCGCGCTCTGCCATGGCCAGGCATGCCGCCTGGCGTCTCTCAGAGAGTTCGGATTCGGAGAAGTGAATGGCCATATGTGCTCATTGTTATCGTGCTCCAGGGGCGCAGATTAAGCCCCGGCCGGATGCATCACAAGAGCTTCCCGCTCACGGCCGAATCCTGTACACAGGACGATTTGTCTCTCAAGATGGTGGAATTAGCGGCCGCTACAGTCTCTAATAGGCGCCACTATGCCGGAAGCAGAGCCCACAACGAAAATTCGTCGAATCGGCTTCCTGCTGGTTGCCGATTTCTCTCTGATCGCCTTCAGCTCCGCCTACGACGCATTGCGCATGGCTAACCGGATGCGGGGGCAGAAAATCTACGAATGGCAGGTTCTCACCCAGGACGGCCAGCCGGTTTCCTCGAGCAGTGATCTGACCATAACCCCCGATAGTGATATCGCGTCGGCAATGGATATGGATATCCTGTTCGTATGCGCCGGGGATAAAGTACACCTGGCGGTCGACAAGTCGCTGTTCTTCTGGCTGCGCAAGCTGGCCCAGAAAAAGGTGGCAATAGGCGCCATGTGCACGGGAAGCTACTTACTCGCCCGCGCCGGGCTTCTGGAAGGTTACCGCTGCACGATCCACTGGGAAAACATGGCGAGTATGCGTGAGGAGTTTCCCAATGCCATCATCTCTCAGGAACTGTTCGAAATAGATCGCGGTCGCTACACCTGCTCGGGAGGCACCGCACCCCTGGACATGATGCTCAACATCATATCCAGCCACCACGGCGCGCAGCTTGCGGTTGCCATCTCCGAGGAGTTCATCTGCGAACGCATACGCGGACGTCACGACCGGCAACGTGTCCCGCTGCGCCTGCATCTGGGTACCAGCCAACCCAAGCTGATGGAAGCCGTAGCACTGATGGAAGCGAATCTCGAGGAACCCATGAGTCTGGACGAGCTGGCCCAACATGTGCGTCTGTCCCGGCGTCAATTGGAACGCCTGTTTCAGAAGCACCTGAGCTGCGTGCCCACCCGCTACTATCTGGAGTTGCGCCTGGCAAAAGCCCGGCAGCTACTGCTTCAAACCAGTATGTCCATTGTCGACGTCGCCTTTGCCAGTGGTTTCGTCTCTGCGCCACACTTCAGCAAGTGCTACCGGGATTTCTACGGCATCCCGCCCCGGGACGAACGCCGGCAGCGCCGTCCCGCCGAGCCCGGAGACCTGGCCATCGGCGACTGAGATGAGCACTCTACGCATTGAAGGCGGCACGCTCATCAGCATGGACCCGCAGCGGCGCATCATCGACGACGGTGTCGTCGTCATCGATGATGACCGTATCGTTGCCGTAGGAGCACGGCACGAGGTCGCCGCCGCCGCCGACGCGGACACGCTCATGGATGCACGGGGCATGGCCGTTCTCCCGGGGCTCATCGACTGTCACGCCCACGCCGGCCATGGACTCGTCAAATCATTGGGCGCCGACGACGGTGAGGCCTGGTATCAGGCGTGCGAGACATTCTATACCCGCGCATCCAACGAAGATTTCTGGGCAGCGGAGGCGTCGCTGGCGAGCCTGGAGCGATTGAAGTTCGGCGTCACCTGCGGCGTATCGTTGTTTGGCGGCGGCGACAGCATACTGCGAACCGACGATCCCGTGTTCGCCGCCCGCCACTGCGACGCTGTGGGAAAGGTCGGCATTCGCAGCGTTCTTGCAATCGGTCCGTGCCGGCCACCCTTTCCCCGCCGATTTCTGCGCTGGCAGGGACAGCAATCCCACGCTACGGATATCAGCTTCGATGACCAGCTCGCCACCTGCATCAGCGTCATCGAGCAATACCACGGTGCATCCGACGCACGCATACAGATCTGCATCGTGTCGCCGACAATTCGCCGGGAGCATCTGGACGACTTACAGCCCGGTTCCTCCCAGTTGCACGAACTACAGGCTCAGGCGCGTGCGGCGCGTGATCTCAGCCGCCGTCACGGACTGCTGTTTACCCAGGACGGTCACACCCGGGGCAGCGTGCAATACGCACACGAAGAGCTGGATATTCTCGGTCCGGACGCACTGCTGTCCCACAGTACCGAACTCTCCGAGGCAGAGATTACTATCTGCGCCGAAAGCAACACCCGAATTGTTCACAACCCAAGCGCCATCGCATCCATACGGGGCCGCTGCCCGGTACCGGAGCTGCTCGACGCCGGGGTCACGGTAGTCCTCGGCTCTGACGCGACCGCTCCCGATCGCAGCGGGGATATGTTCAGACACATGCAGCAATGCATGCATTACCATCGCCGGCATTTTCGCGATCCCGGAGTCATCCCTCCTGGAAAGGCGCTGGAGATGGTGACCATCGATGCTGCTGAAGCCCTCGGCATGAAGCACGACATCGGCTCGCTGGAAGTAGGCAAGAAAGCCGACATCATCCTGGTGGATCTGTGCAAGCCGCACCTGATCCCCCTGCACATGCCGCTTTACCGAATAGCGTATTTCGCCAACGGGAGTGATGTGGATACCGTCATCGTCGATGGGCGCGTGCTCATGCGTGCACGCAAAGTGCTCTCGGTGGACGAGCAGGAAATAATGCAACGCGCTCATACTGAGGCGGAGCGCGCACTGGAGCGCGCGGACCTGAAGCATCTATTGAACATGCCCGATGGCGTATGGGGCCGCAGTCATTATTGAGTCGCTTACTCATTCACGGGCCCCGTCGCCACTGGAATAACTGTCGGCACCCACCCGGGCAATCATCTCGATTGTGCTACGGATGTCCTCATCGGTAGTCCGGGGATTTATCGTGCACAGCCGCAATACGGTTTGTCCATTGATTACCGTGGTCGTGAGCAGCGCGTGTCCATCGGCGAGAATGCCATCGAACATGGATCGCGCCAGCTGATTCAAGTCGTCGTCACTGCAATTCGGCGGTCGATAGCGAAAAGTCACCACCCCGATTTGAGCGGGCGTAATAATTTCGAAACTGCCGTGTTCCTGCAATAAGTCCTGCGCACGTTCCGCGTTGGAAATCCCTTGATCGATTGCGGCACGGAATCTGTCCAGCCCGTATACCTTAATGGACATCCACAGCTTCAGCGCGCGAAAGGCACGCGTCAGCTGCACGCCGCGATCGCAAAAATTCACTTCGCGGCTCATGTCCATCTTATCCCGGGTGTCCTGCAGATACTCCGGATGCTCGGAAAAACTCTCTTCCAGCCAACGTACGTCGCGCACCAGGCAGCAACCAATATCGAATGGCTGAAACAACCACTTGTGGGGATCCAGAACCAGGGAGTGGGCCCGCTCCATGCCTTTGAGCAGGGCGCGGCCGCGCTCGGTCAAGACGGCGGCGGCGCCATATGCACCGTCCACATGTAACCACAGATCCTGCTTTTCGCATACGTCGGCGATGGCGTCCAGAGGATCGACGGTGCCGGTATTGGTGGTGCCGGCGGTAGCGATGACACAGAACGGCCGCTTGCCGTTTCGTCGATCCTCGTCAACGGCGTCGGACAAGGCAGCTGCATCGAGCATTAAATGCGCATCCACGGGGATCAATCGCGTTTGTTCCGGTCGAAATCCGAGAACACGGATATTTTTCCAATTCGACGAGTGTGCCTGGTCGGAAGTGTAAATTACCGCACCATCCATGGATGCGCCGAGCTTTATCTGCCGGGCGGTTGCCAGGCCGGTCAGGTTCGCGATGGAACCGCCGCTGACGAATACTCCGCCGGCCCCGGCGGGTAGTCCACACAGTTCCACCAGCCACTCGGTGGTAATGAGTTCAATCTGTGAGGGTCCGGACGACTCCAACCAGGTCCCGGGGCAGACATTCACGCCGGAAGCCAGCGCATCGGCCAGCACACCGACGAAGTTGCTGGGACCGGGCACCCAGGCAAAGTGCCGGGGATGGGTGCAATACATGATGTTCGAGAACACATGGCGTTCCAACGTCGCCAGCACTGATTCCGGATCGCTGCCCATCCCGGGTGGCGCTTCCCGCAGCAACCTTTCGAGATCGTCGCGGCGGCTGAACGCGGTCGCGGATTTATCCGCCAGGGACGAATGGTGATCGACGATCATGTCGATGACACGGTAGCCCAGCGCGCGCATCTCATCGGCGCTGAGCTCGAAATCGGCCGGTGGATCGTAGGAATCCGTTACCATACGCGTGGTTCGCGGCTACTGCTGGATCACTTTGAACGGAATTTCGAGATTCTTCTCCACGTCGTACTGGGAGCGTCCCGTGTGATTAACGTGCATGCCGTAGGTGTGCAGCGACACGGTCACACGATCCGAGTGGTTCATCACGCTGTGGATGTGATCCGGCTCCAAGGCGACGACCTCGCCTTCCACGAAAGCTTTTGCGGCGCGCTTGGAAAGCTCGGCGTATCCCTCGCGGGATCCGTCGTCGAGCCGATCCCAGAAGCTGTTTTCTTCCGGGCCGTCCACGCCCGAGACTACGGCCCAGGTACCATGATTGTGGGGCGGCGCACCACGCCCGGGTAGCCAGCTCACGGCAAAAACCGCCAGCGTATGATCCGCTTCCTCATGCAGCAGGTGCACACCGAATCCCTGCTCCTGGTTGCACTTGTAGTGCTCCGGCTTCAGCCAGGTTTTTGACAGCGCCAGGCGCCGCGCCAGTGGCCGCACTTTGCTGATGATTTCCCGATCTTCCCTGGTATTCGCTGCAATGTCCCGCAAGTCGCCAACGTAGTCGTCGAGAGAATAGTTGTCATCGTTCATAGTATTTTCCCAGGGTTCATGATGTTGTCGGGATCCAGCGCGTTCTTGATCAGGCGCATGACCGACACGGCTTCCCCGTGCTCGGCTTTGAGAATCTCGATTTTACCGTATCCCACTCCGTGTTCGCCGGTACAGGTCCCGCCGGCGGCCAACGCGCGGGTCAACATACGATCGTTGACTGCGCTGGCCTTGGCCATCTCTTGCGCATTGTCGGTATCGACGAGAAAAACCAGATGGAAATTACCATCGCCGGCGTGGCTGACGATGGGCGCCAATAATCCGGACGCGTCAATATCCTTGCGCGTCTCCAGCAGGCACCGGGTCAGCTCCGAAATGGGCACGCACACGTCCGTCGCCCAACCTTTGCAGCCCGGGCGAAGCGCCAGGACCGCGTAGTAGGCGTCGTGACGCGCCTGCCACAGCTTGTTGCGATCTTCCTGCCGTATGGCCCACTGAAAATCGCCGCCGCCGAATTCCGCCGCGATCTCTCCAACCAGTTCGGACTGCTCGCGCACGCCATTGTCGCTGCCGTGGAACTCGAAGAACAATGTCGGTTGAACCGGATAGGACAAATCCGAATAGCGATTGATGGCATCCATCTGAACTTCATCCAGCAGTTCGATGCGCGCCACCGGAATGCCCATCTGTATGGTCTGTGTAACTGTCTTGACGGCCCCCTCCAGAGTGGGGAAGGAACACACGGCGGAAGAGATCGCCTCGGGAATACCGTATAGACGCAGCTGGATTTCCGTGATGACGCCAAGCGTGCCCTCGGAACCGACGAACAAGCGGGTGAGATCGTATCCGGCGGCGGATTTACGCGCCCGACCACCGGTTTTAATCACGCGGCCATCGGCAAGTACCACCGTAAGACCCAGAACATTCTCGCGCATTGTTCCGTAGCGCACGGCATTGGTGCCCGAGGCCCGTGTCGCCGTCATGCCGCCGAGGGAGGCATCGGCGCCGGGATCGATGGGAAAGAACAATCCGCTGTCACGCAAATAATTATTGAGCTGCTTTCGGGTTACACCCGGTTGCACCCGGCAATCCAGATCCTCGCCATTAACCTGCAGAATCTCGTTCATCTGTGAGACGTCGATACAAACGCCGCCGTGCAGCGCTTGTACGTGGCCCTCCAGGGCCGTGCCCGTGCCGTAGGCAATCACCGGGGTTTTGTAGCGCGCGCAAGCCCTGACGATGGCCGCCACCTCGTCGCTGCTGTTGGCGAATGCCACGGCGTCCGGGGCCGCCACCTCGTGGAAGGACTCGTCTTTGCCGTGTTGCTGGCGCACGGATTCGGACGTGGACAAGCGCTCGCCGAGAAGCTCGCGAAGCTCGAGGATCAGCGGATTCAAGGCCTGGGCCGGTCGGGACATGGGCAGTCTCTCCATGGGAGACAGGAGAATACACCCGCGGGACCGGGACGTTCCAGCCGCAGGCTCGTTTGGCGCGCAGCTAGCGGGATTGGCGACGCCGGCGGCGGGGCCTGGCGGCGTCCGTCGCCTGCTTGGCGGTGGATTCCGGCCCCGGGAGATCCACCGCCAGGGACAGATTGGGGAAGGCGGCGGTTTTGTGGGGTATGGCCATGGCCTCGACGAAATGCTCCTGGAAGCGAGGTTCCACTGCCGTCTCGATCTTCTCGATATGCCGCACCACCTCCTCGATCTCGCCCCGGGCCTTGTGATCCAGCAGCGTGATGCGCGCACCGGTTCCGGCGGCGTTTCCCGCGGAGGTAACGTGCTCGAGTGGGCAGTCGGGAACCATGCCGAGCACCATGGCGTACTTGACGTCCATGTGACTGCCGAAGGCGCCGGCCAGGCGCACACGGTCCACCTTGTCGACGCGCATGCGGTCCATCAACAGGCGCACACCGGCGTACAGCGCAGCCTTCGCCAATTGCACGGCGCGCACGTCGTTCTGGGTGATGCGCAATGACACCTCGCCGTCGTGGAGCACATAGCTGAAGGTGCGGCCGTCCGCAACAACGCGCGGACTGCGCGACGCCAGGCTGCCGTCGACGGCGCCATCGGTGTCGATAATTCCGGCAAGATACATCTGCGCCAGCACCTCGATGATCCCCGAACCGCAAACACCGGTGATGCCCGAGCCAAGCGTCGCACCGGAAAAGCCCGGCTCGTCCGACCAGAGATCACAGCCGATGACTTTGAAGCGCGGTTCCAGGGTCTGCGGGTCGATGCGCACCCGCTCGATGGCACCGGGCGCCGCCCGCTGTCCACAGCTTATCTGCGCACCCTCGAAAGCCGGGCCGGTGGGACTCGAACAGGCGAGCATACGCTGCCTGTTGCCGAGCACGATCTCGGCATTGGTGCCCACGTCGACCACCAGGTTCATCTCGTCACGCAGATAAGGTGCTTCGGAGAGGACCACGCCGGCGGCATCGGCACCCACGTGCCCGGCGATGCAGGGAAGTACGTATACCCGGGTAGCGGGATGCAGCTGCAAACCGATGTCCCTGCCGCGCACGCGTAGCGCCTCGTCGGTGGCCAGCGCAAAGGGCGCGCCGCCCAGTTCCACGGGATTCATGCCCAGCAGCAGGTGATGCATGATGGGATTGCCGACCACGCAGACATCGAGAATGTCCTCCGGCGTAACGCCGGCCTGCTCGGCCACCTCCGTGGCCAGGGCTTGCAGTGTTTCGCGCACCACCGCCGTCAACTCCGCTTCGCCTCCCGGATTCATCATGACGTAGGAAACACGGCTCATGAGATCCTCGCCGAAGCGAATCTGCGGATTCATGACACCGGCGGACGCCACGACTTCGCCGCTGGACAAATCGCACAGGTGCGCGGCGATGGTAGTGGAGCCCACATCCACCGCCATGCCGAAAATGCGATCATGAAAACCCGGCCACACGGCGATGATGTCGCGATCCTCGTAAACGGCGACAGTGACTTGCCAGTTACCGTCACGCAATACCGTCTGCAGTCCGTGCAGCACTTCGAAGTCACACTGCAATTCCTGCAACTGCCACTCGAATTCCAGGGCTTCCTTCAAGCGCCGCAGATCGCCCGCGGGATCGTGCATGTCGGGCTCCTGCACCTCGACGTAATACACGCGCACCGCCGCATCGAGTTCGATTTCGTGAACCTCGGCGCGTTTGCGCACCACCTGCCGGTGGACCTGACTCTCCGACGGTACGTCGATGACGAGATCACCGAGAATCTGCGTGGAGCAACTCAGGCGTCTACCGTCTGCGATGCCGTTGTCCGCGGCGTAGCGCCGTTCGGTTTCGCTGAACGGCGTCAGGTTTTCGGCGCGGGAGCTGACACCGTGCTTGGCGAACTCGCCGACAGCAGGCTGCACCTGGCAGCGGCCACAGAGTGCTCGACCGCCGCAAACCGAATCGATGTCCACACCCAGCGAGCGCGCGGCATCGAGGAGAGTCGTACCCGTTGGGAATCGGCCGCGGCGGCCCGAGGGAGTGAATACGACGAGAGCGTCGTCAGGCACGTCGGCGGCGGCTCTGTCGGCGTCCGCGTGCACCGTCCATTCCCTCCGGCATGGGGGTGCGATACTTCTTGATCCATGCCCGACAGTCGGGGTCGTGACCCATCATGACGTCGGCACCGAGCACAGCCTGCATGACTTCGTCGTGCAGTGGGCTGGTGATGGCCGACGTCAGTCCGGCGCCAATGGCCATGTTGAGGAATGCGCTGTTGATGCCGTTTCGATTCGGCAACCCGAAGCTGAAGTTGGATGCCCCGCAGGTGGTGTTGACTTTGAGCTCTCCGTGCAGCCTGCGCAGAATGTGCATCACCTGACGGCCCGCCTGATTGATAGCACCCACGGGCATGACCAGCGGATCCACGATAACGTCGCTGCGCGAAATACCGTAGTCTTCGGCACGCTCGACGATCTTCTTTGCCACCGCGAAGCGCTCATCCGGGTCTTCCGAGATCCCGGTCTCGTCATTGGAGATGGCCACGACCGCGGCGCCGTGCTTTTTCACCAACGGCAACACGGCTTCCAGGCGTTCCTCCTCGCCAGTTACCGAATTGACCAATGCCTTGCCTTTGTAAACCGCGAGCCCTGATTCCAGCGCGGCGACAATGGACGAATCGATGGACAATGGAACGTCGGTAATGCGTTGAACCAGGATGATGGCCTCGGCCAGGATCGCCGGTTCATCGGCAAGTGGAATACCGGCGTTGACGTCGAGCATCTGTGCGCCGGCCGCCACCTGGGCTATGGCGTCCTGCTCCACGCGGCTGTAGTCGCCTTCCGCCATTTCCGCCGCCAGCACCTTGCGGCCGGTGGGATTGATACGCTCGCCGATAACCACGAACGGGCGCTCGAATCCGATTACGACCTCCTTGGTTTCAGAACTGAGCATCGTATCGGTCATGAAATCGCACTTCGCAGTACTGAAGTTGCCTTGGCGGCGGGGCTGCACGGCACACGGCCGGCGAGAACTCCGGATGCGTCGATGATCTCGGCGAGAGCCTCCTCCTGCCGGTACGCCATCACGTGCACTCCGGCGACCCCTTCGATCTCGCGGATCTGCTGAATCAATTCCATGCACAACCGCCGGCCCTCGAGCTTGGGACGCTCGGCGCCCTCGAGGCGCTTGATGACGTGATCCGGAATATGCACTCCGGGCACGTTATCGCGTATCCAGCGCGCTGCCCGATGGGAGTTGAGCGGGCCGACACCGACCAGGATCGCGCATTTCTCGTGCAGCCCGCGATCGCGCACCTGGCGCATGTACTCCTCCAGGCGTGGAATGTCGAAACAGTACTGGGTCTGCACGAACGCTGCGCCGGCAGAAATCTTTTTCGCCAACCGCTCGATACGGTAGTCGAAGGGCGGAACGAAGGGATTGGCCGCTGCACCGATCAGTATCCGCGGCGGCGTCGTTATGACCCGTCCGCTCAAAAAACGCGAATCGTCGCGCATAGTGCGCAGTGTCGTTATCAACGACATGCTGTCCAGATCGAATACCGGCTTGGCGCCCGGGTGATCCCCGGCCTGTACACCGTCGCCACTCAAGCAGAGCACATTGGATATCCCCAGGGCCGACGCGCCCAACACATCGCCCTGAACGGCGAGACGGTTCCTGTCGCGGCAGGACACCTGCATGATCGCGGTATAACCGCGACGCTCCAGAAGCGAACAGACGGCGACACTGGACATGTGACAGTTCGCTCCGGAACCATCGGTGGCGTTGATGGCATCCACGTATCCCTCGAATACCCTGGCGCGGGAATATACCTCTTCCGGATCGGCGGAATCCGGCGGCGAGAGCTCCGCCGTTACCACGAACTGGCCGCTGGCCAACTGCTGTTCGAAGGCACCGATGCCATTCATGTGACCACCCCCTGAACCCCGCTCCGCTGGTGCACTTTCGCGCGCACCTCGCGCAACCATGAGGAATGCCCCTGCAGCTGATTGTCGATACTCAGCTGCACACTCTGAATGGCGTCGCCCCCGCGCATGCGGCGACTGCCCTCCCAGGCCTCCACCCACACGCAACGCATATCCGGCAGCACCTCGCAGTTTCCGTCCGGGCGCACGCCGCCGCAGGGCCCGTTGCGCATAGCCTTGGGGCAGTTCATGGGACAGGACATTCCCGTGGAACCGAGAACACATTGGCCGCACATGTGACAGTCGAAGAAGAACCCCTTGACGACGCGTTCAACCATTGCCGCGGGCTTCTCCAGTCGTGCATAGCCGATGCCGGACAGCAACGGATCGAGGCGCACCAGGGTGCCCTCGAATATTTCGTACAGACGCTCGAAAAGTCGGGCGTGTCTCACTGACCAGCGGCGCACTCGGTACACGTCTATCAACCCCCGCTCGTGACGGCCTGTCCGCCCGCCTTGACCATTTTTTCCAGCAACGCATCATCGAAGGCCAGTTCCAACCGCTCGGCCTCGGCTTTCGCCTCTTCCTGCAACGCGCCGCCGCAGGTTTTCGGCACACGGCGCCAATCCTCCAGGTACTTGTCGCTGCTGCCCTTTCCGGCGCGCATGGCTGCCCGGTCGATGGCGACCTGGAATCGCTGGGACAACTGCACCTTGGCAGACTCGCGTCCTCGCTTCACGATGACCTGTGCCGGAATGTCCCGCCAGTAAACCGTAATCAGTTTCGCCATCAGGCGTTGCCTCCCAGTGTCACGAACACAGGCGCTTTTTGTCGTTGCGAAAAACCTCGCACGCGATCGAAATGCCGGGCCCGGCTGCGGCGAGAATCTCGAATAGCGGCACAGTCCGCGGGAGAACGTGAGCTCAGCCGCTGGCGGCGCCGCGTATGTTATGGCGACGTGCCATCAATTCCTTGGCCGTCTCCACCGCCACCGCCGCGTCGCGACAATAGGCATCAGCACCGACGGCTTCCGCGAAGGCTTCGTTCAGCGGCGCACCGCCTACCATCACGATGTAGTCGTCGCGCATGCCCTTTTGCACCAGGGTGTCGATGACAACCTTCATGTAAGGCATGGTGGTGGTTAACAGCGCCGACATACCGAGTATCTCGGGCTTGTGCTCTTCGATGGCCGCGAGGTAATCCTCCACCGAGTTGTTGATGCCGATGTTGATGACCTCGAATCCGGCGCCTTCCATCATCATGGCGACCAGGTTCTTGCCGATGTCGTGGATGTCGCCCTTGACCGTGCCGACGACCATCTTGCCGATGGGGGGCGCGCCGGTTTCCGCCAGTAACGGGCGCAGGATTTCCATGCCGCCCTTCATGGCATTGGCCGCCAGCAACACCTCCGGCACGAACAGTATGCCGTCACGGAAGTCGATGCCGACAATGCGCATGCCTTCCACCAGGGCCTCGTCCAACAACCTCTTGGGTTCCCAGCCGCGGCCCAGCAGGATGTTGGTGCCCTCGACTATTTCCTCGCGCAGACCATCGTAGAGATCGTCGTGCATCTGCTTGACGAGATCGTCGTCATCGAGCGTAGAGAGGTCGAGTTCCTCTTCTTCTCCGTCTTCGATTTCAGCTTCGTCATTCACGATGGTGCTCCAGGTTCAGACAGGACGAGCCATTCCCTTGACGGGCGAATTCCGAGCGTAAGCGTAGGCACCGCCCTGCCCACCTGCTGGCGTATCGGCGACATTGGATTACCGAAAAGCGACACCCCCTGGACCACGAATGTGAACCGGGTCGCGACAAGGTAATATACCGGCGGCGAAGCGTAACGAGCGATCGAGGGGAACATGAATCAACAGGCACCAGAAGGCGGCACCATCATCGACGGGAAGGCATTTGCGGCGGATCTGCGCGCCACAGTCACCCGCCAGGTAGCCAGGCTGAAACAAGAGCACGGCATCACACCGGGTCTGGCAGTGGTACTGGTGGGCGAGCATCCCGCCAGCCAGGTTTATGTGCGCAACAAGAACAAGCAAACCATCGAGGCAGGCATGAATTCCTTCGAGCACCGCCCGGAGGATTCCATCAGCGAGGCGGAGCTGGTGGCCCTGGTGGAGGAGCTCAATCAAGACCCGAAGGTCAACGGCATACTGGTGCAGTTGCCGCTTCCGAGCCAGGTGAGCTCCCATGCGGTCATCGCCAGCATCGACCCGGCCAAGGACGTGGACGGATTCCACACCACCAATGCCGGGTTACTGGCCGTGGGCGGCGCAGGACTGGTGCCGTGCACGCCGTTGGGATGCATGATGCTGATCAAGAGCGTTCTCGGCGACGATCTCTCCGGCCAGCGGGCGCTGGTGCTGGGCCGCTCGAATATCGTCGGTAAGCCCATGGCGCACCTGTTGCTGGCGGAAAGCTGCACGGTGACCATCGCCCACTCGCGCACCCGGGATTTACCACAAGAGTGCCGGCGGGCCGACATCCTGGTGGCCGCCGTGGGCCGCCCACAGATGGTCAAGGGTGACTGGGTGAAACCCGGCGCCACGGTCATCGACGTGGGCATCAATCGCATAGAAAGCGATGAGGGTAAAACGCGGCTGGTAGGAGACGTGGACTTCGAGGCGGTGCGCGCTGTCGCCGGCGCCATTACGCCGGTACCCGGTGGGGTCGGACCCATGACTATCGCCTGCCTGCTGCTCAATACCCTGACGGCCGCTTGCCGCCAGCACGGCGTGCCGGTACCGGAACCCGATGGTTGATCCCAGCTCGGCCGGTTAGTTCTCATGAGTCCCGTGTCGCTGGCGCCGATCAGCAACGCCGATCAGGCCGTCGCATTTCTCATGAGCCTGGTGCGTGAGGACCCGCGGCCCTACCAGGCCCGCGCCCGTCTCGCACAACTGCCGGTTCGTGCACTGCTGGCCCGGGCCGGCAATCCCCAGGTCAGTCTGCCCGTGGTGCACATCGCCGGATCCAAGGGCAAGGGTTCAACGGCGCTCTACCTGGAAGCAATCCTGCATTCAGCAGGCCTGACCACCGGCACATTCACCTCACCGCACCTGCAGCGTTGGACCGAGCGCTATCGCGTCGACGGCAGAGAAATCACGGCGGAAGAATTCGCAGCATTGTTCGCCCGCCTTCAACCGCACGTGCTGGGTTTATTACACCAGGACGAAGCATCCGCGCCCAGCTTTTTCGATGTGCTCACCGCGGCGGCGTTGCTGCTGTTCGCCGACCAGGGCGTGGACTGCGCCATCATTGAAGCCGGCATTGGCGGAAGACTGGATGCCACCAACGTCGTGCAGCCTATGCTCAGTTGCATCACCTCGGTGGAGTTGGAGCACACGGACAAGCTCGGCGCCAGTATCGCCGCCATCGCCGGCGAAAAGGCCGGCATCATCAAAATGGAAGTGCCTGTGATCATC
>JAACFO010000200.1 GCA_009937425.1 Gammaproteobacteria bacterium
TGAAGTTCCGCGCCGGCAAGAGGTACAAAGATCTTCTTGCCCAGGATCAAAAAGCCACCGGCGAGAAAGACGCGCTGATAGTGCTCATGGGGCGCGTGAAAAGCGTGCCATTGGTTGCGGCAGCCTTCGAATCGCGCTTTCGCCTTGGTTCCATGGGCTCGGTGGTGGGCGAGCGCTTTGCCCGCGGCGCAACCGCCGCCATCGAGCATGGCGTGCCGATGGTGTGCTTTTCCGCCAGCGGTGGCGCGCGCATGCAGGAGGGCGTTTTTGCCCTCATGCAGATGGCCAAGACGAGTTCCGCCCTGGCGCGGCTCGGCGAAGCAGGCCTGCCGTTCATCTCCGTGCTCACCGATCCCACCACCGGTGGCGTGTCTGCGAGTCTCGGTATGCTCGGCGACATCAACATTGCCGAGCCCAATGCACTCATCGGCTTTGCCGGCCCCAGGGTCATCGAGCAAACCGTGAAGGAGACGCTGCCGGAGGGCTTCCAGCGCAGTGAGTTTTTACTTGCCCATGGGACGGTGGATTTGATTATCGACCGCCGCGAGATGCGCGATCGTATTGCGAATCTGCTCGCCATGTTGAAGCACCAACCAACACCTTAAGCGTGCCGGGCACGTCCATCATCGAGCCCACTGCCACGGCCGAATATGGTCTCGAGGACTGGCTTCGCTGGCAGGAAAGCCTGAATCCCAAACTCGTGGATCTGGGTCTGGATCGCTGTGCCAGGGTTGCCGCGCGCATGGGGCTGGAGGCGTTGCCGATGCCCGTGGTGAGCGTGGCCGGCACCAACGGCAAGGGTTCCTGCGTCGCCTACCTGAGCAGCATCCTGGAATGCGCCGGCTACCCGGTGGCGGCATATACGTCGCCTTATCTGCATCGTTATAACGAAAGCCTGCGGGTCTGCGGACGCGAGGTGCGCGACGACGAACTGATCGCGGCCTTCAACAACGTGGAACAAGCGCGGGATTCCATTGCGCTCACATTCTTTGAATTCCGTACCCTCGCGGCCCTGGACATCATCCGCCGCTCCCAGGCGTCGGTGGCCCTTCTGGAGGTCGGCCTCGGCGGGCGCCTGGACGCGGTCAACCTCGTGGACGCCGATGTGGCGGTGGTTACCTCCGTGGACCTGGATCACATGGACTGGCTGGGAACCGACCGTGACAGCGTCGGCCGCGAGAAAGCCGGGATCTTTCGCCCCGGCCGTCCGGCGGTGTGCGGCGATCCGTCACCGCCGGCGAGCCTTTGCGAGCACGCCCGCAGCCTGGGGGCAGGCTTGCACACCCTGGGACACGACTACACCTGGCATGGTGACGATGCCGGCTGGTCCTGGCAGGGGCCCGGGGCCGTTTATGGGGATTTACCGGTCCCCGCCATGGGCGGCGCATTCCAGAACGACAACGCGGCCACAGCCTTGATGGCATTGCAGCTTCTCGGGCCGTCCTTACGGGTGGACGCGGCCACAGCGGCCGAGGGCATTGCCAATGCCTTCTTGCCCGGCCGGCAACAAATCATCGCCGGCGAGATCGAGTGCCTCATCGACGTGGCCCACAATGCTGAAGCGGCCCGGGGTCTGGCAGCCACATTACGGGCACGGCCGCCGGCGGGGCGCACCCAGGCGGTCTACGCCGTGCTCGCCGACAAGGACAAGACAGCGATAGCCGGGGCTCTGGCAGGTCTGGTGGACGAGTGGCACACGGCGACGCTGCCCGGTCCCCGGGGTCAGAGCGGCGAGGGCCTCGCCCGGAGCCTGCGCCGGCAGTTTCCCGACCATCCGGTGACTGCCCACGCCGACATCGCCGAGGCGTGGAGGGTAGCCATGTCGGGTGCGCGCCGGGGTGATCGCGTGGTCGCTTTCGGCTCCTTTCTGACGGCCCGGGAAGTACTGAGTGTTGAAAATTGATTTTCCGGCCGGGAAATTTCTCCTATGGGTGAGCGCATGAAGCAGCGGGTCATCGGCGCCGCGGTGCTGGTCATTGCCGCCGTCGTCTTCATACCCATGTTGCTGGACCAGCAGGGCGGCGAGGTCCCGGAGCAGGTGCCTCGTATGGTCCCGTCGCCGTCACCGCCATCACCGCCGCCAGCACTGCCGCCCCAGGACACGGACGTCAGGGTCGTGCCCCTGGACCAGCCGATCCCGGCGCCCGCTGCCCCCGCCGAGCCGGCTCCCGCCAAGAGCAAGCCGCCGGCGAAAGCGGTCACCGCACCCGCTCCCCCCGCGCCCGCGCCCAAGGAGCCACCCGTGAAATCGGCTTTCGCCGTTCAACTGGGCAGCTTCTCCAAAGCCGGCAACGCCCTGGGGCTGCGCGACAAGTTGAAAGCCAAGGGCTACAGAGCGTTCGTGAAGACCTCGGGATCGGTCACTCGGGTTTACGTGGGCCCCCAGAAGAATCGTGCCGAGGCGGAGAAAGCGCTGAAGAAATTGCTTGCCGATACCAAGCTGAAAGGGATTGTGGTGAAAGTTTCCGGATGAGCCGGGGAGGGCCCCAGAGAAGCATTTCGAGCACACGGACCCTCTGGTACAATCCCGGCGCGCTACGCCGGAAATGAACCTCAACGCGGTATTTCATTTGCTCCTGTCCGCGACATGATTTGGGTGGACTACGCCATCATCGCCATTCTGGTCGTGTCCGCCGGGATAAGCGTGCTGCGTGGCTTCCTCAGGGAAGCACTTTCCCTGGCCGGCTGGGTGTTGGCATTCTGGCTGGCCCTGACGTTCGCCGACGACGTGAGCGGGTTGTTCTCGCGCTACGTTTCTCAGCCCTCCATGCGTCATGGACTGGCATTTTTCACCATCGTCGTCGGCACCCTGGTGATTACTGCTATTGTCATGTATCTGGTACGACTGATCATCGACAAGACGGAGATCACCGGAACCGACCGTGCTCTCGGCATCGTGTTCGGCATTGCCAGGGGCATCGTTATCGTGGCGATACTGGTATTGCTCGCCGGTCTCACCGCTCTGCCGAAGGATCCCTGGTGGAGGGAATCGATATTCTTACCGCATTTCCAGGTGTTGGCAGTCGAAATTCAATCGCTACTGCCCCCGGAAGTCGCCATTCTTTTTCAGTATTAACGACACGAGGTACGCTCGAAAAGCATGTGCGGAATAGTCGGAATTGTCGCCAAGAAGCGCGTTAATCAGACGCTTTACGATGCGCTGACGGTTTTGCAGCATCGCGGCCAGGATGCGGCGGGCATTGCCACCTGCGAGGGCGAGCGTCTGTATCAGCGCAAGGACAATGGGCTCGTGCGGGAGGTGTTTCGCACCAAGCACATGTTGAAACTGGACGGCACCATGGGCATCGGGCATATCCGCTACCCGACCGCCGGGCGCGCATCGTCCACCGAAGCGCAGCCCTTTTATGTGAATTCTCCGTTTGGCATTACGCTCGCCCACAACGGCAATCTCATTAATTCGAAACAACTCATGCGCGACGTGTTCCGCGACGACCGGCGGCACATCAACACCGAATCCGATTCCGAAATATTACTCAACGTATTCGCCCACGAGCTCATGAAGCTCGGCAAGCTGCGCATCGATGAGAACGATGTGTTCAAGGCAGTGTCCGGTGTGCACAAGCGCTGCCAAGGTGGATATGCGGCCATCGCTATGATTGTCGGCTATGGTGTCGTCGCCTTTCGCGACCCCTTCGGCATTCGCCCCGTGTGTTTTGGCTACCGGGATTCGGAAGATGGGCGAGAGTACATGGTCGCATCGGAAAGCGTGGCGCTGGATGCCCTTGGGTTCGAGCTGGTACGGGATCTGGAACCCGGTGAAGCCATCTTCATCGACACGGACTCCGAGATACACACCCGCCAGTGTGCCGAGAACCCTGTTTATGCCCCGTGCATATTCGAATACGTTTATCTGGCACGTCCGGATTCCATCATTGACGACGTTTCCGTGTACAAGGCGCGGTTGCGCATGGGGGAACGACTGGCCGACAGGATTCTCGAAGCGTGGCCCGATCACGACATCGACGTCGTCATACCCATTCCCGACACCAGCCGAACGGCTGCACTGCCCCTGTCTTACAAGCTCGGCGTCAAGTATCGCGAAGGTTTTATCAAGAATCGTTATATCGGCCGCACCTTTATCATGCCCGGTCAGAAGGAACGAGAGCGCTCGGTACGCCACAAGCTCAATGCTATCGATCTGGAGTTCGAAGGTAAGAACGTGCTGCTGGTGGATGACTCCATCGTGCGCGGCACGACCTCCGCGCAGATTATTCAGATGGCGCGGGACGCTGGCGCGCGCAGAGTCTATTTCGCCTCCGCGGCGCCGCCGGTGCGTTATCAAAACGTTTATGGCATCGACATGCCCGTTGTTGGCGAACTGATTGCTCACAACCGTACCGAGGAGCAAGTGGCGGCCACCATCGGCGCGGATCGGCTGTTCTATCAAACCGTGGACGATCTCATCGACGCCGTGCGTAAAGGCAACCCGCGTCTGCGTGAGTTCGATACTTCTTGCTTCACCGGCGATTACGTTACCGGTGACGTTACCAGCGACTATCTGGAGCAGATAGCGCTGGCGAGGAACGACGCGGCCAAGGAGCTGGAACTCGCTGCCGGCGAACCGACTTAATAGACTGAATTCCCACGGAAAAACCCCCATTGACAGGGGCCGGGCCATTGGCTTAATCTCTCTCACTCAGCGCCGATTTGATCCAAATCAGCTTGCGGGCGCTCAATAAATACGGCTAAAGCGAGGGCAAACCTGCTTTAGCAACAGCGAAAGCAGGTTTTTTTTTGCCCTCATTGTAGTCGCCCAAACACGGGGGCCAACGACAATGGAAAAATTCGATACGCGTGCAGTACGCAGTGGTCAGCGCCGGACATCGGAGTCCGAGCACAACGATCCCATATTCCTGACATCCAGCTTCGTCTTCGATAGCGCCCGCCAGGCGGCGGCACGCTTTTCCCACGAAGAGGAAGGTAATGTCTATTCACGGTTCACCAATCCCACGGTACGCACCTTCGAAGAACGGCTGGCGGCGCTCGAGGGTGTCGAGCACTGCATCGGCACGTCCTCGGGAATGTCGGCGGTGCTGTCCACTTGTCTGGCGCTGTTGAAAAGCGGCGATCATATCGTTGCCGCCCACGATCTTTTCGGTTCGACCGTGTCGATGTTCAGCAATGTTCTATCCAAGTTCGGAATCCAAACGACCTTCGTGTCGGTGACGGATCACGAAGCATGGAAGACGGCTATTCGACCGGAGACGCGTTTTCTGTTCCTGGAGAGCCCGACCAATCCGTTGGGAGAGGTCGCGGACATAAGCTGGCTCGCAAACCTGGCCCACGACAACGACTGCCTGCTGGTGGTGGACAATTGCCTGTGCACGCCGGCCTTGCAATTGCCCTTCGAGATGGGCGCGGATATCGTCATTCATTCGGCGACCAAATTCATCGACGGGCAGGGCCGCTGTATCGGTGGTGCCGTGTTGGCGCAGGATAAGGAACTCCGCGATCAGGTATTCAATTTTCTGCGCACCTGCGGGCCGACCATGAGCCCCTTCAATGCGTGGGTATTCCTGAATGGTTTGGAAACTCTGAGTCTGCGCATGCACGCCCATTGTGAACGGGCACTGGAGTTGGCGCGCCGGCTGGAAAAGCATCCGGCAGTGGCGCGGATTTATTATCCGGGGCTTGAAAGCCACCCGCAGCACGCATTGGCCAAGCGGCAACAGAAGGCATTCGGATCCGTTGTGGCCTTCGAGGTACACGGCGGCCGCGAAGAGGCCTGGTCCGTTATCGACGCCACCCGTATTTTGTCGATTACCGCTAACCTTGGCGACGCGAAAACGACTATCACTCATCCGGCGAGCACTACCCATTGCCGCATCACGCAGGAACAGCGGGATTTGGCCGGTATCCGGGAATCCTTGCTTCGGGTGGGGGTGGGACTCGAGGATATCGACGATATCGAGTCTGATCTCGCCACAGGGCTCGACGCCCTGACCCAGGTGCCGCCGGTGCGCGCCGTACGCTGCTGATTGTCGCTTCAGGACCGCTCGCTTCCATGGTTACCATAAAGCAAAGCGATGTCATCGACAGTGTCTTCGATGCACTGCAGTACATCTCTTACTACCATCCCGTCGACTTTATAAAGGCGCTGGGCGAGGCCTACGAACGCGAGCAATCACCAGCGGCCAAGGACGCCATGGCGCAAATCCTCACCAACTCGCGTATGAGCGCCGAGGGCAAACGACCCATTTGCCAGGATACCGGCATCGTGGTGGTGTTCGTGGAGGTGGGCATGGAACTGCGTTGGGACGCGGATATGGGCCTCGAGGACATGATTAACGAAGGCGTGCGCCG
>JAACFO010000065.1 GCA_009937425.1 Gammaproteobacteria bacterium
GAGAGGGCCGGGGTGAGGGAAATTGCTCGATCCCCTCACCCTCACCCTGACCCTCTCCCGCACGCGGGAGAGAGGACGCTTCGTTTCGAGGGATTGGTAGGTCTATGAAGGTTCTCGTTATCGGCGGCGGCGGACGAGAGCACGCGCTTGCCTGGAAGGCAGCGCAGTCCGCGGGTGTGGAGCGCGTGTTCGTCGCTCCGGGCAATGCCGGCACCGCGCGCGAACCGGGGGTGGAGAACGTCGCCATCGGCGCCGACGATATAGAGGGTCTTATGAGCTTCGCCCTAGAGCGGGCCGTGGATCTCACCATCGTCGGGCCCGAGGCGCCCCTGGTGGCCGGCATCGTCGATCGCTTCAACAGCCGGGGACTCGCTATCTTCGGGCCGGATACCGGCGCCGCGCAGCTCGAGGGCTCCAAATCCTTTACCAAGGATTTTCTGGTTCGTCACAACATTCCCACCGCCGCCTATGAAAGTTTCACGGATGCGGCGGCGGCAAAATCCTACATCGCTGCGCGGGCACTACCACTGGTGGTCAAAGCGGACGGGCTTGCCGCCGGCAAGGGCGTCATCATCGCCCACAGCCGGGAGGAGGCAAACACCGCGGTGGAGCAGATGCTCGGCGAAGGCCTCTTCGGTGCCGCCGGCAATCGCATCGTTGTCGAGGAGTTTCTCGAAGGTGAGGAAGCGAGTTTCATCGCCATTGTAGGTGGCGGGGATATTCTACCGCTGGCCACGAGTCAGGATCACAAAGCCCGCGACGACGGCGACCGCGGCCCGAACACCGGCGGTATGGGCGCTTACTCGCCGGCACCAGTAGTCGACGACGCTATGCACGAACGCATCATGAAGGAAATTATCGTACCTACCGTGCGCGGCATGGCCGAGGAGGGCTACGCTTACGTGGGATTCTTATACGCGGGCATTATGATTGGCCGCGACGGTGTGCCGCGAGTACTCGAGTACAATTGCCGCGGTGGTGATCCAGAGACGCAGCCGATCATGCTGCGCATGCGTTCGGACCTGGTAGCCATGTGTCGCGGGGCCGTGGAAGGGCGCCTGGGAGAAATGCGCGCCGACTGGGATCCGAGGGTGGCTCTTGGTGTGGTAATGACCGCGGGCGGCTATCCTGAAGCCTACGACAAGGGCGACGTGATCCGCGGCCTCGACGAGGAGGCCACCGACACCAAGGTATTTCACGCGGGTACCGCCGAAGTCGACGGTGATGTGGTCAGCGCCGGCGGCCGCGTTTTGTGCGTGTGCGCCCTGGGCGACAACACCACCCAGGCACAGGCGGCCGCATATGAAAGAGTGCGGGGAATTACCTGGAATAATGCGTATTGCCGACGGGATATCGGCTATCGGGCGGTGGCGCGAGAGAAAAGCTAGAAAAGACTAACGGGGACAAAATAGATCTGTCCCCGTTAGTCTTTTCTAGCTTTTCCCGTTCCAGGTGCAGAAGTTGGTCAGTAGCGCGAGGCCGGGGCGCTGACTCTTCTCGGGATGAAACTGCACCGCGAAGCAGCTGCCGAAGGCCGCCGCGCAACAGAAATCGACACCGTAGTGCGTGCGCGCCGCCACCACATCCTGGTCCTCGGGCGCCACATAGTAGCTGTGCACGAAGTAGAAACGCTCATGGGCGCTGATACCGTGCCAGAGCGGATGCTCCCTCACCGGCGCCACGGTGTTCCATCCCATGTGCGGGACTTTGAGTCGCTCGCCGCTGACCGGATCCCTGGCGTGGGCGGGAAATCGCCGCACCTGGCCGGCGAGAATGCCGAGTCCGCGGGTTTCGGCGTGCTCCTGGCTGGATTCCATGAGCGCCTGCAGACCAAGGCAAATGCCGAGAAAGGGCTTTTCCTCGATGCAGCGGCGCAACACCGGCTCCAGATGTAAGCGCTGAAGTTCCCGCATACAGTCGCGGATGGCACCCTGGCCCGGAAAAACCACCCGCTCCGCGTCGGCGATGAGGTCCGGATCTGCGGTGACTACGACTTCCTGGTTGCCCGACGACACCCGGTCCAGCGCCTTGGCGACCGAGCGCAGGTTTCCCATGCCGTAGTCCACCACGGCGATTCTTTGCATTGCCGGGATCCCGTTAGAGGCGGCCTTTTGTGGAAGGCACCTCATCGCCGACGCGGGAATCCAGGGACACGGCCATGCGCGCCGCGCGCCCGAAGGCCTTGAAAATCGTCTCGGCGATATGGTGGGCGTTGCTGCCCTGCAGGTTGTCCACGTGCAAAGTCGCCTGGCTTGCATTGACGAAGCCCTGGAAGAACTCGTTCACCAGGTCCACGTCGAAACTGCCGATGCGGGCGCGGGGATAGCTGACCCGGTACTCGAGGCCGGGCCGCCCGGAGAAATCGATGACCACCCGGGACAGCGCTTCGTCCAAAGGTACGTACGCATGACCGTAGCGGGTAATTCCTTTCTTGTCGCCCAGCGCTTCGGCGAAGGCCTGGCCGAGGACAATGCCCACGTCCTCCACCGTGTGGTGAGCGTCGATATCCAGATCGCCCTGCGCCTGCACCGAGATGTCGAAGCGCCCATGGCGCGACACCTGATCGAGCATGTGCTCGAGAAACGGCACACCGGTCTGGAAGCTGCTCTTACCGGTGCCGTCGAGATTCAGCGAGGCGGAAATCCGCGTTTCCTGCGTGTTGCGTTCCACCGATGCTTGACGTGTGGACATTCTGTGCCCCGAAGCTGGTCTGGGAAGGGCGTGTAGGATACCGGTATCCTGGCTAGGCATAAACTACCCCACAAGCATACAGGAGCATCCAGGAGAATGAGATCCGGCCCAGGGTGGTATAGGATAGCGCGCTGCGAATCCCGCAAGCAGCGGTAATCCCGTGACCAACGACGCCACATCGTCTTCCAGCAACGAAGGCCATAGCGTGCGTGTCGGCCTGTTCGTCACTTGCCTGGTGGACCTGGTGCGCCCCAATGTGGGCTTCGCAGCGGTGAAGCTTCTGGAAGACGCCGGCTGCCAGGTGGAGGTGCCGGAGCTCCAGACCTGTTGCGGTCAGCCGGCGTACAACAGTGGAGACTTCAGCGATACGCAACGCATCGCCGAGCAGGTTATCGCGGCCTTCGAGGAGTACGATTACCTGGTTGCGCCATCCGGATCCTGCCTCGGGATGATCAAAGAACACTACCCGAAGCTGTTCGCCACCGACGCAGTTTGGCGCAATCGCGCCCAGCAGCTTGCCGGACGCTGTTACGAGTTGCTGACCTTCCTGCACCAGGTACTCGGCGTCGAGGATCTCGGCGTCGCCCACGAGGGCAGCGTCACCTATCACGATTCCTGCTCAGGATTGCGCGAGCTCGGCATTCACGGGCAGCCCCGGGCGCTGCTTGCCGGTGTTTCCGGTCTCGAGTTGCGAGAGATGACAGACAGCAACGTGTGTTGCGGTTTCGGTGGCACCTTTTGTGTGAAATACCCGAAGATCTCAGAGCATCTCGTGTCGGAGAAAGTCGCCAATATCACCGACACCGGTGCCGCCACAGTGCTGGGCGGCGATCTGGGATGTTTGCTCAACATCGCCGGGCGCATCAAACGCGAAGGCCGGGATACCAGGGTGTTCCATGTGGCGGAAGTGCTCGCCGGAATGACCGATGTGCCGGCCATCGGCGACGCCGACACCCCGGATGAGTCCGTATGAAATCCACCGCGAGCCAGTTCAAAAAAAGCGCCGGAATGGCGCTGGTCAATCCGGACCTGCAACGGGCCATGGGTTTCATCAGGGGCGGCTTCGTCAAGAACCGCCAAGCCGCGCTTGCGAGGCTGCCCGAGTTCGATGAGCTGCGAAGATCGGCGCGGGGAATCAAAGAGCATACGCTTCAGAACCTGGACTTTTATCTGGAAGCATTCGAGAAACGTGTCCAGGCCAACGGCGGACACGTCCATTGGGCGAGTACGCCGGAGGACGCCCGCAACATCGTCGTCGGTATCTGCAAGCGCGCTGGTGCAAAGCGCGTCACCAAGGGCAAGTCCATGGTGGGTGAAGAGATCGCCATCAACGAAGCGCTGGAGAGTGCGGGTTTCGAACCTGTCGAGACCGACCTGGGCGAGTACATTATTCAGCTCGCCAAAGAGCCTCCCAGCCACATAATCGCGCCAGCCGTGCACAAGACCAAGAATCAGATCACGGAGTTGTTCCACGAACATCATGTCCGTTACGGCTATACAGAACGCCAAACCGATGTGCCCGCTCTGGTGGACGAAGCACGCAAGGTGTTGCGAGAAAAATTTCTGAGCGCGGAGGTGGGCATCACCGGCGCGAACTTCCTGGTTGCGGAAACCGGCTCCACCGTAATCGTTACCAACGAGGGTAACGGCGATCTCACCAATACCCTGCCGCGGGTGCACATCGTGACGGCAGGCATAGAGAAGGTGGTGCCGACCCGCGAAGATGTGAGCACCTTGCTACGGGTGTTGGCGCGTAGCGCCACCGGACAGGAGATGTCCGTTTACACGACGTTCTCCACGGGGCCGCGCAGAAAAGACGATCTGGACGGGCCGTCGGAGTTTCACGTGGTGTTGCTCGATAACGGGCGATCGCAAATGCTCGGCAACGAGTTCCACGAGATGCTGCGCTGTATACGTTGCGGCGCCTGCATGAACCATTGTCCCGTTTATCAGGGCATCGGTGGTCATGCCTATGGCTGGGTTTACGTGGGACCCATGGGATCGGTTCTGACGCCGCTGATGGTGGGCCTCGACCAGGCCGGGGACTTGCCCAACGCCTGCACCCTCAACGGCCGCTGCCAGGAGGTCTGTCCCATGGGCATCGGGCTACCGGGGATGCTGCGCCAGCTGCGCCGGCGACAGTATCAGAATCGCCAGAGCTCCCGAACGTCCCGGGCCGCGCTGGCCGCCTGGTCTTTTTTCGCCCGGCGACCGCGGCTCTATCGCCGAGTGATGGGCGCCGCTGTCGTCAGCCTGGCATGGCTCGCCCGGGGCCGCGGTCGTTTCCGTCACATGCTGCTTGCCGGCGGCTGGACATCGGTGAGAGATTTGCCCGCCCCCCAGGGATCCAGCTTTCAAAATCAGTGGCGCAAGCGCCGCCAGGCGGGCAGCCATGAGTGATACCCGGGAGCTAGTGCTCACTAACATCCGCGCGGCGCTGAACAGGGAGGGTCCTCTGCCGGATAGCGTTGCCAAGAGCCTGCAGGGGCGGCTTACGCGTCCACGGCCCAATCTCAAGCCGGCCATCGGCGCCGATCCAATCGCGCATTTCATCGACAAGCTGCAGTCGGTGTCCGGCAAGCTCACACGGGTGGCGAGCATCGACAAGGTGGCGGACGTGGTTGCCGGGCATTTGCAGAGCTTCCACCTGGGCGACGCCATTGTGGTGGCGCCGGACCCACGCCTCGACGGGATCCCCTGGTCAAACCGTCTGCGCGTGGAGCGCCGAGCTGCTGTCGGTGACGATCGCTTGACGGTCACCGGCGCTTACGCCGCGGTCGCCGAGACCGGCAGCGTGGTGCTTTTGTCGGGGGCGGAATCCCCGACGACCCTGAACTTCCTGCCCGACGATCACCTGGTCGTGGTGCGCGAATCACAGATCGTGGCGCATATCGAAGATGTGTGGGCGCGTATGCGCAGCGACAAACGTGTCATGCCGCGCACCGTTAATTTCATTACCGGGCCCTCAAAAACCGCCGACGTGGAGCAAACCATCCAGGAAGGCGCCCACGGCCCGCGCAGGTTGCACGTCATTTTGGTGGCGGATTAAATACCAGGCTACGCGGGCCGTAACCACACCGCGGTGTCGTGAAACACGGCACCGCCATCAGGAACGCCGCGCTCGGCGCTCACCAATGCGTTGATGCCGATGCCTTCCTCGAAGGCGTGATTCGGCCAGACGCTCTCCACCACCACTACGCCCCGCTGCAATCCGTCGAAGCTTTTTGCGTGCACCACGACGCTGGCCTGGCGATTTCCAATACGCACCCGGTCACCGGTTTCGATTCGCGCTTGGGCCATGTCGTCAGGATGCACCAGTACCGTCGGGCGCTTTTCTGCGGAAATGGACGTCGGCGTTTCCGTGAAAGAAGTGTTGAGATAGTTGCGCGCCGGCGCCGTCACCATGCGAAAAGGTCTCTCGTCGTCGGCTTCGTCGATGTTGGCAAGATGATCGGGAAGCACCGTCATGGATGTGTGATCGCGCCCGACCCTCGACCAGTCCGGCTTGAAGTGGAAACGCTTGTCGTCGTTGGCGAATCCGTCCAGGTAATGCATTTGATCGAAACTCAACGCGCAATCGAGCCAGTGTTGCGCATGGATGGAGGTGGCATCGGGCCGGCCGGAGCGGCGCAGCGCGTCTTCGATGAGTTCCCATTCGCTCATCTCGAATCCCGGGTGCTGTGCGCCAAGGCGTTTCGCTAACTGGCACAGCACCCAGTGATTGGAACGGCATTGTGCATAGGGCTCGATCACTTTGCGGGTGACCTGCAAATACGTATGGCCGCCGGCCTTGTAAATATCGTCATGCTCGAGAAAGGTGGTCGCCGGAAGAACGATGTCCGCCATGGCCGCCGTTTCCGTCATGAACTGCTCGTGCACGCACACGAATAGATCCGATCGGGAAAAACCCTCGCGCACCTGTAGCGATTGGGGCGCCACCACCATCGGGTTGGTGTTCTGAATGAACAAGGCGGTTACCGGCGGGCCCCCCTGGAGGTCATCGGGATCTCCGCACAGCACTGGTCCAATGCGCGATTGATCCAGCACCCGGATATTATCGTCCCTGACGTCCAGGCCCATGATGTTCGTTTGATCGATATCGTAGATGGCGCCATTGCTATAAAGTGCGCCGCCGCCCTCGTAACGCCAGGCGCCGGTAACCGCCGGCAGGCAGCTGACCGCGTGAACATTGGCGGCGCCGTTACGCGATCGCGACAGTCCGTAGCCCATGCGCAGAAAAGAACGCTGGGTACGTCCATAGAGTCGCGCGAAGTCGATGATTTGCTGAGCCGGCACGCCGGAAATGCGTGACGCCCACTGCGGCGTGCGCGTCTGCAGATGGGCCTCGAGCTCGTCGGGCACATCGGTGTACTGGGCGAGATACGCGCGATCCGCGAAACCTTCGGCAAACAAGCTGTGCATGATGCCACAAGCCAACGCACCATCGGTGCCGGGTCGCGGCATCAGATGCATGTGGGCTTTCTCCGCCGTGCCCGTACGGTAAGGATCCACCACCACCAGCTTGGCGCCGCGTTCGCGCTTGGCCCTGGCGATGTGCTGCATGACGTTGACCTGGGTGCTGACCGGGTTGGCTCCCCAGACGATAATCAGATCGCTGTCCGCCATCTCCCGCGGATCCAGGCCGCGCTTGGCTCCGGTGCCGGCTATCCAGCCGGCATCCACCAGGGTGATGCAGATTGTGGAATGTTGTCGCGAATAGCCCATAGCGTGGCGCAGGCGCTCGATCCCGTCTCGTTGCACGAGCCCCATGGTGCCGGCGTAGAAGTAGGGCCATACAGTCTCGCTGCCGTCGCGCTGTGCCGCCTGGGAAAGCTGCTCGGCAACCTCATCCAGGGCGTGGTCCCAGGACAGCGGCTGATATGCCGAGATGCCCTCGCCCCTGGCGCCGGTGCGCCGCAACGGTTCGCGCAGGCGATCGGGATGGTGGACGCGCTCGGCATAGCGGGCCACCTTCGCGCAGACCACCCCGGCGGTGTAATCGTTATCCCTGGCGCCGTAAACCCGGCCGATGGTGTGCTCGTCGATGCGCTCCACTTCCAGCGCACAGGTGCTCGGACAGTCGTGGGGACAGGTGGAGTGAACGCGGGGTATGTTCTGGGCTCGGGTCATGACGGGTCCTGCGCTTGAGGCGCCCATTATCCCGCGAAATCGCCCGCCCGTCACATTCAGGGCGGGGCTAAAGCGAACTTTTTGTGATCTGTGCGTGGCAATCTGCTGGAATCGGCTCTGTTACTCTAGAGGTCTTTCGTTCAGACACGCGAACAAGGCGAAGCGATGAAAATTATTGATATCGAGTCGGGTGATTTCAGTTTCAAAGCGAAATTGGAAGAAGCCTCGGCCCCGAAAACCTGTGAGCGGTTCTTGACCCTGTTGCCCTATACCCAAAAAGTGATCCATGCGCGATGGAGCGGTGAGGCGGTATGGATTCCTCTCGGTGATTTCGATCTCGACGTTGGTTTCGAGAACCACACTTCCCATGGTTCGAGAGGAGACGTGTTGTTTTACCCAGGCGGCTACAGTGAAACGGAGTTTCTATTTGTGTACGGAAGCTCGAGTTTCGCCAGCAAGATGGGAGGCATTGCCGGCAACCACTTCCTTACGATGATTGAAGGTCACGAACGTCTCGAGGCGTTCGGCAAACGGGTGCTCTGGGAGGGCGCTCAGGACATCAGATTTTCGTTGTCGAAATAGCATCAGCCGTCTCGTAGCAGATTAGCTGTGATAGCCGGTATCTGATCGGACTCGATTGTCTCGGACCGCCCATAGGCAACCGTTCAGATTGGACAGGTTACGGCCCTTGAGCTGTCGTCTCCATGAGCGCTAAGCTCGTGTCTCCGTGATGAAGATTGTCATCGGGCACTGACCTGAGAGCTGGGCGGGTCAAGAGAGGGCAGCATGCGGATTCTTTCAGTGGTGACGTTCGCGTTCGTTTCACTTGTTGCCTATCTTCCGGAGGCTTACGCAGATGATGCAAGCGAAGGGAGGGACTTGTTCATCCGGCAATGCATCGGCTGTCATGCATTCGCATGCAACAAGCAGGGACCGCGACTGGGCGGCCTGTTCGGCCGGAATGCAGGTGGCGTGGAGGACTACGGTTTCTATAGCGAGGGTCTGAAGAACAGTGACATTGTCTGGAGCGAAGAGACGGTCGACGCGTGGCTCGAGGACCCGGGCAAGATCGCTCCACAGAGCGTTATGATAATCTATGGGAAAGTTGAAGATCCCCCGCTACGCAGAAAGTTGATCGCTTTCCTCAAGACGGAAGACCCGACAATTAACATTTGTCCTCAGTAGCAGAGGCCGACAAGGATTTCGCATGGCGTTAGTTCGGGTGTAACCCGCGGCGGGTCAAACCGGTTTCGCGATTAAGACCGAACATGATGTTCATGTTTTCGACACCCACTTGTGCGCCGCCCTTACCCAGGCTGTCTAATGCACTGAATACGACGATGCTGTTCCGCTCTTCATCGATATCGAGACCAATGTGGCAGTAGTTGGTACCGGCAATTGCGCTCACCCAGGGATAAGGTTTGTATTGCCAGGAAACGGCAGGCTCTTTAGGCAAGTCGTAGACTTGCACGAACGGATGCGATTGATAGTACTCCTTATAGAGTTCGAGCAAGTCATGGCGTGAGACCGGGTCGTTCAGGAAGCCGCGACATATACTCAAGATGCCTCGGGTTATCGGCACGTAGACCGGCGTAAAGTGCACATGAACCGTCGATGGAGTCAGCGCACTCAACTCTTGTTCCATCTCAAACGTGTGACGGTGGCCGACCGCATTATAGGCCACGAGGTTATTGCCTATTTCTGGATGGTGCGCAGCCCGGGCGAGCTCGGCGCCGGCGCCGGCGGTGCCCGACAAACCATCAACGGAAAGTTTTTCAGTGTCCACGAGACCTCCGGCAACTACCGGTGCCAATCCCAGGATGGCCGCTGACGAAAAGCATCCGGGATTGGCTACCAGGCGAGCCTGCCCGATCTCCTCCAGGTGCAACTCACTGATGCCATACACGGCTTGTTCGGCTAATGGCCAGGATGGGTGGGTCATGCCATACACCCGTTCCCAGGTATCACGATCCCGCAGACGAAACGCTGACCCCAGATCGACAACTCTGGCCCTTGTGTCGAGGTATTGCCTGGCAATATCAACAGATGCCTCGGTTGGGAGCGCCATGAATACGATGTCGCAGTCCTGCGCGTCGTCAGGATGTATTAACTCAATACCCGTGCCGTACAGATTGGGATGGAACTCCTCTATGGGGGCTGGTTTGCGGCTGGTGGCCCACGCGATTTCTGCCTGTGGGTGGTCGATCAGCACTCGCAGCGCTTCTCCACCCATATAGCCACTCGCACCAACTATGCCGATGCTAATCATTGTGCCTCGTCGTTCAAGGCTACTGCCCTGTGTTTCATGTCGAATGTAAACCGCGGTTCCAGGTCGTGGTGGCCTGTCAGCTCTGCACGATGTTCTCCAGCGACAGCTCACCCACTTCGATGCGCACCGCGTCGCCTACTGCCAGGGTAAAATTGTCCGGCGGCACGATGCCGGTACCGGTCATGAGCAGGGCACCATGGGGAATGGCCAGCTCCCGGGTCAGCCAGCCGGCGATCTCAGCCAGGGAGCGCTTCAATTGCGCGCTGCTCGTCTCGCCCTGGAAGGCGGCGGCGCCGTCACGCCAGATGCTCATATATATCGGCAGGTCCACCAGGGCTTGCGGGTCACTCAACAGGATGCCGGGACCGACGGCGCAGGAGCCGTCGTAGATCTTCGCCTGGGGCAGATACAGCGGGTTTTCACCCTCGATATCCCGGGACGACATGTCGTTGCCGGCGGTGTAACCGACGATTTCGCCGTCACAACTGATCACCAGAGTAAGCTCCGGCTCCGGCACGTTCCACTGGCTGTCGCGGCGGATGCGCACCGCCTGCCCGTGTCCCATGACCCGCCAGCCGTTGGCCTTGAAAAACACCTCCACCCGTTCCGCCTCGTAGACCTTCTGATAGAGATCCTTGCTCTGGGATTCCTCCACCCGTGCCTCGCGGCTGCGCAAATAGGTGACGCCGGCCGCCCACACTTCCTGGCCATCGTCGATGGGCGCGAGCAGCTCGCCGTCGGCGGCAGGTCCGTCGCCCGCCGTCGCTAGCGTGGACAAGATGCCATCCCCAGGTTCGCGCAATAGCGAAGAGAGACTGATGCCCTCGGACAGATAGTGGCCGTTCAGGGCCCAGCGCGGACCCTGGTCCGTTTGATGACGGGTCAGGTAGTTGCTCAATGCGGGACTCCCCTTCGTGACTGCCTTTGCCAACCCTAACCCTACCCGCCAACCGGCCGACGCGCCACATTCCGGCCGGTCCCTGAGGTAGACTGGCATCCGGACACAACGGATACGCGTGGTGTTGGGAACCAATTTCCGATTCGCGATCGCCGCACTGAGCGTCGCACTGATTGCTGCGGCTCCCGCGGCGGCGCGCACCTACAAATGGGTGGACGAAAATGGCACGACCCATTACTCCCAGAGCAAACCGCCGGATCGGCATGCGCAGGAGTTGTCAGTCAAAGGCGGCGGGGCATCCGAGAGAGAAGGTGGCGACGACTGCGTGACCCTGACCTGCCGGGCGGATCGATTGCAAAGCCATCGAGAGCAACGCGAGCAGGCGATGCAAGAGCAGCGCGACAAGGCCGCCAGGGCGGCCGCTGCTTATCCGGTCTTCCCTACCCACGTCGAGGAGACCGACGACGAGAAAATCACCCGCCTGGTAGAGGAATGCAAAAAGAGTCGCGGCTCCAAGTGCGATAGCGATGAAGAGAAGCGCCGCATGTTGTTGCAGAACGTCGACCTCACCCATGCGGAGCGCCGTGCCTTGAGAGGACTTTCCCCGGCACAACAAAGGCGCGCACTGAACCACAGAATCCCCAAACAATTTCGCACCGTGGAATAAGTCAAGAGGTACCTTCAAGAGGTACCGGGTACCTCTTGAAGGTACCTCTTGACTTATTCCAGACTGGTACCGGGCACCTCTTGACTAATGGGTCGTGCTAGCATCGTATGCTGTAAATTTGGATTTTTTACTGCCTGCAACGCGAGCGATCAAGATTGTGAACAGGATTGACTTAACAGGTCGCCGTGCCATCGTTACCGGCGCGGCACAGGGAATTGGATTGAGCGTCGCCCGTCGACTGCTGGACTCCGGCGCGGCGGTGAGTCTCTGGGACCGTGACGCCGGGTTGCTCGAGACTACATATGCTGAAATCTCGGCCATGGGTGAGCTGCACCGGGCGTGCGTCGAGCTCACGGACGCCGAATCCGTTGCCCGAGCCGTCGATGACACTGCCGCCGCCCTTGGTGGCATCGACATCATGGTTAACAACGCGGGCATTGCCGGTCCCACGGTGCCGTCCTGGGAGTATCCCCTGGAAGATTGGCGCCGGGTCATCGATGTGGATCTGAATGCCGTCTACTATTGTTGCCGGGCGGTGGTTCCGCATATGCTGAAGCAGGACTACGGGCGCATCGTGAATGTCGCCTCCATTGCCGGCAAGGAAGGCAATCCCAATGCTGTCGCCTACAGTGCCGCCAAGGCCGGTGTCATTGCGTTGACAAAATCCATTGCCAAGGAAACGGCGGATAAGAATATCGCCGTGAACTGCATTACGCCGGCGGCCGCCAAAACGCGCATATTCGATCAGATCAGCCAGCAGCACGTGGACTACATGCTGTCGAAGATTCCACGGGGGCGCTTCGTCAAGGTGGAAGAAATCGCCGCCATGGTCGCGTGGCTCGTATCCGAAGAAAACTCATTCACCACCGGTGCCGCCTTTGACATCAGCGGTGGCCGCGCAACCTATTAGTTCACTGGGAGGGGAGAGTCGCATGCAAGTATTGGTTACCGGTGGAGCGGGCTTTCTTGGTTCGCGCCTGGTGAACGCGCTGCTCGCACGCGGCAGCATTGTCAGCTCCAGCGGCGACGAAGAGAGCATCGATGAAATATTGGTGGCCGATATCGGACCACCGGCGCAGCCATTTCCTGACGATCCGCGTTTGAAGACCCGCTACGGCGACTTCAGTGAGGCGGACGCGGCGAATCAGCTTGTCAGCAAGAACACCGGCGCCGTATTTCACCTCGCGGCTATCGTCAGCGGGGAAGCCGAAGCGGATTTCGACAAGGGCATGCGTATCAATCTCGAGGGCACGAAAAAAATCCTCGATGCCTGCCGCCAGCAGGCGGACTGTCCGCGGATCGTGTTCGCGAGCTCGGTGGCCGTTTATGGCGGTGACATGCCCGATGTGCTGGACGATATGACAGCGCTCACACCGCAAACCTCCTACGGTTCGCAGAAAGCCATGGGCGAGCTGCTGGTGAACGACTACAGCAGAAAGGGTTTTATCGACGGTCGCGCGCTGCGCCTGCCTACGATTGTCGTGCGCCCGGGAAAACCCAATGCAGCGGCTTCCTCATTCGCAAGCGCGATACTGCGCGAGCCTTTGCAGGGTCAGGAGGTCAACTGTCCGGTGTCACGCAAAACCGGTGTCTGGCTGCTGTCGCCCCGCCAGGTAGTGGCGTGCTTCCTGCACGCAGCGGATCTGGCGTCCGATGCCTGGGGCCAGAGCCGATCGGTGGCATTGCCGGGTATGACCGTCACCGTCGAGGAGATGTTGGCGGCCCTGACAAAAGTGGCCGGCGAAGGCGTCGCCGCCCGGGTGCGCTTCGAGCCGGACCCCTTCATCGAGAAGATCGTCTACGGTTGGGCCACGCGCTTCACCACCGAGCGCGCGGAAGTCATGGGTTTTCGCGCCGACCAGCGCTTCGAAGACGTTATCGAAGCATTTATCGAGGACGATCTCGGCGGGACTTTCGTCGAATAAATCGCTCCCGTCCCGCTTCGGCGTCTAGGCCTCCCTGTTCAGGAATTTGCCCTTGGGATATTCTCAGGGGGGTTCGATAGCCGCTGGCCGCGCACAGCGATGCCAGGCGTATCACCAACAGGGGAGAATCAGCAGGTGAAATTATTGCGTTACGGGCCCGCGGGCGCCGAGAAGCCGGGGTTGCTGGATGCCGACGGCGCGATTCGGGATCTGTCCGCTCATGTATCCGACATCGATGGCGACGCATTGGCGCCGGCAAAGCTCGCGGAGTTGGCGAAGCTGGACACCTCCAGCCTGCCCGCCGTGGATGGAGGCCCGCGACTCGGCCCGCCGGTCACCGGTGTCGGCAAACTGCTTTGTATCGGCCTCAACTACCGGGATCATGCCGAGGAGACCGGCATGCCGATACCCGCGGAGCCGATTCTGTTCATGAAAGCCACCACCTCCATCGTCGGCCCCAATGATGATGTGATGCTGCCCAAGGGCAGCCGCAAGGGCGACTGGGAGACGGAGCTCGGCGTCGTCATCGGCAGCCGCGCGAGCTACGTCGCCGAGGCGAACGCTCTCGAGTACGTAGCGGGTTATTGCGTGTTCAACGATGTCTCCGAGCGCCACTTCCAGCTCGAAGGCACCGGCCAGTGGGTCAAGGGCAAGAGCGCCGACACCTTCGCGCCCTTCGGCCCGTACATGGTGACCCGCGACGAGGTGCCGGATCCCCAGGACATGCACCTGTGGCTGGAGGTGGACGGCAAACGCTATCAGGACGGATCCACACGCACGATGATCTTCAGCGTCGCCCACCTGGTCAGCTACGTGAGCCGTTACATGACCCTGGAGCCTGGTGACATCATTCCCACGGGTACGCCGCCGGGCGTCGGCGTCGGTCAGAAGCCGCCGGTATTCCTCGCGCCGGGCAACGTTATGCGCCTCGGTATCGATGGTCTCGGCGAGCAGCGCCAGACAGTGGTGGCCCACCCGGACGACTGAACGAGGATCAACAACCGTGTCGAAGAAAAAATCCCCGCGCCGCAGCGCTGAATGGTTCGGAAAGTCGGGTAAGGACGGCTTTCATCACCGCAGCTGGATGAAGAACCAGGGCTTGCCCCACCACTTGTTCGACGGCCGCCCGGTTATCGGCATCTGTAACACCTGGTCGGAGCTGACACCGTGCAATGCGCACTTTCGCGTTCTTGCCGAGCGGGTTAAGCGTGGCGTTTATGAAATGGGCGGTTTCCCACTGGAATTTCCCGTCATGTCCCTTGGCGAAACGCTGATGCGGCCCACCACCATGATGTTTCGTAATCTGGTGAGCATGGACGTAGAGGAATCCATTCGTGCCAACCCCATCGACGGTGTCATCCTGCTGGTGGGTTGCGACAAGACCACGCCGGCATTGCTCATGGGCGCGGCCAGTTGTGACCTACCCACCATCGCGGTGTCCGGCGGGCCGATGCTGAACGGCCGTTTTCGCGGCGAAAAGATTGGTTCGGGCACGCACGTGTGGAAGTTCGAATCCATGGTGCGGGCCGGCGAGATGGACATGCAGGAATTCATGGATGCCGAAGCGTGCATGTCGCGCTCGGTTGGCAGTTGCATGACCATGGGAACCGCATCCACCATGGCGAGCATGGTGGAATCACTGGGGATTGGTTTGCCCAGCAACGCGGCGATACCGGCCGCGGATTCCCGGCGCAACGTGCTCGCGCACATGGCCGGGCGGCGTATCGTCGAGCTGGTGGAGGCCGACGTCAAGATGTCGGACGTTATCACCCGCGATGCCATGGAGAACGCCATGCGCACCAACGGCGCCATCGGCGGATCGACCAACGCGGTAATACATCTGCTGGCCCTGGCCCGGCGCCTGGGTGTCGAGTTGTCCCTGGACGACTGGGATCGTTTCGGTAAGGATGTGCCCTGCATCGTGAACCTGATGCCCTCCGGCGAACACTTGATGGAAGATTTTTACTATGCCGGCGGCTTGCCGGTGGTGCTGCGCGAACTCGGCGAGCACGGACTGCTCCACAAGGACGCCTCGAGCGTTGCCGGCGGCACCATCTGGGACGCCTGTAGTAACGCCGAGTGCTTCAATCGCGACGTGATTTACACTGTGGACAAGCCTTTCAAGCCCCAGGGCGGAATCGCCGTGCTGCACGGTAACCTGGCTCCCAGCGGCGCGATACTGAAGCCGTCCGCGGCATCAGCGGAGCTCATGCAGCATCGCGGCCGCGCCGTCGTGTTCGAGGACATCGATGATTACAAGGCGCGGGTCGACGACCCGGAGCTCGATATCGATGCCAGCTGTGTGATGGTGTTGAAGAACTGTGGCCCCAAGGGGTATCCCGGGATGCCGGAGGTCGGCAACATGGGTCTGCCGGCGAAGATTCTGCGCGAAGGCGTCACCGACATGGTGCGCATATCCGATTCGCGCATGAGCGGCACGGCCTACGGGACCGTCGTGTTGCATACCGCGCCGGAATCCGCTGCCGGTGGACCGTTGGGATTGGTTGAAAACGGCGACATGATCGAGCTCGACGTGGAAGCCCGCCGATTGCACCTGGATGTTTCCGATACGGAGCTCGCCCGCCGCCGCGCTGCCTGGCAGCCGTCGGCGCCGCCGCAGGATCGCGGTTACGCGCACCTTTACGTGGAGCACGTCAATCAGGCCGACGCTGGTTGTGATCTGGATTTTCTCGTCGGCAGCAGCGGTGCCCCCGTGCCTCGGGAGAGCCATTAGTCACGCGCTGGAGAGGGCAATGCCGGAATCAAGTAAAGCACCCGTGGAGCACGATAACTGCATCCCAGCAGTAGCTTCTGCAGCCTCTTCTTATATGACTGCCGTGGATACGGATTGGGAAGCGACGGACAGTGACGGATTCTGGCTTAAAAGGCTCTACGAGGACGAGGAGCGGGGGGAGCGCACCTGGTTGATGCGCATCGATCCCGGCGCCTGTTCACCACCCCATGCCCACGAAGAATTCGAGCAGGTCTACGTGTTGCAGGGCAGCTTTTACGACGAGGATCGGTTGGTGAAAGCCGGTGAATTCTGTGCCCGATCGCCGGGGGCCGTGCACTCCGCCGCCAGTGACGAAGGCGCACTGATGCTCGTAATTTACACCAGGGCCTGATTGTTCCTGTACATAAATCAGCAGAAGTGGAGGGATGACGATGTTTGAAAAAGAGCGATTTATCGACGAGTGTCGCACAGCACTCGCAGACAGCGATGCTCATGGGGCGATAAACGAGATCGTGAAAAAGGCTGTCAGCGAGCCAGGGCAGGTCATCGGTGCATTGGGAGAACCGCAATGGGCGGGGGCCGATACAATTTACAGGTCCCCCGACCTTACAATTCTGAACATATCATGGGGACCCAACATGGACATTCATCCCCACAATCATCTTATGTGGGCGGTGATCGGCGTATACGGTGGCCGTGAAGACAACACGTTCTACCGCCGCAGCGAAGATGCCCTGACCGAGCATGGGATAAAAACGCTGGATACGAAAGATACCGCCCCCCTGGGGGAGACGATCATTCATTCGGTGTCGAATCCCCTGGATAAAATAACGGCTGCCATTCACGTTTACGGCGGGGATTTTTTTGAAACGCCCCGCAGCGAGTGGGATCCCAAGACGCTGGAAGAACACCCGTACGATGTAGAACATACGATGCGATTGTTCGAAGAGTCGAACGAGCGTCTGCGAGAGCTGGCCCGGGAATAAAATCTAAAAGCCATCGCGCCGGTTAGGCGATGTTTTCCGGATTTTGCACTGTCACCCGCTGAATCGATCGTTCCGCCACCATGTGGTCGGCGTCTTCATAAAACTTTTTGAAGTGCGGCTGTTCCCGGTGTTTATCCAGGGACTCGGCGGCGGTGTAGACCTCGTAGAACATAAAAGTATCGGGGTCGTCCAGGGATTGCAGAACGTGGAACAGATGGCAGTCGGCCTCATCGCGCACGGCCGCCTGGGCATTGGCGAGGATATGCGGTTTGAACTCCTCGGCTTTGCCGGGATGAAGCTTGATAGTGACGACAATGGCGAATCGAGTCACGTGATTTTCCTTCAATAGCGTGAGAGTGAGGTTACTTTAACGGAGATTTGGCGCAGACCAAAATTTCCCTTAAGGTCGCAGGTCGACATTCGAACTGGAGCGATCCCCATGGCGCGAGACTCCGACATTATCCGCACTGCCGATATTTGCGACGACTACGCCGACGAGCTCCTGGTTTGCGAGTTGGCATTCACTGACTACGCCGGGCGCCATCATTTCCATGGCGAGGCCATGACCTTTGCTACTTACGAGGACAATGCCGGCATCAGGGAAATTCTGGCGCGGGGCGGCGCCGGCAAGGTTCTGGTGGTGGATGGCCGCGGTTCCCGGCGCCGGGCGCTGTGTGGCGGTAACATCGCGGCGGAAGCATTGCAGCACGGTTGGGAAGGGTTGATTTTCAATGGCGCAATCCGTGACAGCCACGAATTCGCCGATCTGGATTTCGGCGTCAAGGCCGTGGCTACCACCGCGATGGCGCCCCGCAAGGACGGCACTGGCCGAGCCGGTGTCGAAATCTATATAGGCGGCATCGCGATTCATCCCGGAGACTATATTTACGCCGACCAGGATGCCGTGATCGTTCTCACCCGTCCGGTCCACGATCTGTGAGTACGCTTCGCGGCATCGACCACCTGGTAATTGCCGTCAACGATCTGTCCGCCGCCAGGGATCGCTTCTCGCGTTTCGGTTTCTGTACGACCCCACTGGGCAGGCAACCCTGGGGCACGGCCAATCATATCGTGCAGTTCCCGGGACACTTCATCGAGCTGGTGGGCGTTCTCGATCCGAAGAAGCTCGTGCCCATGAGTGACGAGCACTTCAGCTTCAGTGCGCACAACGACCAATTTCTACGCCGTCGTGAAGGCATGTCCATGCTGGTGCTGTCCACCGAGGATGCCCGGGCGGACGCGGATGAATGGCGCGCCCGTGGATTACATGTTCATGAGCCCGTGCATTGGTCCCGCAAGGCGACTCTCCCCGATGGTAGCGAGAATACCGTCGCCTTCACCCTGACCTTTGTGACTAATCCACTGATGCCGGAGATCGCCTTTTTCTCCTGCCAGCAACACAATCCAGAGGCTTTCTGGAAGCCCGAGTATCAAGCACACGAAAATGGCGCCACGGGAGTTTCCAGCGTAATTCTCATCGCGGATCAACCGGCACGACACAGAGCGTTCTTTTCAAGCCTCGTGGACGGCGCGCCCATTGACGAGCAGGCGGACGCTCTTTCTATCCACACGGCCCGTGGCGTCATCCAGGTTCAGACCCCGCAGCTTTTCGCGACAGGCCGCCCCGGCGCGAAGTTGAGAGACGACACCGAGGGCGCCGTTTTCATGGCGGCCGGCGTGGATGTCCCGGATCTGGGTCGTGTCGCGGCATGCCTCGAAGACAGCGCAGTAGTGTTCTCGAGAAGCCACTCGGCTATTCAGGTGGCCAGCGACCAGTGCTGCGGCCTGCGCTTGGAGTTCCACCAAAGCCGGCGCTAGGATCCCGACGGTACCATTCAGCTGGCGTTCAGCTGCTCTCCCGTAGGCTTGCCCCATGAGCCCGATACCGGGCTCAAAGGTCCCTTACCAGGAGAAGCAGTGATGAAAAACTTCAGTATTGCTTTAGCCGCTATTCTCGCCCTGACGCTGAGTACACTGGGAACGGCGGAGGCGCAAAGAAAGGATGGTCGGCACCAGGCGCAAAAGCAGCGCCAGACGTCCACGCAGCACCGCGCGGGTGGGCGCAAATTTCAACACGCCGCCCCGGGCCGCCAGGCCAGGCAGCACGGTCGCTGGCATAATCCACGCCGGCTCCACCGTTCGAGTAAAGCTCACTGGCGGATGAAGGGCAGGCACTACCGGGCGAAACCTGGATACCGCAGGCACCAGCGCTTTCACCGAGGCTATCAAAGGCGCTTTTACCGCGGATTTCGCCAGCCTCGCCGCCATCATCGCTATGTTCGCCGCATCTATCCCGTCTACGAGCAGTCACCCGGTCACAGTCTGGGCCTCGATATCGAGACCGAAGGCTTTCGCTTCCATGTGAACAAGTCGGAGTAGAATAGCCGCAATGGAGGAAGCGGAACTGCAGTCCCATTGCGACGATCTGTTGGACCGGTTCATGGCGGCGCTGAATGCTCATGACAGCGCCGCCATGGACGCCTGCATGCATTTTCCCCATGTGCGCATGGCCGAGGGCGTCGTCACCGTCTACGACGCAGCGGGAAATAACCCGATGGATCTGTTTGAAAAATTGAAGGCCAGGGATGGCTGGCACCACAGCGCCTGGAATCACAAGCGTATTGTCCAGTTCAACGCAGAGAAGGTGCATCTGGACGTGCGCTACACGCGTTGCCGCGAGGACGGCAGCCTTATTGGTGTATACGACTCGCTTTACATCGTTACCCGTAGAAACGGTCAATGGGGAATTCAGGCGCGCTCGAGTTTCGGTCCCTGAGATGCGGGCAAAAGATCATGCAGGACTTTGACATTTTCGAGCTGGGCGATCTGGCGCTTCAATGCGGCAGAACGTTGCCCGCGGCGAGGCTCGCTTATAAGACCTACGGGGAGTTGGCGCCGGATGCTTCGAATGTGATCCTCTACCCGACTTCTTATGGCGCCCAGCATTTCGATACCGAGTGGTTGATCGGACGCGAGCGGGTACTCGATCCGGGCAAGTGGTTCATCGTCATTCCCAATATGTTTACCAATGGCCTCTCCACGAGCCCGAGTAATTGCGCCGAGGAATGCCGCTTGAACAACTGGCCGAACATAAGCCACGTGGACAATGTCGGCGCCCAGCGGCGACTACTGCGCGAAGTGTTCCAGGTCGAACGCATCGCGCTGATTTACGGGTGGTCCATGGGCGCGCAGCAGGCACTGCACTGGGGTGCGCTTTATCCGGACGAAGTCGAACGGATATGCGCCGTGTGCGGATCCGCGAAAACCTCACCCCACAATCTTGTTTTCCTCGAGGGTGTCAAGGCTGCGCTGAGCGGCGATCCGGCCTGGCGCGACGGGTGGTTCGAGGGTAAAGCCGAACGCGGTCTGCGTGCCATGGGGCGCGTATATGCCGGTTGGGCCATGTCCCACGCTTTTTACCGTGAGCGCTTGTACGAGCAGTTCGGCGTGTCGACCATCGAGGACTATATCGTGCAATTCTGGGAAGCCAATTTTCTCAGACGCGACGCCAACGACCTGTTGGCACAGCTCGGTATCTGGGCACGTTCGGACATCAGCGCGAACAAAAAGTACTCGAACGATCTACAGGCCGCCTTAGGGGCGATTCGGGCCCGCGCAATTATCATGCCGGGTAGTACCGATCTCTATTTCACGACCCACGACAGCAACGTGGAATGGGACATGATGCCGAATGCGGAGTACCGTCCCATCGAATCGAAATTCGGTCATCGCGCCGGAAACCCTACTCACTGTAAAGAGGATGAGGCGGTACTGCGTAGAGCGGTGCAGGATCTGCTTTCCCGGTAGCGACGCCTGAAGGCTCGACGTACCGCCGTCGGGGTGTCAGCTGAATTCGGCACGTATGGCCTCGCTGTGCTCGCCCAGGGCCGGCACCGGTCCCAGTGCGTCGTGTTTCTCATCGGTGCAAGCCGGCGGCGCCACCATGCTGACCAATCCACCAGGGGTATTTGTCTCGACGCGTCTGAGTGCCGGATGTGCGGAAAGCTTTTCCACATCGTTGACTTCCCCAAAGGCGATTTTTGACTCCCGCAGGCGGGCTATCAAGGCATCCCGCTCCATGCCCTGAAAATGCTCATCGATGATGCCTTTCAGTTGCGTCACGTTCTCGCAACGGGCGGGATTGTCGCGAAAACGCGGGTCCTCGATGAGCCCGGGCATCTCGAGGACCTGGTTGCAGAAGCGCAGGTATTCCCGCTGATTCTGAATGGCAATGAGGATTGGTGGCCCGTTGCGGGTGGCGTAAGCGCCGTATGGTTGAATCAGCGGATGACTGAGACCCGTACGCGGCAGCTTCGCGCCGCCGTAGTCGTAGCGCAGCAGCGGCACCGCCATCCAGTCCGCCATGGCGCCGAACATGGAAATCTT
>JAACFO010000201.1 GCA_009937425.1 Gammaproteobacteria bacterium
GCGGTCAGCAACCACTTCTACGAAATGCGCGAGGACACTATCCGCGAAGCCACCTTCTGTTGCGGTGGTGGCGGCGGGCTTCTTACCGACGACCTGGTGGAACTACGGGTCAAGGGCGCGATGCCGCGTATGCAGGCGCTCAAAGAGGTCGTCGACGCCTACGGCGTCACCCACATGGTTGCAATTTGCGCCATCTGCAAGAGTCAGTTCGCCAAGATGTTGCCGTACTACGGCTTCGAAATGGACCAGATACTCAGCCTGCACCAGCTCGTCGGCGACGCCATCGTGTTGCGCGCCGAACATTAAGACGAGGAGAACGTCGAGTGGCCAGCCCCTGGAGCAAGACTTACCAAGAAGCCAACCACACGTTGCGCAAATTCCACGACGGCGACCATGACTGGTCGAACTTCGAGGAGATGATCTTCGATGCCGATCACTCCCATCGTTGTCCGACCTATGTGCACCGCACGCCGCCCTGCCAGGGCAGTTGTCCCGCCGGTGAGGACATCCGCGGTTGGCTGCAGATCGCGCGTGGCCTGGAGAAACCCGCGGAAGGCCTGGATTGGCAGGAGTACGCCTTCCAGCGTGTGACCCAGGCTAATCCCTTTCCCTCGCAGATGGGCCGCGTGTGTCCGGCGCCCTGCCAGGACGGCTGCAACCGCAACGAAGTGGAAGACTACGTCGGCATTAACGCGGTGGAGCAGTACATCGGCGATTACGCCAAGGAAAAGGGTTTCGCCTTCCAGAAGCCCGAAAAGGAAAGCGGCAAACGGGTTGCCATCGTCGGCGGCGGTCCGGCGGGTTTGAGTGCCGCCTATCAGCTGCGGCGCATGGGTCACGCCTGCACCGTTTACGACGAGCACGAGGAACTCGGCGGCATGTTGCGCTATGGGATCCCCGGCTACCGCACACCGCGGGGTTTTCTGGATCACGAGATCCAGCGCATTCTCGACATGGGTAATGTGGAAGCGAAGCTCAATACCCGTGTTGGCCGCGACGTCAGTGTCGAAGAGCTGGAAAAGAGCTACGACGCCATCCTCTGGACCATCGGTTGTCAGAGCGGCCGGCCTCTGCCGGTGCCCGGCGGCGATGCGCCGAACTGCGTGAGCGGCGTGCAGTTGTTGCGCGCGTTCAACACCGGCCGACTGCAGGTGACGGCGGAGAAGGTGGTCTGCGTCGGCGGCGGCGACACCTCCATCGACGTGGTCTCCGTGGCCCGGCGTCTCGGCAAGATTCAACAGATCCATCCCCAGGAGCGCGCCGAGCAGGTAGTGCGGGGCTTCGTCGCCCACGATGCGGCCCTGGCCGCGGCGCGCACCGGTGCCACCGTCACCCTGACCTCGTTATTCCCGCGAAGCGCCATGACCGCCGCCGACCACGAGGTAGAAGATGCGCTGACGGAAGGCGTCACCATTCGCGATGGTGTCATGCCGGTGGAGGTATTGCTGGACGAGAACGGCCGGGCGCGTGGTCTCAAACTCGCCGAGTGCGAGGTCGTGGACGACGTACCTAAGGCGAAGGAGGGCACCGAGTTTGAAATCGAGGCGGATCTCATCGTCTCCGCCATCGGCCAGAGCGGCGATCTGACAGGGATCGAGTCTTTCGATAACGGTAAAGGACTCATGAACGCGGATGCCCACTACCGTATCCCCGAGCGCGAGGGCCACTTCGTCGCCGGCGACATCATTCGCCCGCATCTTCTGGTGACGGCCATCGGTCATGCCTCCATCGCCGCCGACTGCATCGACCGCTATCTTTGCGACGACGATCAGAAGCGCCGGCCCAAGGTGGACGTGCACCACTTCAGTCTTCTGGAAAAGCTCCGCGAGGTCAGTCTCGGCCCCGAGGACTACGACTACCACGAGGCCCGCGGCACCGACGCAGCCAACTTCGCGGTCCACAATTACGAAGATCGATCCGCGCGGGAAATTATTGCCGCCGAGGACATGTTTCTCGCCCACTTCCCGGAAACGCCCCGCATTCATCGCGGCGAACGCGTCCCCGAAGGCGAGCAGGTGCTCGGTGATTTCGAGGAGCGCATCATCAGCCTGAGCGAAGAGCTGGCGATTAAGGAAGCCGAGCGTTGCATGAGTTGCGGCATGTGCATTGAGTGCGACAACTGCGTCATCTACTGTCCCCAGGTTGCGGTTTTTCGTGTCAAAAAGGATCAACGCACCACCGGCCGTTACGTGGATACGGATTACGCCAAGTGCATCGGTTGCCACATCTGTTCGGATGTGTGCCCCAGCGGCTACATCGACATGGGCATGGGTGAGTGATCAGACGTTGCGCGCACATTGGCGTACTCCTGGGGCTGTTGTTGCTCTGGGCCGGCGCCGGCGCGGACGAGGGCAGCACGCTGCTGCCGGTGATACCGGCGGCCACGGGTGACAGCGACAGCTGCGTCGAGCCCACGGATCTCATGCGCAGGGAGCACATGAATTTTCTCGTCCACCAACGGGACGATACGGTACTCAGTGGTATTCGGGGAGCCAAGCACAGTCTGGTCGGCTGCATCGACTGCCACGTGCAGGAGGACGCCCGGGGCGCCGCCATTCCGGTCAACGCCGAAGGCCAGTTCTGCGAAAGCTGCCACAGCTTTGCCGGCGCCAGCCTGGACTGCTTCGAATGCCACGCCACCGTTCCGGCCGAGGCTGAGATGAAAACCGCATTACCCGAGTGGATGAGCGCGCCGGTGGGATCCATCGCCACGGTCATGGCCAGGCTCATGGCCCCGGACGCGGGTGTCGATTGATGGGGGCTGCGAAAAAACCCCTGGCCGATCGGGGTCGCCGGCGCTTCCTGGCGAGAAGCGGTGCAGCGCTTGCCGTCGGCCTCGCCGCTGGCGCGCGGTTCATCGATGTTCCCAGCGCCAACGCCGCCACCGGTCCTGTCACCGGCGCACAACGCTGGGGCATGCTGGTGGACACGAGCAAGTGCGCCACCGGTTGCCGGGCCTGCGTGCAGGCCTGCAACGACGAGCACGGCATCAGCGGGCAGGGCCGGCCGCAAACGGATGCTCAGTGGATTCGCAAAGTGACTTTGCGGGACAAAGCAAGCGGGCGTGAAACATCGTTGCCGCTCATGTGCCAGCACTGTGAGGATCCGCCCTGCGTCGACGTTTGTCCCACCGGCGCATCTTTTCGCCGTGCCGACGGCATCGTGCTGGTGGATAAACACAGTTGCATCGGTTGCCGTTACTGCATGCTCGCCTGTCCCTTCAAGGCGCGCTCCTTCATTCATGAGAAGTTAACGGATCAGAAGCCGTGGTCGCCCCGGGGCAAGGGCACCGTCGAGAGCTGCAACTTGTGTGTGCATCGCATCGACGAGGGGAAAGGCCGCATTCCGGCCTGTGCGGAAAGTTGTGAACGGGAAGGTCATCGCGCCATCGTCTTCGGGGACTTGAACAATCCCACCAGCAGTGTCGCGAAAGCCATGAGCGAGCAACAAAGCCAGGAGCTGCGCGCCGATCTGGGGCTGAATACCGGCATTCGGTACCAGAACCTTTGAGTGAATCTCTCATGACGACGGCAACCAACATCCCGCCCACCACCGACTTCACCGTCATCGCGGGCCGCAGCAGCGCGTTTTACGCTCTGCTGGCGGGTCTTGCCGCGTTCGTCGCCGCGGGACTGTGGGCCGCCCACACCATGGACGTGGAAGGTCATCACGTCACCGGCATGAACAATCAGATCGTCTGGGGAATTCCCCACGTATTCGCCGTGTTTCTGATCGTTACCGCATCCGGCGCCTTGAACGCCGCATCTCTCTCGTCGGTCATGGGCCAGAAAATGTACGCGCCCTATGCACGTCTCTCGGGTCTGCTCGCAATCGCCTTGCTGCTGGGGGGGCTCGCAATCATCACCTTGGACCTGGGGCGTCCGGAGCGCTTGATGGTGGCGCTCACCCACTTCAACATGACATCCGTGTTCGCCTGGAACGTGTTCTTCTACACGGGATTCCTGCTGCTCACCGCCCTCTATCTGTGGACGCTCATGGAGCGGCGTATGAACCCCATGACGAAATCCGTGGGGGCATTTCTGCTTGCCTGGCGCCTCACGCTGACCACTGCCACCGGCCTTATTTTTGGTGTACTGGTGGCCCGTGAAGCCTACGACACCGCCATCATGGCACCCATGTTCATCGCCATGTCCCTGTCATTCGGTACCGCCGCATATCTTTTGTTACTGCTGGTGACCTTCGACGTGACCAAGCGTCCCCTGGACGACGCGGTGGTGCTCGGTTTGAAACGCTTGCTGGCGATCTTCGTGACCATCGTGCTGTATTTCGTCATCGTCTTTCACGGGGTCAAGCTCTACGCCGCCGGCTATCAGGGTGTGGAGCGCTTCTTGCTGGTGGACGGCGGTGTGATTACGAGCCTCTTCTGGGTAGCGCAGATCACCGCCGGCTCGCTGGTGCCCTTGTGGCTCCTGCTCTGGCGGCCCACGGCTGCGTCGCGGACCAGCATCGCCGCCGCTTCGGCGCTGGTGTTGATCGGCGGTATCGCCCAGGTTTATGTCATCATCATCGGCGGACAGGCTTATCCGCTGGAGATTTTCCCCGGCAAGCAAATCATCGACAGCAGCTTCTACGACGGCCTCGCCGTCGGGTATCGGCCGAGCCTGCTGGAGATGTTGCTGGCATTCGGCGGCGTCGCCATGGCGCTGCTGATGGTCGTGCTGTCCATGAAGATTCTGCGGTTCCTGCCGCAAGCTCGGACCAGGGATTGAAGGAGGCACGGGATGGCGCATCTTTATGTCTCCGCCGCACACAAGTCTTCCGGCAAGACCGCAATCGCGACGGGGATCTGCGCCGCTCTCAGCGGGCGGGGGATAAGCGTGCAGCCGTTCAAGAAGGGCCCGGACTACATCGATCCCATGTGGCTCGCCAGGGCCGCCGGTCGCCCGTGCCGGAACCTGGATTTTTTTACCATGGCGCCCGCGGAAATCATCGCCGCATGTCACCGCTACGGGTCCGATGCAGACATCAACGTGATCGAGGGCACCAAGGGTTTGCACGACGGGGTAGCGGTGGATGGCAGCGACAGCAACGCAGCGCTGGCCAAGCTGCTCGCATCACCGGTAGTGCTGGTGGTGGATGCCCGTGGCATGACCCGCGGCGTCGCACCGCTGGTGGATGCACAATCGCGATTCGACCGGGGCGTGATCACTGCCGGCGTCATCCTCAATCGCGTCGGCGGACCGCGCCACGAGAGCAAGCTGCGCGCGGCCATCGAGCACTACACCGACATCCCGGTGCTGGGCGCCGTCTCCGACAACAAGGCCCTGACCATTCCGGAGGGCCACCTGGGGTTGCTGCCCGCCAACGATCATCCGCAAGCCGTTCAGATCATCGCATCCATCGCCGAGGCGGTGCGCACGCAGGTGGATCTGGATGCGGTGCTGCGCATCGCCGGCCAGGCCCATTTACCGGCAGCCAACGCCGATGAGAGTGCACCGGATTGTTCCGACGCAAAGGTACGCGTCGGGGTCGCTCGCGACGCCGCTTTCGGTTTTTACTATCCCGGGGATCTGGAAGGTCTGCAGGCGGCCGGCGCCGAGCTGCAGTTTTTCAATACCATGACCGATAGGTCGCTGCCCGAGGTCGACGCACTGTTCATCGGCGGCGGCTTCCCGGAGCGGCACATGGACGCGCTGGCCGCCAACAAGCCGTTTCAGCAGTCCCTCAAAGGCCGCATTCAAGCGGGCATGCCTGTTTACGCCGAATGCGGTGGTCTCATGTATTTGAGCCGGTCGCTGCAGTGGAAAGGTAAGCGCGCCGAAATGGTGGGCGCCGTCGAGGCGGACGCGGTCATGCACGATAAGCCCCGTGGCCGCGGATACGTCAAGCTGCGCGAAACCGGCAAGAGCCCGTGGCCGCTGCTCGACGGGGACAACAAAGAGCGCATCGTCTACGCCCACGAGTTCCACTACTCGGGCCTGGAGAACTGCGCCCCGGAGCTCGAATTTGCCTACGATGTGCTGCGCGGCCACGGCATCGACGGCGAGCACGATGGCCTGGTCGTGGGCAACGTCCTGGCGAGCTTCAGCCATCTGCGCGACGTCGCCGCCCACCCCTGGACCCGGCGCTTCGTCGCCTTCGCACGGGCCCGGCGCCAGTAGCCACAAATCGCACACCCCCTCTCCCCCAAGGGGGAGAGTGAGAAGAGACTCCGGCACCATCTTACGGTTGTCGGTCTCCCCCTCTCCCCCTTTGGGGGAGAGGGTAGGGTGAGGGGGCGTTGTCGAAGCCGCTCCCCTCCCCCC
>JAACFO010000202.1 GCA_009937425.1 Gammaproteobacteria bacterium
GTTGACGGCCCGGTTGACGGCGGCGTTTGCGGCGCGGGCGGTGGCGTAGACTGGTCGGTTTCAGACATGCGGATCTCGTCGGAGGATCAGTTGCGGTTGCGGGCTGATAGCCAAGCCGGCAGCTCGGCGATGGAGTCGAGAAGGGCCAGCGGATCAAATTCTAGCAAACGCTGCCGGTCGTGCACGCCGGAGCTGACCGCGACATAGGCGACGCCGGCGTTGCGGGCCATCTCCATGTCGTAGGCGGTATCGCCGATCATGAGGGTTTCGGCGCTCGCCACCTCCAGCTCCTCCATGATGTCCACGAGCATTTGCGGATGGGGCTTCGAGGGCGCGTCATCGGCGCATCGCGTGGTACTGAAAAGCGTGCCCAAGCCGTGGCTGGCGATGTCCCTGTCCAGTCCCCGGCGGCCCTTGCCGGTCGCCACGGCGAGCTGATACCGCTGTTCGGCGAATCCACGCAGCGCCTCCCTGGCGCCGGGGAACAACGGGATGGGGACGCCGGTATTGCGCAGGTAGTACTCACGGTAGCAGGCGATGAATCGGTGTTCCTGGGATTTCGTGATGTCTGGAAACAGCCGCTGACAGGCCTCGCTCATGGCGAGTCCGATGATCTCGCGTACCTGTTCATGGTTTCGGGCAGGCAGCCGCAACGTATCAATGGCCGCGTGGGCGGCGGCCACGATGCGATGCTCCGAATCAGCCAGGGTGCCATCCCAGTCGAAGACCAGAAGCCGATAAGCTGCGCCGTGGGTGCCGACCACCGGCTTCAGCGCCCGCCGGCGAGCCCGAGGCTCGTCAGCACTCCCAGCAGCTCCGCCGGCAATGGCGCTTCGACGGTCAGCATGGCGGCATCGCCGGGATTTTCGAAGCTGAGGCTTACGGCGTGCAGGAACAGCCGGCGCAGACCATGGTCGCGCATGTGCCGATTGAACTCGCGATCACCGTACTTGCTGTCTCCAGCCACCGGATGACCCGTGGAGGCGGCGTGCACCCGAATCTGGTGGGTACGCCCGGAGAATGGCAATGCCTCCATCAGACTCGCCTGTTCACCGGGCGTACGCGGAACAAAACGTGTACGGCCGACCTTTCCCGATTCGTCCACGCGCACGAGACGCTCGCCCGAGCGCAGGGTGTTGCGCAGCAAACCGGTTTCGACGTCGCGGGCCCTGCCGCGCCAGTGACCTTTTAGAAGCACCTGGTAGCGCTTTTTCACCTTGCCGTGACGAAAGGCGGCGTGCAGTGCCGTCAGCACGGGACGGCGTTTGGCAATCATGAGGCAACCTGAGGTATCCCGATCCAGTCGGTGAACTAGCTCCAGGTAATGGCGCTCACCGCGGGCCGCGCGCATGGCCTCGATGATGCCGTGGCTGCTGCCACTGCCGCCGTGCACGGCAATGCCTGAAGGTTTGTCGAGTACGATGAGGCCGCGATCCTCGAACAGGATGCATTCCTCTACGCGTTCGCGCAGCGCCGGAGCCGGCCCCCGGGAAGGCGCGGGTTGCGCCAGGCGCACCGGGGGAATACGCACCACGTCCCCGGATTTCAACCGGTAATGCTGGCGAATCCGGCCCTTGTTAACGCGCACCTCGCCGCGGCGAAGAATGCGGTAAATGCGGGTGCGGGGAAGCCCTTTCAGGCACGAAATCAGAAAATTATCGATACGCTGGCCGGCGTGGTGCTCGTCGATGGTTAGTTCCCGGGCCGCGGTCAGGTTCGGGGAATGGCCGCTGTCGGGGCGCGTCTGCATCGGCGCCATGATACCAGTTTGCCGCCCCCTGCTAACATTGCTATATTGAAGTGTCCCCCGGTGGGGGAGACAAAAGTCACCGCGCGGCCCGATATCCCGCTGGCCATCGTCGACATAGGGTCGATAGAGGAATTTCCAGCGAGGTCCGCGATTAACCACCGGGAATGTGAACGACGCACGGCGCTCTATGCCAGCGACGGAGCGGCGTCACAGGTAGCGAACGAAGCGAACTCTCGTGCTTGCGAGTCTCAAGTAGTCGACGCAAGCACCAATGGTCGCGCAGCCCGGGAGACGACAAGGTGCTCCGGGTCAACAGCGCGAACGGCCGGCGATACCGGCTAAGTAGGCGGACGTGCCTGCGTAACGCGGCGATCTGGGTGACCGGAACGTCCTGAGTATGCATGGCGGGACTGCCTGATCGGTCATTGTCGCCGCCAGTTAGGCTTGCAGGCTCCGTGTCCGCGGATCCTGCCACGCCGTGCTTCACGTGCCTGTTTCGTCCCTCCCAGCGCCCGCACTGCTGCACCATTAATGTGCCGCAGACCGCCGATCGCGCGGTGGTCCAATGACCATTGCCAGCATGGAGCGACGCGCCCCAACGGGTGGATTAGCATGAAGAGAATGCTGATAAACGCGACCCAGGCCGAGGAGCTTCGGGTCGCCATGGTAGACGGCCAGTATCTGTACGATCTCGATATCGAGGTTGCCTCCCAGGCACAGAAGAAAGCCAGCGTCTACAAAGGAAAAATTACTCGCATCGAGCCGAGCCTCGAGGCCGCTTTCGTCGACTACGGTGCCGAACGTCACGGATTCCTGCCCTTCAAGGAAGTCGATCGGGCGTACTTTGCCGACGAGCAGCGCGACGGCAACGGCTCCGGTGGCCGGGTCACAATCCAGGACGCCTTGAGAGAGGGCCAGGAACTCATCGTCCAGGTGGAGAAGGAAGAGCGCGGCACCAAGGGCGCCGCCCTGACCACTTTTCCCAGTCTTGCCGGTCGCTACCTGGTACTGATGCCGAACAATCCGCGCGCCGGCGGTATTTCCCGGCGGGTCGAAGGCGAGGAGCGAAGCGATCTACGCGAGGCTTTGAGCGTCCTGGATATTCCGGCTGGTATGGGGCTCATCGTGCGCACTGCCGGGGTCGGCAAATCCGCCGAGGAGTTGCAGTGGGATCTGGACTATCTGCTCAAGCTCTGGACGGCCATCGAGAGCGCCGCCACTGAACGTAAGGCCCCAGTGCTCATCTTCCAGGACAGCAACGTCATCATTCGGGCTATCCGCGATTACTTCCGCCAGGACATCAGCGAGATCCTCATCGACGAGGAGAAAATCTATAACGAAGCCTGCGACTTCATGCGCCAGGTGATGCCGCAGAACCTGAGCAAAGTGAAGCTGTACGACAGCAACGTGCCACTGTTCTCTCGCTATCAGATCGAGGGGCAGATCGAGGCTGCCTTCGGGCATGCGATCCGCCTTCCCTCAGGGGGCTCCCTGGTTATCGACCATACGGAGGCTCTGGTGAGCGTCGACATCAACTCGGCTCGCGCCACCAAAGGCGCGGATATCGAGGAGACGGCACTGTCGACGAACCTGGAAGCGGCCGACGAGGTCGCCCGCCAGTTGAGGCTGCGGGATATTGGCGGACTGATCGTCATCGATTTCATCGACATGACACCGGCGCGTAATCAGCGTGAAGTGGAAGATCGCCTGCGCGAGGCCCTCAAACGCGACCGGGCGCGGGTCCAGGTGGGCCGGATCTCGCGATTCGGGCTGCTGGAGATGTCCCGTCAGCGCCTGCCGGCCAGGGAAACGTGCGCGGCCCGGAATCACTGGCACTCTCGGTCCTGCGCGTGATCGAGGAAGAGGCCATGAAGGACAAGACGAGCAAGATTCTCGCCCGGCTGCCCCTGGATGTAGCGACCTTTTTGCTCAACGAAAAGCGCGAGAACGTGCACGAGGTGGAGCAGCGCTGCAATGTGCAGGTCATTCTCGTGCCGATCCCCGACATGACCGCGAGCGCATACCAGGTCGAACGCATTCGCGACGACGACAGCAGCCATGACATCAATCAGCAGTCCAGCTATGCCTTCGCCGAGACTTCCAACGCACTGCCGGACTTCGTGGAAAACAGCCAACGGGCCAGGATCGAGGAACCGGCGGTTGGCCGCATGCCGCCACCCTCCCCGGCTCCCCCTCCAGTGTCGAGCAGCGGCGACGGGCTGTTTAAACGCATGTGGTTGGCGCTCTTCGGAAGCGCCACCGATACCGGCAAAAAAGACACGGGCAGCGCTCGCTCCGAAAGCCCACGCCCCAGTCGCGGTGGTCGTGGCGGGCGTGGCGGTGGCCGCGGACGCGGTCAAAGCAGTGACAGGCAACGGGACCCGCAACGTCGCCAGGGCGGCGAGCGCCGCCGTTCGAGCGGTCGTGGCGGCGGCTCCCAGCAAAGCGGTCGCGGCAGGGGCGGCAATCGCGACGACAATGCGCGTCGTTCGGCACCGTCCGGGGGGCGTCAGAACACTTCCAGGCGGGAACAAGACGCTGGGCGCAATCAAGAGGCCGAGTCCGCCGCCCGCCCCGGCGCTAGTCAGGCCGGCAGTCAGGCCGGCAGCCAGGCCAGCGGTCAGAGCGCCAGTCAGGCAGGTGGCCAAGGTAGCAGCCAGGGAAGTGGCCAGGGAAGCGGCCGTTCCGGTTCCAGGCGCGGACGCCGCGGCGGCAGAGGCCGCGGTCGCGGAGGATCGGACGAGAAGCGCAAGGAGGCAAAATCGGCGGCCGGCGGAGGCGATAAGCAGCCCTCCGAGCAGGCGTCGGCGAATGCCCCTGGCCGCGCTGCTGAAAACACGCCCCAGGCCCGGGAAGCGACACCCGTGGTGGAGAATGCTGCAACGGAAAGGCAGCCCCGCCCCGCTACATCTGCTGGAACACCTGCAGAGACGTCCTCCGGTGGATCCTCGGGTGGATCCTCTGGCGGCGGCGACAACAGCCCACCCGTGCCGCAGCCGGAGACAGCAAAGGTCGAGACCGCGCAGGCAACGAGCACCGCGCCTTCGCCGCCGGTCAGCGCACCGCCGGCGGCAGACAACGCACCGCCGCGTCCCCGTGAGCCGCAAGAATCCGCTCCGGCGAGTGACACTGGGCCGGCGCCATCGGCAACGGCCGCGTCCCCCGACGAGCGAAGCTGACAGCAGGCCTGCGCCGCGGCGCGCAGACTATGGCTGGCGGCATTCCAGGGTGACGAATGCCGCCGCGTACTCGTCTTCGTCGGAGATACTGAGGTAGCTGTTGGTGATGCCGCGCTCGCCCCAGAGTTCGCACATACGCCCGCTGCAGACCAGATAGGGTTTGCCGAGGGGATCGTTGCGCACTTCCATGTGGCGCCACTGGATACCCATGCGCATTCCGGTACCGAGGGCTTTGAGCAGCGCTTCCTTGGCGGCAAAGTGCTTGGCGGCAAATCTGGCTTTGTGACGGCTGGCCGCGTATTTCTCGAGTTCGTGTTCGCTCAGAATCCGCTCGGCGAAACGATGTCCGTGGCGATGAATGGCGGCATCGATACGTGAAATTCTTACCAGGTCGATTCCGATCCCGTAAATCACTAAAGGCCGTCCTATCGTCCCGTCGTGCCGGCTGAATGCGATCGGGCGCGGAACAAACTGCGTGTGGCTAACGGTTTTTCGCCAAGATAGCGGCGCAGCACCACACGCATGAGTTGCTTCGCTTCGTCCAAAACACGATCGGACTCCAGACTCCCGCGCGCCAGCGACAGGAGGGTCTCGCCGCCCACAGTCACGCCGTCAGCATCGTCGCTCACATGGCTCGTCGGCCCACGTTCCATCTGATAGCGGTAGGCGAAGTCTTCTTGAATGGGTTCCCCTGAATCGATGTCGCGGTCCAGCACCAGTCCATAACCGATGGACTCGAGCACCTGTTTCTCGAATATGCGCAGCACTGCATCTGTGCGTTGCCCATGAGCCAGGGCTTCGAGTGCGACTGCATAATGGTGAAACAGTGCCGTGTGGGGATCGTGACGATGCATTAAGCGCATGAGCAGTTCATTCATGTAAAGGCCGCTGAACAACGCCTTGCCGGCCAGAGGTCTCACGTACCCATCCGCTTCAGCAGCAATCAGCAGCCCCAGCTCACCGCTTCCCGACCAGGACAGCAGCAAGGGATGAAAGGGCTGCAGCAGTCCCCGCATGGCCGATTTCGGACGCCTCGCGCCCTTGGCGACGAGCCCCAGGCGACCGGTGTTGCGACCAAAAATCTCGACGATGAGACTGGTTTCCCGGTACAACCGGTTGTGAAGCACGTATGCCGGCTCGAGCTCGACCCGGTTCACGGCGACCTCCGTTCAGTCCACGTATCCAAGCCGTTGCAGTGCTTGTTCGTCGTTGGACCAGCCCTCTTTGATTTTCACCCACAACTCGAGAAACACTTTTCGCCCGAACAGCGCTTCCATGTCTTTGCGCGCATCACTGCCCACCGCCTTCAGCACTCTTCCCTGGCGCCCGATGACAATGCCTTTCTGAGAGCTGCGTTCGACCCATATGATCGCGCCGATCTTGAGCATGCTGTCTTCCAGTTGAAAGGCTTCGATTTCCACGCTGAGTCGATAGGGCAGCTCCTGACCCAGCCGGTCGGTGAGTTTTTCACGCACCATTTCCGCGGCCAGGAAGCGCTCGCTGCGATCGGTGAACTGCTCCTCGTCGTACAGGGCCGGTCTTACCGGCAGTGCGTCGGTGAGCACCTGTTCCAAGCGCTCGGTGTTCGTCCCCTGTAGTGCCGATATGGGCACTACGTCGAGGAATTCGGCGCGCTTGCTCAGCTCATCGATGAACGGCAGCAAAGTCTGCTTGTCGGCGACTTTGTCGACCTTGTTGACGGCGACGACGATGGGCGCATCAGCGTCGGCAAGCCTGGCGAGTACGTGGTCATCGCCATCGGTCCATTTTCCGGCTTCCGTCAGGAACAAGATGAGATCGACGCCCACCAGCGCGCCACTGGCGGCCCGGTTCATGTAGCGATTCAACGCCCGTCCGGCGCCCGCATGCAGTCCCGGTGTATCGACGTAAATAATCTGCGCCGCCTCGCTGCTCTTTATGCCGAGCAGACGATGCCGCGTGGTTTGCGCTTTTCGTGAAGTGATACTGAATTTCTGACCGACCAGGCGGTTGATCAAGGTCGATTTTCCCACATTCGGCCGCCCGATGATGGCCACGTGGCCACACCGATGGGTGCTGGTTTCAGATTTGTCCGAGCTCATGGGCATAGCCTGCACGCATCAGGCATCGCCGTCCAATATCTCCAACGCCCTGGTGGCCGCATCTTGCTCGGCTTTGCGCCTGCTCGTTCCGAAGCCCGTCACCGGATCCGCGATCCCGTCCACCTGGCAGGCGACGGTGAAGCTCTGGTTGTGGGGAGCGCCGTCGAGATTTACCACGGTGTATTGGGGCAGCGCCCGCCCGCGTCCCTGGAGGCTCTCCTGCAGGCGGGTTTTTGCATCCTTCAAACCCATTTCCCCGGCGGCGCGGGCCAACCGATCGCCGTACAGGGTCTCGAGGATTCCAGCGCAGACCGGCAGGCCGGCATCCAGATAAATCGCCCCGACTATCGCCTCGAAGGCATCGGCAAGAATCGAATCGCGGCTACGGCCGCCACTTTTCAATTCCCCGGGGCCCAGGCGCAGGGCCTCGCCAACGTTCAACTCACCGGCGACGGCTGCCAGGGTTTCGCGACGCACCAGGTGGGCACGCAATCTTGTCAGACGCCCTTCGTGAGCGTCCGGTTCCCCACGATAAAGCAACTCCGCAACGACAAAATTAAGAATGGCGTCGCCGAGAAACTCCAGACGTTCGTTATTGTGCGCGCCACAACTTCGGTGAGTCAGGGCTTGAGCGAGTAGCTCGGGATCGTTGAAGGCGTAGCCAAGTCGATCCTGCAATCGCCCGTCGGCGTCATTCATCCATTAAACGTCGAAAATCGCTTTGCCGGCTACGACGAGACCGACTTTTCGAACACCGCCAGGAGCGAAAGGTTTCCGATCAGGGGTGTGGTAATTTCGTAGTTCACGTCGATGGTGACGTTGTTCTTGCGCTTGGTCACCGTCAGGCGCTCCTTATAGTTGCTGTAATTGACGCCCTCCACCGCATCGATGTCCAGCCGCTTCAACATGGACTCGATGACTTCCTGGCGGGATTGTTCGTTCACTCCCGGTTCGCTGATCACGGCAGTCATGACGCCGTCGATCTTCCAGCTATCCATGTAGACGGGAATTAGCTTGAGGCCGATGACCGCCGCAAATCCCAGCATACCCACCAGGGCAATCAAGCTCAGGAAGCTGAGGCCTCGCTGTCTATTTTTGAAACTCATTACCAAATTCTCCTGTGAGTACAATCCCCGCTCCCTCAGTCAATGCTTGTCCCGACACGCGCCCAGTCGATACCGTTTCCGTTTCCAAGATCCCAGTTCATCCAGATAACAAAGGCCTTACCGATCAGAAGCTCATCGGGCACAGTGCCCCAGTATCGACTGTCGCGACTGTTGTCTCGATTGTCGCCGAGCACAAAATAGTGGCCCTCGGGGACGACCAACTTGCCGTCGGTGGAGGGATACCCGGTTTGCACGAGAATCGGATGCGCTATGTCTCCCAATGTTTCCTGTCTGAGGCTGGCTCCCGTCATATTTTCACCGGCGCCATGCCCGGTGTAGGTACCAACGATGCGCTGATCCGCCTGCTGCCCGTTGATATATAAGACCTTATTGTAGTAGGCGATTCGGTCGCCTGGCAGGCCGACGACCCGTTTAATGAACGGTGTCGATGGATCCAGCGGATAGCGAAAAACCACCACGTCCCCCCGTTCAGGATTCGAAACCGCGAATATTTTCTGGTCAGAGACAGGAAGGCGAATCCCATACACGAACTTGTTGACCAGGATGAAGTCCCCCACCAGCAGGGTCGGCATCATGGAGCCGGAAGGTATACGAAAAGGCTCGATCAGGAATGAACGCAACAACAGCACGATGAGAAATACGGGGAAAAAGGAGCGTGCATACTCGACGATCTTCGGCACCGGCGGCGGCTCTCGAACCTCCTCGCCGTCCGTCTCCCCGGCTACTCCGAGTACCCGGCTACGCCTGCGCCGGGCCAGCACCACCGCGTCCAGGGCCCAGATGAGGCCGCTCGCCACCACCAGCAGCACCATGATTGTCGGAAAATCGAACCTCACCGGCCCTTACCCACGTGCAATACGGCGAGAAAGGCTTCCTGGGGGATCTCCACCTTGCCCAGTTGCTTCATGCGTCTTTTTCCTGCTTTCTGCTTCTCCAGCAGCTTTCTTTTCCGGCTCACATCGCCTCCATAACATTTTGCCGTAACATTCTTTCTCAGCGCTTTTACAGTCTGCCTGGATATGATTTGGGCGCCTATGGCCGCCTGAATGGCGACTTCGAACATCTGCCGCGGAATCAACTCCTTCAGCTTGTCCGTGAGCTCGCGGCCTCGAGTGCGCGCCTGGCTGGAATGGACGACGACCGACAGGGCATCCACCCTCTCGCCGTTGATAAGTATATCGAGCTTTCCCAGGTCCGCCTGTTGGTAGCGTATGAAATGATAGTCGAGGGAGGCGAAACCGCGGCTCAGTGATTTCAGCCGGTCGAAAAAATCCAGCACCACTTCGCTCATGGGAATTTCGTAGCTGAGGCTGACCTGCCGGCCCGTGTAGTGGAGCTTCTTCTGCACGCCGCGCCGCTCGACACACAGGCTGATGATATTGCCCAGATATTCGTCGGGCACCAGGATGTCCGCCTGTACGATGGGCTCGCGGGTCTCGGCGATCTGGTTGATGGGCGGAAGCTTCGCCGGGTTATCCACATAGAGTGTCTCGCCAGCGCTCGTCAGGACCTCAAACACAACCGTGGGTGCGCTGGTAATGAGGTCGAGGCCGTATTCGCGCTCG
>JAACFO010000203.1 GCA_009937425.1 Gammaproteobacteria bacterium
GGGAGAGGGAGTTATCTTTTTGATTCTATCAGCGCATTCACCACGGCGGTCCACGCCAGCGCCAGATTCCGACGATTGTAACCACCGCCACCCATGGCGAGAAGGCGGCCCTGGGCATGGGTATCGGCCAGTGCGCACAGGCTTTCGGCGGCATGCCCGTGGGCGGCGCTGGAATAGCGCAGGTGAGTAATGGGATCGCCTGAAAGACTGTCGGCGCCGCATTGAAAAAGAATGAACTGGGGGCGCGCCGCATCGACGAACTCTTCCACGCGTTGCCAGGCGCGCAGGAACTGCCGGTCATCGGCGTCCGGGGGCATGGGAATATTGAGCTTGCTGCCGGCGGCTGCGCCGCGGCCCGTCTCCAGTGCATCGCCGCTGCCCGGGTACAGGTAGCGTCCGTCTTCGTGCAAATCGGCAAAGGCCAGTACCGGGTCCGATTCGAAAGCGTAGAACACGCCGTCGCCGTGGTGTGCATCGATGTCCACGTAAGCGATGCGTGTGAGCCCGTGCTCGCGTTTCAAATACTCGATGGCAACCCCACAGTCGTTGAGGGCGCAAAATCCGGCAGCTGCACCGCGTTGGCCGTGATGCAAACCGGCAATAGGAATGAAAACCCGCGCGCAGCTCCCATCCATGAGGCGACGGCAGGCATCCAGCGTCGTGCCGACGACGAATGCCGCTGCTTCGTAGATGCCTTCGAAGGCCGGTGTGTCACCGCAGTCGAGATAGCCTTCACCGCTGGCGGACAACGCGATCAATTTGTCGATGTAGGCGTCGTCGTGAAAACGCGCGATATCTTCCCGGGGCGCGATGACCGGCGCGTGCAAGCCGACCGCGGCATCCAGCCCCCGGGCGCAGGCCTCAGACCAGAACGCATCCATGCGATCCGGGCCAAAGGGGTGACCGTCGCCAAAGCCGTAGCGTTTCAGTGCATCGCCCAGATAAACGCACACGGCCTTCTGATTCGCCACCCCCGATTCTCCTGATTAAAAGGAAAGCGGTTCTCGTCCGGCGCGCCGCCGCACCCAGTTGATGCTCTTCAGTATCGTGGGACGGTGCAGGATACGCATTTCCAGATTCCGCTTACCCGGGAAATCCAGCAGCGCGAGGGCCGCGAGAATGGTGAGAATTCCCTGGCCCGGGAGCACCAGCATCATGATGCCCGCGACCAGCAAGAACCCGCCGATGGTGTTCTTCACCGCCAGGAATACTGCGCGCAAAACCGGCCGTTGTTCGAACAAACGCCGCCGGCCATTGCTCTCGGCGTAAAAATCGGCCGGCAGGCGCACTATCAAGTAGGGAATCACCATGGCCGATATCACCAGCATGGCGGCCGATGCGATACCCAGCACCCAGACCTCCTGCTGGTAGCGCGACCATATGTCCACCACCACTTCCGGCAGCGCCAGTTCCAAGGGATTGCCTCCTCACGATGTCCATCCGGATCGCCGGCTGCGCTTGCTCAGCTACAACATTCAGACCGGCATTTCCTACCACCATTATGGTCATTATCTCACCCGCAGCTGGCGCCACCTCATGCCCCACGGAACCCGCAGGAAAAATCTGGATGGGATCGCGGGATGCCTGGATGCCTACGACGTGGTGGCGCTCCAGGAAAGCGACGCAGGCAGCCTGCGCACCGGTTTCACCAATCAGACGGAGTATCTTGCCCGGCAGTCGTGTTTTCCCTATTGGCTGGACCAAACCAATCGGCATCTGGGTCACTTTGCAAAACACAGCAACGGTCTTTTGAGTCGCTTTCGGCCTCACAGTATCGTCCGTCACCGGCTGCCGGGATTGCCCGGGCGCGGTGCGCTGGTGGCCGAGATCGGCCGGTCCCATGGATCGCTGGCGATCTTCGTCCTGCACCTGGCCCTGGGGCGCGCCACGCGGCTGCGCCAGATGGGTTATCTGGCGGAACTCGTCAATGAATTCGAGCAAGTGATCTTCATGGGCGACCTCAACTGTGATCCGTGGAGCCCGGAAATGCGGCTGCTCACCCGCGAGACCCGGCTGCAGGCGCCCACCCGTTACTACGGCACCTACCCCAGCTGGCGACCGCGCCGGCGTATCGACTATATACTGGTGACGCCCGAAATCCACATACGGCGCAGCTTCGTTCCTCCCTGGCGCTACTCGGATCACCTCCCCATTGCCATGGAAGTGACTCTACCCGAGCCCATCTAGATCGTCGCGCGGGTCGGTTGACTTGGCCGACAGTCGCTCTCGACAATAGCGCGACATTGAAGCGGCCGGGAATTCGGGGGGTATGAAGTCTTTCAGTCAGTCGTGCGAGAACAACAAGGGACCGCTCCTGGAAATTCTGCGGCCGTTGCTCGAACTCAAGCATGCACTGCTGGAGATCGGCAGTGGCACCGGCCAGCACGCCGCATTCTTTGCCGCCAGCTTACCGCAACTTCTCTGGCAGACCAGCGATGTAGCGGCGCACCATTCGAGCATCGAAGCATGGATCGGGGGGGTCGACAACGCGCTCCCGCCCATCGTCCTCGACGTGGACGCAGATGACTGGCCGCAAGCTTGCTACGATAGTGCCTTCAGCGCCAACACCGCGCACATCATGCACTGGCCCACGGTTGTTAATATGTTCCAGGGTGTTGCCGGCGTTCTGGAAGCGGGCGCCGTGTTCGCCCTGTACGGACCGTTTAATTACCAGGGTGAGTACACCAGCCCCGGCAACGAAGCTTTCGACCGGCAGCTGCGAGCCACGGATCCGGGAATGGGTATCCGCGAGTTCGATGCCGTCGCGGAACTCGCGGCCTCAGTGGAAATGAGCCTGCTTGCGGACCATGCCATGCCGGCCAACAATCGAACGCTGGTGTGGGAGCGAAACTGAATCGGCATCGTGATTTGGAAAGATTCATGCTCGCCTTACGCCATGTTTGCAAGTCCTACCGGGAAGCCCAGACGCGGCGTGTGGTCCTGGACGACGTCAATCTCGAGGTCGCTCGCGGCGAGTTCGTCGCCATCATGGGGCGCAGCGGAACGGGTAAGTCGACACTGCTGAATCTCATCAGCGGCATCGACGTCGCGGACAGTGGCGCCATAGTCCTCGACGGCGCCGATTTGAGCGCCCTCAGTGAGCGCCAGCGAACACTCAAGCGTCGCCACACCGTCGGCTTCGTATTCCAGTTTTTCAATCTCATTCCCACCTTGAGTGTGGCGGAAAATCTGATGCTGCCCCTGGAACTCATCGGCAGCCGTCGCGATGCCGCCGGAGAAAGGGTGGCAGCCATGTTGCAACGGGTCGATTTGGCGTCCCGGGCCGAGAGCTTTCCCGATCGGCTTTCCGGCGGCGAGCAGCAACGGGTGGCGGTGGCGCGGGCGCTGGTGCACGAACCGGATCTGGTGCTCGCCGACGAACCCACGGGCAACCTGGACCTGGAAACCGGCCGCTCGGTGTTGACGCTGCTCTCGGATATGAGCCGTGACGCGGGCAAGACGCTGATTGTCGTTACCCACAGCGAAGAAGCGGCGGCGCGCGCGGATCGCGTGCTGCGCATCGAGGCTGGGCGTGTTCGTGGTCCATCGGCAAACGCGCCGACGGCGAGTCACAGGGCGTCATGACCGCGACCCTGTGGCGCGCCAGCTTGCGCTACGGTTTGCGCCACCCATGGCAATTCGGTTTGTCGCTGCTCGGTATCGCGCTGGGTGTTGCCGTGGTGGTCTCCATCGATCTGTCCATCGACAGCGCGCGGCGCGCTTTTGTGCTGTCCAACCAAACCGTCCTCGGCGCCACTACCCACCGGCTGCACGGCGGGCCCGCGGGTATCGACGAGAAGCATTACGCAAGTCTACGCGCGCGCCTGCCCGGATTGCGCGCGGCACCTGTTGTGGAAGGCTATGGAGCCGGTGACGACGGCGTGGCGCTGCGCATACTCGGTATCGATGTGTTTGCCGAAGCGCCGTTTCGCCCGCGCTTGCGCGCCGCCGCCACCGGCGACGGCGAGGTCCTCGCCGCATTCATGACGCAAGCCGGTGGTGCAATGTTGTCCGCCGCCACTGCCATGCGCCTCGGGGTCGGCATCGGCGAGCACTTCCGCATTCTCATTAACGGTCGCTACTATGATCTCGCGCTGGTTGCCATGCTCGAGGCAGGGGACGAACTCGGCGCGGCGTCCCTGGCGGACGTGGTCGTTACCGATATTGCTACCGCCCAGGAACTGCTCAATCGCATCGGGCGCCTCAGCCGCGTGGATTTGCGCCTCGACGATGGCGAGAGCAAAGCGCTGGTAGAACTGCTGCCCAACGGCATCAGAGTCGAGCGTGCGGGCAGCGGCTCGAAGCTGGCCGAACGCATGACCGGCGCCTTTAATCTCAACCTGGTCATGCTTGGTCTGCTGGCCGTTATGGTCGGCATGTTTCTGGTTTACAACACCGTGACTTTTTCGGTGGTGCAGCGCCGCCAGCTCATCGGTACCTTGCGCGCTATTGGCGTCGGCCGAGATCAGATTTTCACGGTAATTCTCGTGGAGGCGGCGCTGGTGGCATTGGCCGCGGCTGTGGTGGGCGTCGTCCTGGGTATTCTGCTGGCCGAGCAATTGCTGGGTTTGGTAAGCCGCACAATTAACGATCTTTATTTTGCCGTCAGCGTGCGCGAACTCGCGGTGACGCCGATGATTCTCGCCAAGGGCGCGATAGTCGGTTTGCTGGCGGCCCTGGCGGCGGCGGCGGTGCCGGCCTACGAGGCAACCCGAGTCGCACCACGGGCGGCCATGGCCCGATCGCTTATCGAGTCGAGCATGCGCCGGCGGCTTCCCCTGGTGAGCATCGTCGGTCTGCTCGCACTGTTACTGGCCCTGCTGTTTATTCGCCTGCCGGGTGAGTCACCGGCTTTCGGCTTCGCGGCCCTGTTCGCCCTGGTATTCGGTTGTGCGCTGCTCACCCCCGCCGCCACGCTGATTTTGCTGCGCATATTTCGGCCGACCTGCGTCTTCATCGGCGGTTGGCTGGCGCGTCTCGCCCTTGGCGGGGTCGCCGCCAACTTGAGCCGCACCGCCATCGCCATCGCGGCGCTGACGGTGGCCTTGTCCGCGACCGTTGGTGTCGGCGTGATGGTGGACAGTTTCCGGCGCAGTGTTTCCAATTGGCTGGATTTGACCATGCGCGCCGATCTGTATGTGGGTTTGCCCGGGGCGCCGGGTGAACGCGCCATTGACCCGGCGGTTATGACGCGCATCGCCGGCCTGCCCGGGGTCGCCGATGTGAGCGCGGGGCGCGGTGTCAGTGTGTTCGCCGAGCTCGACGGCGGCGGCCGGCTGGTGGATCTGGTGGTCCTCAGAATGGCGCGGGCGAGTTACGCCGGGTTTCAATTGCTCCAGGGCGACCCGTCCCGGGCCTGGCCGGCATTCGACGGGAGCGGGGCGGTACTGGTGAGCGAGTCCCTGGCGCGGCGCGAAGCTTTGGCGCCCGGCGCCAGCCTGCGTTTGCAAAGCGATGGCGGTGTGCACGCATTTCCGGTGGCTGCGGTGTTTCGTGACTACGGCTCCGAGCACGGCGCTATCGTGATGGCGCGTGCGACTTACGATCGCCACTGGGACGACACCGCTGTGTCAACGCTGGGCGTGTACGCGGCCGAGGATGCGGATCCGGCAGCCCTGGGTGATGCCGTGCGCGGCGCCGTGGGCGGCGATCAGCTCCTGGTGGTGCGCGCCACCGGCGCCATCAAGAAGGCTTCCATGAAAGTCTTCGATCGTACCTTCACGATAACGTCGGTGCTGCGCGGGCTTGCCACCATCATCGCCTTCGTCGGCATACTGAGTGCCTTGATGGCGCTGGCGCTGGAGCGCTACAGAGAGGTCGCGGTGTTGCGGGCGCAGGGGTTGGAACCCCGGCAGGTGTGGCAACTGGTGCAAACGCAAACCGGCATCATGGGCCTCATTGCCGGTTTGTTATCGATACCCGTGGGCATTGCCATGGCCCTGGTGCTGATACTCGTCATCAACCTGCGTTCCTTCGGCTGGAGCATGGACGTGCACGTGGACCCTGCAATCTTGTTGCAGTCCGTGGCACTGGCGGTGGCGGCGGCGCTGATCGCCGGAATTTATCCGGCATATCGAATGGCACGAATTTCCCCGGCGGAGGCTTTGCGAGAGGATTAGGGGTCTTTTTCGGTTTGCCCCTCACCCCGGCCCTCTCCCCGCAAACGGGGAGAGGAAGCGTGTTTTTTCTTTCTTTCTTTCTTTCTTTCCCCTC
>JAACFO010000204.1 GCA_009937425.1 Gammaproteobacteria bacterium
TTGCGCGAGCCGATGGTGTCGACAACTTTGCAGCTGCTCAATGAACCGTTGCTCGGCATGGATGCCGCGCTGACCGCAGCTGCACTTGCACCGTTCATGGATGGCATCTCCGCCGAAGGCAACATCGTGCTCGATAGGGACGGCGCCAGGCTGGTGATCCTGACCAGCTGCTCGTCGGTGGGCAATCTCTCCTACGCGTTGTTGTTCTGGTATGCAGTCAGCCGGTCTGTGCTGCCGCGCCTGACCCGGCCCGCGTGGTTGGCGGGAGCGGGCATCGCCGCCGCGGTGATCGCTCAGAACGTCCTTCGGCTCGCCCTGATGGCGAGCTCTGACACAAGCTACGACGTCATACACGGCCCATCGGGACAAACCCTCTTTGAGGTATTGATGCTCGCATTGGTGCTCGGACTGACGTCGCTGGGAGTTTGGCATGTGCTCACGCACTCGGCAGGCGATCGCGCTGCTGCTGCTGCTCGGACCCGCTAGCCTGGCTGGCAAGCTGCTCACGCTGGACAACCAGGGTCCGACGCCGGAAGGGAACTCGGCCTTGCCCGGCAACGTAACAGCCATTCTGGCTGCCGGCGACTACGAGCGCGCGGGCCGACGGCGCATGCTCAATGGCCCAGCCTATGCCGTCGAGGTTTATCGTGACGGTCGCAAGCCGACCCGCTGCGATGGCGTGGTGTACCTCATGCCGATGACGACCAACGCAGAGGCCAGCACCTTGTTGGCACACCCGGGCACCTTGCCGGTCGTAGACGCGTTCTTCGTCTTTCAGGGACGGATCGTGGAGGCGTTTCCCAGCTACAGCCACTGGCTGGCGCGCTTCACCGGGCGCATCAATGGACTGTTCGGTCACCATGGGCATGTCCCGCCGGTGTACGGGGTTGCAGCGACAGCGAGCTGCATGCGCCCTCGGACGTTGCCGTGGAACCGTCTGCTCGATTGACCCGCTGCGACTACCCGACCGGCACCCATTGCAGAGGTTGAATACCGCGCAGGCCGGTGAGGCCGGACCATGCGTGGCTCAATTGGGACTCCATTCCAGCACGCTGTTGATGGTAAGTCGTTGTTGATGGCACATCGATTCGATTGGACGCCTCTTGCGGATTTTCGTATCTGCCAGCTTTCTCTCGATTCCGGCCGAATGGGGAAGACGGCAGAACTCTAGAATCGTGCCGACTACTGAGTTCGGGGCCTCGAGGAAATCCTCGTACTGTACGGTAAGCATTCGTGCGCCGGTGTCCTGCGCCTCCTTTTCCATTGTGTCCATTACCTTCTTTACCTGGAAGGCGGTGACGGCCGTCGGATCGTGCTTGATCGTCTCGAAGAAGCTCAGCTCTTCAGCGGTATAGGCGCCTGTCCACCACAGTCGGTGTTTACCCAGATCTTCCCAGAACGGGACCTTCAGCAGAGAGGCGACGGTCGCGTCAATCTCTCTGACGACGTTGACGAATATCGCGTCCGGGAAAACGCTTTTCAGGTAACCGATTCGACCGGGACCGGTGATCTTCATAGCGAAGCGCTTTCTCTTCTGGCACGCAACGATCCTGATTACGGCCTCCCTGATGCGTCTCCTTTCCTCGGACGATGCCGTCGAGTTCAAGAGAAAATCCCGCGAAAATTCGATGCCCGTTCGCGTCACGTTTTCCCAGAAGGGATAGGCTTCCGCCGGACGCGGAGCCAGGTAATTCAGCAGCGGGGTTCGATTCAACTGGCTTTTCTCGCCAAGAACCCGCCACAAGCCATTATCGAACAGCCGCCTGAGATGATTCAGCCACAAGCGCTGTGGATGGATCTCCAGATGATTGGATGGCCAGGCCAGATCTTCATGAGCAAACACGATCTCTGAGATGATCGTCGACCCGGATCTCCCCGGGCCAACGAAGATAATCGGCTGGTCGAGTAGGTAGTTCTTACTGTTCATTGCACAAGATTCCGTTTGTCTCATCTATCGCCGGCGGGCCAGGGAAAACGGCCGAAACCGGCCATGGGACTTACCCGCTTCCCGACCCGTTTATAGCGCGGGTCGCCTTAACTGAAAGCAAAATGGATGCCAGAAGTATCTTTTTGCCTGGGAAGCCGTTACCCGACCAATTCGGCCCTTTAACGGGCGCCGAGGCGTCGCAAATCGCCGTTGAGCAGGGATTTGCTTCCATCTGCCTGTCTCTGCGCGATTTCCGGAATTGCGAATTGCAAACGCGCCCGAGCCACGTCGCATTTTGCAACCCGCGATCCGCCGGAGCGGATTCGCCAACTGTCATGCCGAGAGCGTGCAGCTCACCGTGCAGGCACACGGCGCGGCCCCCTAACCACCTGTTCAGATTAGATTTTTTCGGAAGTTTGCTCGCATCAGATGCCCGCCGGCCGGATTCCCGAGACTTGGCAAGCTTCTTGCTTTAGTCATAGCAAGACACCATCTACGCACCGCTGGCCTCGTGGAAGGTGGTCCACGCGCCCGACCGGGTGAGGTGCCAACAGAGGAAACGACGATGACCTCGAATGCAACGCATGTACTGGAGAGCGCCGGAAACTCGCTCATGCGACAGCTGCTCGATCAGCGATTCGGCGACGGCAGCATCTATCTCGTCAGTAGCGAACAGCGCGTCATATTCCATCGCGGGAGAGCCGAAGGGCTGATCACCGAAGACGGCCGAATCACCACCTCAGGGCGACGTTTTCTCGCCATGTGGGCGGATTAACGATGGCGAGACGAGCCGATTCTGGTCCGGAACGAGGAGCACAAAGCAATGCAAGACTCATCGATGGACTTTGGAGCAGTCGACAACGGACCGTATCAGCGTCGTATGGCCGCACTGATCGTCGAGACCATGGGGTTGAATGATGCGGTCCAGTATTGCCTGGAAAATGGTTGGGAAGGTGTCCTCTCGTTCATCCGGCACGGCCAACTGTCCGCAAGGCATCGGAGCTCATCGGAATAATCGCGGGCTGAATCACCCTTTATGAAATGAAGCAGGATTGAATTTTCGAAGCGTCCCCTGAACCGGGTCCTTATGCCCCCTCCTCAATTAGGACCCATTTGACTCCCCGCCCTCCCCAGGCGGGGATTTTTTTTATCTCGCACCGATTCCGAAATGGTCACCCAACGCGGCCATCGTATCTACCCCCAGATCCTGGATATCGCTGACAAGACTACCGATCTTGTCCGACCCGCCACTCCTGCAGGCTTCTTCGAGCTCCACTGCCATACGCTCGAGCTTGTGTGCACCGAAAGTACTCGAGCTGCCTTTTATGGCATGTGCTTCCTTTTCGAGCAGCTCATAGTTCAATTGCGTGCCCGCGGCAGAGAGGCGTCCCAGGCGCTCTCTCAACTCGACAAGAAATATGCTGACAGCCCGCGTCGCCGTCTCTTTCCCCGTATCGGCAATCAATGCCTGCAGAGCAGCTACTTCGAGTATGTCGTCGAAGACTGCATCGGAGGGATGTGTCGACCGGCCCCGGGACGACTCAACGCTGGCTTCCAGCCAGGTGGCAGCCTTATCCAAGAGCTCGTCCTTCCCTATCGGTTTGGAGATGTAATCGTTCATGCCCGCGGCGAGGCATCTTTCCCGGTCGCCATGCATGGCATTTGCCGTAATCGCGATGATCGGGATGTTTGCGGTCTTGCCCGGTAGCGAACGTATGCGCGCCGTAGCCTGGAATCCATCCAGCTCCGGCATCGATACGTCCATCAGAATCACGTCATAGGGGAGCATGCGGGCCGCCTCGACGGCTTCCAGGCCGTCCGAGACCGCGTCCACGCTATGGCCTGCCTTACGCAGCATGGTGACGGCAATCATCGCGTTGGTCGTGCTGTCTTCGGCCAGAAGAATGCGGCCCGTGCCCCTCGACCCTGCCACCGGCGCCAACGGCGTTTGCTCTTCCACTGTCAGTTGCGCATCTTTAGGCTTACTGAAATCCACATGGAACCAGAAGGTGCTCCCACCGCCCGAGCGGCTATGGAAGCCGATCTTCCCGTTCATCAGTTCTATCAGCTTCTTCGAAATGGAAAGACCCAGGCCCGTACCCCCGTAGCGGCTAGCGTGCGATGCTTCCACCTGGCTGAACGGTTGAAACAACCGGGCATACTTCGCTTCGGGAATACCGATACCCGTGTCGGTCACCTCGAAGAGCAGTCGCACATCACCGGTTACGACCTCGCTGCTCTTCGCGATGGAAATATCGACCCCGCCCTGTTCTGTAAACTTGATTGCATTCGACACGAGATTAAGCAGCACCTGACGCAGCCTTCCGGGGTCGCCGTGAACACGGTCGGGCACGTCTTCTGCAGATTCATAACGCAACCAGAGGCCCTGCTTGCGGGCAGTCGGACCCAGGAGTTCCAGTATTCCCGCCATGAGGTCCGCTACGGAGAAGTCTGTACGCTCCAGCTCTATTTTGCCGGCTTCCAACTTGGACAGATCGAGAATCTCATTGAGAATCTCCAGCAGCTGCTCGCCGGATTCTCTGGCCATTTCCGTGAAACGGCGCTGCTCGCTGTCGAGAGACGTGTCCAGAAGCAACCCGATCAAACCGAGTACACCATTCATGGGCGTGCGAATCTCGTGACTCATCATTGCGAGGAACTCGGACTTCGCCCGATTGGCCGATTCCGCCGCATCCTTCGCGCTACTCAGTAATGTCTCGCTTATCTTCCGCTCGGTGATGTCCTGGGAGACGCCGAACAGGCTGACCACCTGGCCCGTGTCGTCCCTCTCGCTCTGGCTCAGGGACATGAGCCAGCGTTCCTGTCCATCCGGTCGGATGATTCGGGCTTCGAACTCCACGCTCTGATCACGAGAAATGGATTTATCGATGGCTGCCTGTACAGTCTGTGCGTCATCCGGGTGATACGTCGCCTGGAGACTCTTGGAAGTTGCCTCGAAGCTCTCGGGATCGACGCCATAGAGCCTGCAAAGCGTATCGGACATGTCGACGTGATCGTCGCTCAGGTGCCAGCGCCAATGACCAATGTGTGCCACCTCTTCGGCCTTGGCCAGGGACTGGCTGCCGTCCCGGAGCGCGTCATTCAATGCCTGTAGGTCTGCCGTGCGGATGCGTACATCCTCTTCCAGCTTGTCCCTGGACTGTGTAAGGGCCGCCTGGTGCGCAGCCACACGCGCCTGAAGCACATTGAAAGCTGCAATCAATTCGCCAATTTCGTCTCTACTCTCCCACCTGACCGGGATCGATGCGTTTTCTTCTCGCGCCTTTTCGATCGAGTCGAGCATCCGTTTGAGGGGGATCTCCACCGAGCGCCTGTACGCAATGATCGCGGCGCCGAGGACAGCGACTACCAGCGCCGTAGCAAGCACTCCATCCCAGAGCAGCCGCGTTTTCATGGTCGATAAGAGGTTATCGACGGTCAACATTACCACGAGCTCCCCTACTTTCTGCTGATCGGCATCGGTTTCGAAGAGGATGTCCACCCTTGTCGCCAGGTGGTCATGCATCCCCGCTCGCGAAAGACTCGCGTCACCCAACAGCTCACGTGCGGCCCTCGCAAAAGTGAGCTGGCTGCCATCTGTCGTAGACATCTTTGCCTGGTGGCCGGCAGGTCCCACACTTTGCTCCTCGCCGATGACGTGAACCGGTTCGCCATCAAATCCGTAAACCGCCACTCTCGCTATGTCCGGATCGCGCTCCATCATGGATAGAACGAGCTTTACGCGCTCGTAATCTAGGTTCCACATCGGCTCTGCTAGAATTGCACGTCCAGTAGCGACAATCGCTCCGATCTTGCGATGTAATTCGACGTGTGCCGCACGATAGCTCTGCACCTCATAGAAGAGAAACAGAACGGTCATAGCTAAGAAAGCAATCGGGATGCATATGGCGAGAAACTTCGCTCGAACCGTAAAGTGTTTCTTTCGGCAACGAGACGTGGTCGCTTTTTCCAGAGAGCGTCGAGGTTCAATCACCTGGTTCTTACCGCGGGAAGGCATCTGTTCAACGACACGAACTTATCAAGTCGTGCCCGGTTTTTCCCTTCTTCTGCCAGCATACTGCAAGACGATCATCGATAACGCTCGATGATCTCGAGCCACTCGCTGTCTTCGCTACTCTCGGAGAGGACCCCATCGACGAAAGCCATCAGATCCGTGCGACCTCCCGGCACCATAACTCGGCGTTGGTAACTGCTGTGCGGTCTCGATGAAATATAGAGTGCATCTTCCAGCCCGTGCTTCTTGATCAAATAAAGC
>JAACFO010000066.1 GCA_009937425.1 Gammaproteobacteria bacterium
CAACATTGTTGCAGTGCAATATAAGTCCATGGGAACGGGATGTCAAGGCTTTGGCGGCCCCGGAAAGCCTCGGCGAAGGCTCGGGAGAGGCCCATGGCAGCCGCCCTGGGGCGGCGCCCCGGTCAGTGCATGTGGTGGCCGCCGTTAACGCTGAAATTGGCCCCAGTGACGTAGGAAGCGTCCTCGGAGGCGAGAAAGCCCACCACCGCGCCGATTTCCGTTGTCTTGCCGAAGCGGCCGACGGGGATCTGCTCGCGAATCTGCTCGCGGATATCTTCGGGCACGGCGCGCACCATATTGGTATCCATATAGCCCGGGGAGACCGTATTGACGGTTACGCCCTTGCGCGCCACCTCCTGGGCCAGCGCCATGGTGAAGCCGTGCATGCCGGCTTTGGCCGCCGAGTAATTGGTCTGGCCGAACTGCCCTTTCTCACCGTTGAGCGACGAGATATTGATGATCCGTCCGAAGCCCCGCTGGGTCATGCCGTTGACCACCTGGCGGGTGATGTTGAAAACGCTGTCCAGATTTGTGGTCAACACCGCGTTCCACATGTCCGGGTCCATGTTCGTCAGCTTGGCGTCCCGCGTGATGCCGGCACAGTTGACCAGTATGTCCACGGGGCCCACGGACTCCTCGACCCGGGTGATCGTGTCGGCGCAGGATTCGAAGCAGGTCACGTCGCCCTGCACCAGGGTCAGCTCGTGACCCGCAGCCTGCATCCGTTGCTGCCAAGCGCCGGCGCCGTTGTGCACGCTGATGTCCATGGCAACAATACGGCAGTCCTGGCTCGCCAGGCGCTCACAGATGGCCCGGCCGAGCTCCCCTGCTCCGCCGGTTATCAATGCCACTCGTTTCGTCATGGGTCTCCCCTATTCTTGCTACACGGGACCAGACCCGGCGGTGGATCGCCAGGCTCACGGGCGGCGGCCCGCATAGGATGAATGTTGCAGCGCAACACGCTCTAAAGGATGTTAGGCAGGAGAGGCACCCCTGTCAATATTCCCGTTGAAATGACCTGCGGGGCGGCCCAGGGGCCGCCGGGGGCCGGACGCCCCGGAATCAGGACTCGTCGGAGTCCTCTTTGCCCTTACGGCTACCGGACAGGCCGCCGGGCATGGCGCTGCCAAGAAAACTCTCCTGCATTTCTTTCCACATGCTGAGGTTCTGCTCGGCAACGTCGCGCATGATGCTCAGGGGGTCACCCACCATGACATTGGCCATATTGCCGCGCCATTTGTCCTGCTGCTCCACGAACAGCCTGAGACTCTTCTCCAGGTAGCTGGTCATCATTCCCTGCAGGGAGTCGCCGTAGAATCGGATGATTTCCTGCAGCACCGGCTCACTGAAAATAGGCTCCCCGCCTTCTTCACGCTCGAGAATTATCTGCAGCAGGATGCTGCGGGTAATGTCCGCCTTGCTCTTGGCGTCCTGCACGCAGAAATCCACGTGTTGCAGGACCAGATGCCGAACATCCTCCAAGGTGATGTAGCTGCTGATTTCCGTGTCGTAGAGACGACGGTTGGGGTACTTCTTGATAATTCGTGTTTCGCTCACACAGGTACCTTTTTCTCGGTCACTAATTCTGAAGCTTATTCCGCGAATCGCCGTCGTCACTCGGCCAGCTCGCGCCGGATTGGACCTGGGCGCCCTCCAGGGCGCGAATGCGGCTGCCTCCAGCCCCCAGGACACCCTGTTCCTTGAAGGGTTTGCGTATCGACTCCGGCGCCCCGGACTGACCGCCATCGGGAAGTGTGGCCAGGATCCCTCGAAACCGATGCTCATCGATTCCCGCCGCCTCCCTGGCGTCGCGCAGTGCGGATGACACGGGAGCGGAAGGGTCTTCCCTGGCCGGTGCGCTCACCTGTGCATTACCGGCCGCGTTCGGCGTCGACGGCGCGGCAGCCGCCGAAGCGCTCGTGGACGTGGTGCTGGCCGTTTCGCTGGTGACCGAGGCTTCACCGCTGCCAAATCCCTGGGTCGACGGCACCGACCATCCGCTGCCGGCCGGCGGCAGCAGACTCGGGCCTGCAACCGGATCCGGTTTGCCTTCGGTGCCCCGGTTGTCGGTGCCGAAACCCGACGATGCCTCGGACGGCGATGCCCGTGGCGCGGCCACCGCCACGCCTACCAGCGGCTTGGCCCCGATGTGCTTAAAGGATAAACGTCTGGCCGACGGATAGGCAGCCCCGAGCATGTCGGTGATGGCGTTCAAGTCGCCTTCGTGGGCCTCTATTCGGGGAAGCAGGTCCGAGATGTCCGTCAAGGGCACATCCGAGACGATGGTGAACAGCGTCTCGCGCCCCTCGCGGCTATCCAGGGGCAGAAAAACCCCGGATCCCGGTATGAGTGCCCGCTGCCCTTTGCGGATCATGGCGTCATCGGGCCTGGCGGAAAACGGATGCAATAGAACGGCCGAATGGCTGCTGCCATAGGCAATAACGTAGACGTAGGCGTCCACGTCACTCTCGAGGCGCAGCTGCACGCCATCGCCGGAACGCAGCACACCACCGTCACGGACGGTGAAGTCCTGAGCGGGACCGGAGGCCGTACCCGGCCGTGCAACCAGCTCCACGGTGACTTTCGCCGGGTCGATAGCAGCCCACGCATCCCCTGGAACGATGCCGATTGCCGCCAGGAGGTATGCGAGGGGGACTATCAGGGCCGACAACAACAGTGCCCCGGATCGCCTGTTCGTGCCTTTCGCATTCACGTTGGAGAATTCCCAGGATTTCAGGTGACGGCACCCCATAATGCCAATATGCCGCAGCGCAGCGTAGAATTCGCGGCATTGTCGCCCTGTCCGGGTCGCTAACGCAAGGCTCGCCGGTGACCTGCATGGGGGAGAAATATCCCCATTGCGCCGGCGTTTCCGATATAGAATTACGGGATCACTGACCGCCTCCGGCCGTCCGCGGCCGGGACGCGGCGCGCCCCGAACCCGGGCCGACCGCCGGGCGGTCACGTGAATTCACCATGAGCAGCGGGCCACTTAAATTCGAGTTGGAGGGGCGCACGATTCGCTTCGCGACCCTGGACGATTTCGCCTTCAGCCTGTCGGGCCGGACACAGCTCGCGGCCACCAGCGTCACCAATCTCATGCAGCTGACGCCAAACGAGCTGCGCCGGGAGGCTACTGATATCCGCGATGTGGAGCGGCGCTTCGTCGACCTGCTGGCGGACGCGCTTAAAACCCCCGGTGCAGTCGGCGAGTTGCTCGGTGAAATCGACGCCGACCTCATCGCTGAGGATAACCAATGGCGCGCCATCATGGCGGCGCTGGTGGATGAAAGTCCCGGCTTCGACGAATACAAGCACCTGGCGCTGGTGAAGTACATGCAGTACCTGGCCGCGCGCCGCGACATTGTGAAGAGTATTTACGCCCAGCGCTTCGGTGGTCAGGAACCGCTGGCCGCACAGGAGCCGGCGGTTAACGGCGGCGCGAAATCAACGCTCATTATCGAAGAAGAATCCGGGCCGGATACGGAATCCTCACAACTTCGTTTCCGGCGCTTACCCCGCGGCGAGACCGTGATGGTGCGGACACCGGCCAATGGGGAGTTGTCGATCCTCTTATCGCGCCACAAGTTCCAACTCTTCGCCGCCGACTCTCCACGGCTGACCGACGACAACGGGGTGAACTACCCGCTGAAATTCGGCGCCAACGTCATCGGCAGACATCCAGGCAACGATGTCGTGGTGGGTGGATGGTACCGGGATGTTTCCCGAAAGCACCTCATGGTGGATACCACCGGCAGCGGCAGCCTGAGCCTGACCGACCTGTCCACCCACGGCACCTTTCTGCCCGGCGGGCTACTTGGCAACGGCGACGAATGACGAAGCCTGAGCGTCCCGCGCAGTCGACGGCGGGTGAATCGCGACGCGTTTGGTGCACGAGCGTTCGCGAGAATCTTCGATGATATTCGCGCTCAGCTTCACACTGTTGGTGCTGCTCGCTACGGGCCTGGCTTACCAGCGCGCGCCGTTGTGGCTCTGGACTCTGGCGGCAGGTGCGGCCCTCATCGCCCTCACCGCTGCCGGGATCATCGCCACCTCCGGCGCGGCGCTGCTGTGGACGCTGTTTGCCGGCCTCGCCCTGCTATTCAACCTGCGCCCCTTGCGCCGCCAGCTGCTGACGCGCTTTTTGTTGCGCGCCTTTCAACGGGTACTGCCGCGCATGTCCGACACCGAACGCGAGGCCATCGACGCGGGCACCGTGTGGTGGGATGGAGAACTCTTCAGCGGCCGTCCGGACTGGCAACAACTGTTATCCACGCCTGCGCCGCGCTTCAGCGACGAAGAGCAGGCCTTTCTCGATGGGCCGGTGGAGTCGCTGTGTGGGATGCTGGACGATTGGAAGGTCACCCACGAGCTACAGGACTTACCACCGGAGGTCTGGCGGTTCATCCGGGAGCAGGGATTTTTCGGCATGATCATTCCGAAGCAATACGGCGGCCTGGGCTTCTCCGCGCTCGCGCATTCGGAGGTCGTCACAAAGCTCACCACGCGCAGCGGCAGCGCGGCGGTGACGGTAATGGTTCCGAACTCGCTGGGCCCCGCCGAGTTACTGCTGCACTATGGGACCGAGGCGCAAAAGGACCACTACCTGCCGCGGCTCGCAAGCGGCGCGGAGATCCCGTGCTTTGCCCTGACCGGTCCTGAAGCCGGTAGCGACGCAAGCGCCATTCCGGATGTGGGCCTGGTGTGCCTGGCCGACTTCGCGGGCGAAAAGGACGTGCTCGCCATTCGCCTCAACTGGGACAAGCGCTATATCACCCTGGCACCGGCAGCGACCCTGCTCGGGCTTGCCTTCAAGTTGAACGATCCGCAAGGGCTGCTGGGCGGCGCCGAGCAGCGTGGCATCACCCTTGCCCTTATTCCCACCGACACGCCGGGTATCAGCATCGGCAACCGTCACCGGCCGATGAATCAGGCATTTCTGAACGGCCCGACCCGGGGCAAAGACGTGCTGATCCCCGTTGATTGGATCATCGGCGGCGCGCAGATGGCGGGACAAGGCTGGAGGATGCTGATGGAGTCACTGGCCACGGGACGTTCCATATCCCTGCCGGCCCTGGCCACCGGATCGGCAAAGCTCGCCAGCCGCGCCACCGGCGCCTACGCCGGCATCCGGCGTCAATTCAGGACGCCGGTCGGCCAGTTCGAGGGGGTGCAGGAAGCTCTGGCCCGAATCGGCGGCAATACCTACCTCATGGATGCAGCCCGCACCATGACCGTGCTGGCGTTGGATCAGGGTGAGAAGCCGGCGGTCGTATCCGCCATCGTCAAGTATCAGCTCACCGAGCGAATGCGCCAGGTGCTCAATGATGCGATGGATATCCACGGCGGGCGGGGAATCTGCATGGGACCGAGGAACTATCTCGCCCGTGGCTACCAGGGAATCCCCATCGCCATTACCGTGGAAGGCGCAAACATTCTGACCCGCAGCCTGATTGTCTTCGGTCAAGGCGCTATCCGTTGTCATCCCTACGTGCTGACCGAGATGCGGGCCGCCGGCGACGAGGACCGGCAACGGGGATTGCGTGATTTCGACGCCGCCCTGTTCTCCCACATCGGCTTCGCGTTGAGCAACGTCGCGCGCAGCCTGGTCCTGGGATTGACCGGTGCTCGCTGGGTACGCACGCCGGGCACCGGCATCGTCGCCCACTACTACCAGCAGTTGACGCGCACCAGCGCATCGCTGGCATTGACCGCGGATCTGGTGATGATCACTCTGGGGGGACGCTTGAAACGCCTGGAGCGGCTGTCCGCCCGACTTGGCGATGTGCTCAGTTATCTTTACCTGGCGTCTGCCGCACTCAAGCGTTTCGAGGACCAGGGCAACAAAGAAGCGGATCGCCCGCTACTGCACTGGGCCTGCCGCGAGTCGCTCTACCGCAGCCAGATTGCATTCGACGAACTGTTCAAGAATCTTCCCGGCCGTTGGGTTGCGATGCTGTTGCGCATGCTGGTTTTCCCACTAGGCATGCGCTACGACTCCCCCAACGACGCCAACGACCGAAGAGTTGCACGGCTCATGATGCGCCCCACGGCGGCCCGCGACCGTCTTACGAAAGGCATTTATATTGGCTCGGTGGATGATCCGGTTGGCCGTGTAGAGCATGCCCTTGCCACGGCCGTCGCCGTCGAGGCGCTGATGCGCAGGGTGCGGCGTGCTTTGCGTTCAGGACTGATCGAGGCCGACACACCGGATGAGGAGATCAACGAGGCTCTTGCCCACGCCGTCATCGATGAAGACGAAGCCTCGAGACTTCGGGCCGCGGATCGCGCCCGATACGACGCCATAACAGTGGATGAGTTTCCGCCGGAAGCCTTCGGGCGCGGGAACGCGGTTGATGCGGGCCCCGACAACTGATTGTGAACTTCATCACAAAATTTCTGGCAACTTCTGGGCTCCGGAGCCTTCAAGCCGTAGAATTTCCTTCCTGAGCCGCCAGGTTAGCGCCAATCGCCATGTTCAGGAGAACACCCATCGATGGTCTCGATATCAACATCGACGGCGATCGCTACGTCTTTCAGAGTCCGCAGGATTTCGAGTTTGCACTGAACGGCCGAACCAGTCTGCCAGCGCCGAAGATTGCTGCGTTGTCCCGCCTCAGCGATGATGAATTACTGCGTGAAGCTGAAGCGATTCGCGCCGTCGAGCAGCGCTTTGCAGAAGCCCTGTCCGGCACCCTGGAGGACATTACGAGTGTCGGACCGTTTCTCAGAACCATGGAACCATCCATCATCTCTCAGGACAACAACTGGCGATCCATCATCCGTGCACTCAACGGCGTCGACCGAATGCCTGAGACCTATAAAAAAATTGCGCTGGTAAAGTACATGCAATATCTGACGTCACGCCAGGAAGTGGTGAAGAGCCTGTACGCAAATCGGCAATCGGGCAAGGCCGGTGAAGCTCGGCCGGAAAACGAATCGGCCGTGTACCGGCCAACCGCACGATTCCGCGAAACCATGCTGATAAATCTGAACGCGAGTCCGGAGCTGGAACGCCACGAGACCTCCTTCAGCCGCCTGCCCAAGGGGGAAACGGTGGAAGTCGATCTGGAAGGTGAGCACCCGATTGATTTACTGCTCGCAAAACACCAGTGCCGCATTCTACTGCGTGATCGGCTGATGTTCGTGGATCAAGGCGGTAATAACTCGGAACTGCGGGAAGGACGTAATGTCGTCGGCCGCGATGTCACCAGCGACGTCATTATGGATGCCAGCCTGCGCGACGTATCCCGCAAGCACTTAATCGTGGAAAGCAACGGCGTCGGCCAAATCAAGCTTACGGATATTTCGTCCCACGGCACCTCGCTGCCGCCCAAGTATCTGGACCACACCAGCATTTGAGCTACTGGACCACGAATTCCACCCTGCGGTTGACGGCGCGGCCCTGGGGCGTGGAGTTCGACACCAGCGGCTCGGCCTTTCCACGACCGGCGACGCTCAAGCGCCTGTGCTCGATACCCCGCGTAACCATGTAGTCACGTACCGCTTCGGCGCGGCGCAAAGACAGCGTGAGATTGTATTCCTGCGAACCGATGTCGTCGGTGTAACCGACAATTTGCACGTCGATGGCCGGCATTTCCTCGAGCAACCCTATAACCCGCGAAAGCCTCTTTCTAACATCCTCGCGTACGTTGCTGCGATCGAAGTCGAAGTTGAGATTGGTGACGACGGCAATTCGCTCGCCTGTAAGCGGGCAGCCCCTTGCATCCACTCGGGCCCCGGTCGGCGTGCTCGAACAGGCATCGCGATTGTCCGCGACACCATCTGCATCGGCGTCCCGCGGACATCCGTTGACGCCCACCGCAATTCCCGGCGCGGTGTCAGGACATTTGTCCTGATAGTCGGGCACGGCATCGGCATCGCTGTATAGCGGGCAGCCATCCGGATCGACAGGGATCCCCGCCGGCGTGCCGGGGCACAGACTCGCACCCTCTCCGGCACCCGGAGCCGCGCAGCCACCAAGCACAACCGCGACGAGCAGAAATACGCCGGACAGGTAAATCTCTCCAATGCAAGACGTACGGGGCCTTACCCGCCACGACCAGGTCATCGATCTACTCCACCGTGGACATCCCCATTGAGTATGGCCATGTGATGAGTATTTCTCTCGGAATCCGGATCGAGCGATGCACCCACGCGGTCGATGCTCTCCACATAATGTGCCGGTAAAGCATGGGCCCGGGCGCCGGCGACGACGATGGACTTGTACCAGCCGAAAGGTCGCAAATCTGCTTCCACGTGCTCAGGACTGGCCACGTACACATATGCCGCGAACATGCCCGATTGCGCGCGCACCGAGACGTCCCGCGTGATGTAACCGGGGCCTTCGATCTCGTCGAGCATGTCCTTTTGGGTCAGGGTCAATGAATAGACGACGCCGTACAGAGCATCGGCAGAATTTCCGGTATGGAAGGCATCGCACTTGCCGGATCCGTCGCCGCCGCGTTTGTGAAAGCGCAGCGCGTATTCGCCGAGGCTGACGACGCCGACGAGCTCACAAACACCAAGGCGCAGCTCGATTCGATGCCGCCACATATTCGAACCGTAGGCCAGGTAGCGTATTCTCGGTGCCCCTCTCAAGTCCGATTCCTGACACCTGTCCGGGCAATCGCCAACGCGCTCATGTTGACGAGGCCGCGAACAGTGGCCGATTGCGTGAGCACGTGTACCGAATGGGCCGCCCCTACCAGGATGGGACCGACGGTGACTCCGCCGCCGAGCATTTTGAGAAGATTGTAGGCGATATTGGCAGCATCCACGTTTGGCATCACGAATAGGTTCGCCTGACCGCTGAGACGCGAGTTCGGCAGCACCGCCTCACGGATGGACTCGGAGATTGCCGCATCCGCATGCATTTCGCCATCGACCTCCAAGTCCGGGGCTGCGCTTGCCACAATGCGCACCGCTTCGCGCATCTTCATCGCGGACTGTGTGTCGCTGGTGCCGAAATTGGATCGAGAAAGCAGCGCAACTTTTGGAGCGATGCCGAAGCAACGCACCTCGTCGGCGGCGAGCACGGTCATTTCCGCGATTTCCTCGGCGCTGGGATCCGGCGTTACGTGAGTATCACAAATGAAAAATGTGCCGCTGGGAAGAATCAAGCCGATAAGCGTCGAGTAGGCGTGAATGCCGTCGGCCTTGCCGATGACATCGTCCACATGCTTGAGGTGCTGATGAAAGCGCCCGACGGTGCCGCATAGCATGGCGTCGGCATCACCACGATGCACCATAAGAGCCGCCACTGCCGTCTGTTGTGTGCGGATTACCGACTTTGCTTCCTCGGGGGACGTGCCACGGCGGCCCGCCAACTCGTGATACTCGGTCCAGTATTCGCGAAAGCGCCTGTCCTTGTGGATGTTGACGAGCTCGAAGTCCTTTTCGGGCTGCATGCGCAACCCCAACTGTTTGATACGCATTTCGATGACGTTGCGACGTCCCACCAGTATCGGCTCGGCCAGCTTGTCGTCGATGACTTGTTGTGCAGCTTGCAGCACGCGGCGTTCTTCGCCTTCTGCGTAAACCAATCGCGCCGGCGCGTGGCGCGCAGCATCGAAGATTGGCTTCATTAGCAATCCGGAACGAAATACGAATCCCGTGAGCTTTTGATAGTAGGCGTCGAAATCCTCAATGGGCCGCGTCGCGACGCCGCTGTCCATGGCCGCCTTGGCGACCGCCGGCGCAAGCATGGTAATGAGTCGCGGATCGAAGGGCTTGGGAATGAGATTTTCGGGGCCAAATGGGGCAGTCTCATCGCCGTAGGCCTTGGATACCAGCTCCGAGGTTTCGGCCATGGCGAGATCGGCCAATGCCGTCACGCATGCAAGCTTCATAGCTTCGTTGATCTCGGTCGCGCCCACGTCCAATGCGCCACGAAAAATAAATGGGAAGCACAGAACGTTGTTGACCTGGTTTGGATAGTCGGAGCGCCCGGTGGCGACAATTGCGTCCGGGCGCGCGCGCTTGGCGTCATCCGGACTGATCTCGGGATCCGGATTGGCGAGCGCCAGGATCAGTGGATGCTTTGCCATGCGCTTGGCATATTCCGGCTTGAGAACGCCGGGCGCCGACAGGCCGAGAAATATGTCCGCGCCTTCGATGACATCACTGAGGGTGCGGGCCTTGGTTTTGACGGCGAACTGCGATTTCCACGGATCCATTTGCTCTTCGCGGCCCGTGTACACGACGCCAAGGATGTCGGTGACGACGATGTTCTCCTTCCGCACCCCCATACTGACGAGCTGATTCAAGCACGCGAGGGCGGCGGCACCGGCTCCCGAGGCGACGATTTTGACCTCCTCGAGCTTCTTTTCCACCAAACGCATGGCGTTGAGAACCGCGGCCCCGACGATGATGGCGGTGCCGTGCTGATCATCATGGAAAACGGGGATAGACATACGCTCTCTGAGCCTTGCCTCGATTTCGAAGCACTCCGGCGCCTTGATGTCCTCCAGGTTTATTCCACCAAAGGTCGGCTCCAGGCTCGCGACGATATTGACGAAAGCATCCACGTCGGTCTCGTCGACTTCGATATCGAAAACGTCGATACCGGAGAATTTTTTGAACAGAACAGCTTTGCCCTCCATGACGGGCTTGGCCGCCAGGGGGCCGATGGCGCCGAGCCCGAGCACAGCCGTGCCGTTGCTGATCACGCCGACGAGGTTGCTCCTGGCCGTCAACTCGGAGGCATCCTTCGGGTCCGCCGCGATGGCGTCGCAGGCCGCGGCAACACCCGGAGAGTAAGCAAGGGCGAGGTCCTGCTGGGTGCCCAAGGGCTTGGTGGCCGTGATAGCCAGCTTTCCCGGCACCGGGTAGCGGTGATAGTTGAGGGCGCGTTCGTCGAAGTTTTCTGTCATGATTATTTTCCCGGCGCTCGTCGGTGATTTTTCCGGGCGCGGAAGTGATTATCCAGCAGGCGGGCAAAAAAATCTCTTTGGCGATTAACCAGCCGACACAAATATGACGAACTCCAGCGACGCCCAGCGCTTACGGGAAACCCCTGGATTTCGGGATCTTGCCCCGGCGGTGCTGGAAGCGCTGTTGGGCAAGTCCACCAAGCGTCGAATCGACACCGGCAAGACCCTGTTTGAAGCCGGTCAGCCGTTTCTCGATGAGGTCTACATTGTTCGCCGCGGAAAAATCACGCTGCAGCGGGCCAATGGGCGCACAGAAATGGCCACGCCAGGCTATCTCGTCGGTCTTTCCAGTTACCTGGGGGATTCGCCCTATGCCTCCAGCGCCATCGCCGGGGAAGATACGGAATTGCTGGTGCTCACGGCGCGCGACTTGCGCGAAGCCGAGCGCCGCGAGCCGACACTCTTCGACGCTATCAACCGCCTCATCGGCACCGGATTGCGCGGCCGCAGCGTCACGGTGGGCCTCGCCGGCGGCGGCCTTACGCAGTCGGCGGCCAGCATAATGACCTCGCCGCTCAGCACCTGTTCAGCGGATGTCAACATACGCGACGCGCTGCAGAGCATGTTGCGCGAGCATGTGGGCAGCCTCGTAGTAGTCGATGGGGCAGAGCAATTGCGCGGCATGGTGACATTCCGAACGCTGGCAAAACGCCTCGCCGAGCCTGGCGTCGACGCCGCCCTGGAGCCGGTGGAAAATGCCCTGCAGCCGGCCACGACCATCGCCGATGACACGCCTCTGTGGCAGGCCCAGGACGTTCAGGAACGGGATCGCTGCAAGTACCTGGTGGTGACCCAGGGCGGGCGGCCGGTGGGCATGCTTTCGCAAACGGACATCGTCCACGAGTTGAGAGCACACCAGAGCAGCCCCTATTCGCCAATCAGCCAGGCGACAAATTACGAGGAACTCGCAGAACGCTATCTCGCGATCGACACCGTTGCCGCAAGCGCCCTGGAGACAAACCGGCGCGCGCGGGTAGCAATACGCATACTGAGCGAAACTCATCTTGCGATTCAACGGCGCTGCGTCGAACTGACGCTGGCTGAGCACGAAGCGGAGGGTCACGGTAGACCGCCGGTGGATTACGCGCTGATTATCATGGGATCCGGTGGCCGTAGAGAAATGATGCTCGATCCGGATCAGGACAACGGATTCATCCTCGCAGACCATCCCGGCACAGAAGCAAAATTCATCGATGACTGGTTCGCACAGTTTGGCGACCGCCTCAACGTGAATCTGGATCGCGTGGGCTACATCCTCTGCCCGGGCGACATCATGGCGCGCAATCCCATGTACCGGAAATCGTTGTCGGAATGGAAGGCGCAGATCACGCGCATGACACAACGTCCAAACGAGAAAGTGGCGCGCTGGTCGAACATTGTCTTCGACTTCAATGCCCAGTACGGCGACGACGCGTTGGCCCGCGCGCTTCGCGATCACCTGAACGTTCAACTTCGAAGCAACCCCGGCTTATTGAAGTTCATGACCGAGGATGACGCCCATGGGCGTGCACCGATCAACTGGTTCAATCAGCTCGTAACCACCGATCGGCCGGACGGCATGGAGATCGTCGACGTGAAACGCAGCGGTATGCGCATCGTCGCCAACGACGCACGCATACTCGCGTTGAAATTCGGTATCAGCGTGTGCAATACCACCGACCGCATCGATGCTCTGGTACGAAAAGGCGTCCTCAGCGAAGACTTTGGCGCTACCGTTTCGGCCGCGTATGACGAGCTTCTGGATATTCTGCTCATGCACCAACTAGCCCAGCGGCGATCGAACACACCGCTGGACAAAGAAGTCGCTCCCCAGGACCTGCCGGCCCCGGCCCGTGAGGCGCTACGGGTTTCCATGCGGGCAGTCAAACGCTTTCAAGAACGAATACAGAGCGAATTCGGCGGGGCCTATTGAGCCCGCGCGGGTCCGATGCGGTAAGATCGTCTGGTGTGGATAGGAGTTCCAGCTTGGCATGGCGGATAAATCAGGCAAATTACCGACGAAATCCGGTCAGGCGGAGGTCGACGCTTTTCTGGCGAAGGTCGCGAACACGCCTGCGCCCAGGACAAGCGGTACTCGCGGACGCTTGATTTTCGCCATGGATGCAACCGCAAGCCGGGAACCCACATGGGATCGCGCCTGCCATATCCAGTCGGAAATGTTTCTCGAAACCGAAGCTCTGGGTGGTCTCGACGTCCAGCTCTGTTACTACCGTGGTTTCAGGGAGTTCCACGCGACACCGTGGCTGGGCAGCTCGACCGATCTGCTGGCGCAGATGAGAGACGTACGCTGTGCCGGCGGCATGACCCAAATCGAGCGGATCCTGAAACACACGGCCGCGGAATCGCAACGGCAAAAGGTCAACGCACTGGTATTCGTTGGCGACTGCATGGAGGAGAACATCGATCAACTGTGCCACCTGGCCGGCGAACTCGGCATTGTCGGTGTACCGGCGTTTTTGTTTCACGAGGGAGACGATGCAGCCGCAGAGCGCACATTTCGTGAGATCGCACGTTTGAGCGGCGGCGCTTATTGCCGGTTCGATGCAAGCAGCGCGCAGCAATTACGCGATCTATTGAGCGCCGTGGCGGTGTACGCAGCGGGTGGGCGCAAAGCCCTGGAAAACTTCGGCCAGCGACAAGGTGGAATCGCAGGGCGACTAACCCAGCAGCTCAAGTAAGGCCGGCGATCTTGCATCCAGTCATTATTCTCGCGCTGCTCCTTGGCATCCTGTTGTTCATCAGCTGGTACAAGCGCGCGCCATCGGGCCAGCAAAAACGCCTCAGGGGCCGGATGCTGCTGTTCGGCAGCATCGGCATCGTGCTTCTGCTCCTGGTCACCGGCCATCTCAATCCGATTTTTGCGCTCATCGTCGCCGCGCTTGCCTTTGGCCAACGGATACTCGCCGTCGCCAACATGGCCAGTATGTTCAAAGGATTTCGCAATTCAATGAAGGGGGCCGCTGGCCCGAGCGAAGGAAGTGCTTCCGATGTGGAAACCCGGTATCTGCGAATGTCGCTGGATCACGACACTGGCACCATGGACGGTGTCGTACTGGAGGGAGCTTATCGGGGCCGCCGGTTGGCGGAGCTCGCCCTGGACGAGCTGATGGATCTGCTAACCGTGTGCCGCGCCCAGGATTCGCAATCGGCGACGGTACTTGAGGCCTATCTGGATCGCGTTCACGGTGACGGCTGGCGGGATGCTTTTCACGGTGCGGGCGCCGGCCACGGCGGCGACGCATCACACATGACGCCGAACGAGGCGCGGGAAATACTTGGCGTCGGCACCGATGCCAACCGCGAGGAGATCATCGAGGCACACCGCCGGTTGATGCAGAAAAATCATCCGGATCGCGGTGGCTCCACTTATCTGGCCGCGAAAATCAACCAGGCCAAAGACACACTACTCGTCTGACGACTCGCGCTTACCCGCGGGCAAGCTGTTCGATGGAGTCGAGAAGATCCCGGGGAATTTCAACACCGTCTTTTATTGCTGTCCGCCGGCGTTGTTGCTCGCGCTGTCCCGGTAGCACGACGGGGCCCGTGGATTGCGCCGATGGCGTGGTCAACACGATGTCTTTAAATCGATCCATCGCTGCCGCAAAGGCATCCGCGCCCAATAACTTGCCGGGATCGAGCAGCACAAAGAAATGGCCTACACCGGAAGGCGCGTCGGGTGCATCGGACCACGATGAAACGTCTGTTAGAAAACGAGCCCCGTTAAGCACGCCGGCGAGGATATCCACCGCCATCGCAAGTCCCGAGCCTTTGTATCCGCCGAAGGGAAGCAAGAAGCCTTTGAGGGCTTCGCTCGCGTCGGTGGTAGAATCGCCCAAGCTGTCTAAAGCCCAGCCTTCCGGAATCGGGGAACCGGCTTTGTCCGCAGCCCTGATCTTGCCGCGTGCGGCAACACTCATGGCCATGTCCAGGATGAAGTGGGCTCCGTCGGCGCAAGGGGCAGCGATGCACAGGGGATTGTTTCCTATGCGCGCCTCCTTTCCTCCCCAGGGCGCCATGGTCGTCGATGCGTTCGTGCCGCCGAGCAACAAATAACCCGCATTGCATGCGTGCAGAGCGTATGGCGCCAGGGCGCCAAAATGATTACTGTTCTTGCAACCCACATAGGCGATACCGGTTTCGGTAACCATCCCAAGGGCCGCCTCCAGTGCTTTACTGCCGACCACCGTGCCGAGGCCGTTGTCCCCGTCTACCACGGCAAGGGATGGCGCCCTCCTGTCAACGTCGATTGCCGCGCTCGGATTAACCCCACCGCGACGCAATCGGTCCGTATACTCGGGTACACGCACAACGCCATGGGTGTTGAAACCCATCATGTCGGCCTCGATGAGAATTCTGCTCGAGATCTGCGCGTTCTCTTGCGATAAGCCGGCATGGCGGAAAGCATCGACGCAGAGCTGCGTCAACGATGAGACGTCGACAGTCTCGGTATTCGACATGCGTCTATCAGCGAACTACTCGGCAAACTCCACATTCACGCGCCGATTGTGTTTGCCCTTTTTCTCGATCTTTCTGACCCGAACGCGCCCTATCTCACCGGTTGCGGCTACATGGGTTCCGCCGCAAGGTTGCAAGTCGACGTCCTCCACTTCCAGTACTCTGACCTGGCCGCTCCCCGTGGGTGGTTTGACGGACATGGTGCGTACCAGTTCCGGATTCGCAGCAAGCTCCTCGTCGCTGATCCAGCGCGCGCTGACCCGGTGGTTTTCCTCTACCAGACGATTGAGCTCGGCACTGATGTGCTCCTTGTCGAGAGTGCTCTCGGGCAGGTCGAAATCGAGCCGGCCGCTGCCGTCACGGATGGAACCACCGGTTACGCCGGCGGGGATGACCGCGCAAAGCAAATGCATCAGCGTGTGTATGCGCATGATTCGATGGCGACGATCCCAATCGATACAAGCTTGCACCTGTTGGCCCACGAGATCCGCTCCTATATCGCCTTCAGGAACGTGAACGATGTCCCCGGAGGCAGCGTCCTTGCGCGTATCGTTGATACGAATCTCGCTGCCGTCTTGAAGTTGCAGAATTCCCGTATCACCAGGCTGGCCGCCGCCCATGGGATAGAACACCGTGCGATCCAGGTGAATGCCGGCAGCATCCACGACGGTAACGCGGGCTTCGCACTGCTTTTCATATGCGTCCGCGCGAAAGATCTCCTCGGTCATGTTTCGTCCCCCTCGTTGGATTCTTCGTTCAGCACATATTCCGCGGCACGAACGAGGGTCTCCGCCGGCACCGCGCCGGAAACCATGTAGCGGCCGAAGAGATAGGCCGGTACTCCCTGGACGCCCATCCGGGCCGCGCGTACGCACTGGTCCCGCAGTCGCACCTCGTAGTCGGGATCGCTCCATGCTTTTTCTACCACGTCATCGGGGATCTCGCACTCGGCGGCAATTTTTCGCAGCACGTCGCGATCACCGATATTCTGGCGCTCTGCGAAGTAAGCCTCGAACAAGCGCTTGTGCAGATCGTCAAATGCCTGCGGCGCCAGGGATCGCGTGGCTTCCGCCAATAACAGCGCGCTGTGGGAATTGGTCGTGAAGGTTCTCGGCGCCAGCGCAAGACCGTCGCTCCTGGCCATCTGCTCCAGGTTCGCCATCATGCGTTTCCATTGCTCCGGCGGGTATCCCAACTCTTCAACCGGCTTGCCCTCCGCCGGATTGTCCGGATGGATTTCGAAAAAACACCAGTTCACATCCAACTCGTAGTCATCACGTAGCTTGTCCAGGCGTGCATCCCCCACATAGCAAAACGGGCAGATGTAGTCGCTGAAGACGGTGACGCTCAAACGCGGCTTGGCGGTGTCTCCACTGGAGTGTTCTTGCACCTCAGGCATGGCTGATCGAACTCCGCCCCTGATATTGGGGAGATTCTATGAAGATGAAACACTGTGCATAAAAAACCCCCGTGAGTCGAGCCCACAGGGGTTCAGTCGATGCCTGGCAGCGGACATCGGGCCGTCGTGACGGCGATTTGCGGTAGCGCGCTAAGCGTGCTCCCGTCGATATTCTTCAATCATGGCCGCCATCTTATCCTTGGCGAGAAGTTTTTCCCTTTTCATGGTTCCGAGGGTCACACCGTCCATGGGCATGACGCCGCGCTCAGCGCTTTTCACTCTTTCCTTGAGATCGTGATGTTGTTTGTACAATTCCTGGAAATGTTGGTTGTCATGTAAAAGTGTGTCAACAATCGCCTGATCGTACTCAAACATTGATAGCCCGCCTAACGGTTAATGATTTGACATCCTGAGTACGCGACCAACCTGGATGGCGGTCGCCGTCTATACATTATCGGAATTCCCCAGGAGGGACAACTGCAGCGGCGTGTCTGAAAATATTCGTACACGGCGCCAAATTTGCGAATAAACTGATACAAATCAATGAATAACGATGACAACTTAAATTCGCACAGGACAAGGCCCTGGCGCTCTCGGTCCCGCGGGCGATGAAGGCTCTGTGGCTTTCCGGCGGTTGTCTGCGCCTTCGCGAAGACGTGACATTGCCCCCGACAGCGGCGCAGGAGGCGCGCGTTCGCGTGCTCACCGCCGGAATTTGCGGCACCGATCTGGCGCTGGTGGATGGCTTGTATCCCTTCGAGGGGGTTCTCGGTCACGAGTTCGTGGGCGTGGTCGAACAAGGCCCGGAAGCTCTCAGGGACAGGCGTGTCGTTGGGGAGATTAACGCCACATGCGGCCGTTGCCCGGAGTGTCTGGCGGGAATCGGCAAACATTGCCGGGCACGCACCGCTCTCGGAATTCGTGGACGCCGCGGCGCCTTTGGCGAATACCTGCAATTACCCGCGGCCAACCTGCATCCGGTTCCCGACAATGTCAGCACTGATGCCGCGGTTTTCACCGAGCCCCTGGCGGCCGCGCTGGACATCGTCCACCGGTTTGCACCGAAGTCCGGTGATCGGGTGCTGGTGGTTGGCGCCGGCAGGCTGGGTCAGCTGGTTTGCCGGGTACTGGGTGCCAGCGGTGCCTATGTCGTGGCGCTCGGCAGAAACGCGGACAAACTGGCGCGCCTCCAGGGGGTGGCTGCGAGCACCCAACGGGCGGAGGACATCGAGCCGCGCTCATTCAACATGGCCGTGGAATGCACCGGCAACCCATCAGGACTACCCATTGCCATCGGTGCCCTGAGACCCCAGGGCATGCTGGTGTTGAAAAGCACCTATGCAGAACCATTGAAGCTGGATACGGCGCCGCTGGTGGTAGACGAGCTGCGCCTGGTTGGCTCGCGTTGTGGGCCCTTCGATGCGGCGCTGCGTTTGCTCGAAGAGCAACGGGTGGATGTGGCATCGCTCATCGATGCGCGATTTCCCCTGTCCGGGGGCGTGGAGGCCTTTGCCCATAGTCGCCGGCCGGGGGTGCTCAAGGTAGTGTTGGATATCGCGAAGGGGTGAGTGAAGTCTTCCAGGGTAGTTCCCCGATGCCTAGGGCACCGGGGAACCGCATTCAATAGGTTCAGGCGGCCAGCTGCATGGCCATGGCGATGATTGCCCACGCGCCGATGTAAGCCGCCCCCACACGTACAGACATTTCTACCAACATTTCGCGTACTCCTGTATCAGTCCTGGATGTAATAAGGCCGTTAAATTTTCTGCCGCTCTTATATCGGTTAGATAGGGTCCGAATCAACCCGGGGGATGGAGCCACGAGAGAACAATTTTTGGTGCCAGTTCGAGGCCTCTCCGGGCGAACAGTTGACAGCCGATCGGGCCGCATGCCATAGGAACGGCAACCGAGCAGTTTGCAGGAGGCGACGACCATGGCTGACGTAGACATCACCGGCTATCACGCCCACGTGTACTTCGGCGAGGACACCGTGGAACAGGCCCGTGCTCTGCGTGAGCGGATCAGCGAGGCATTCGACTACGCGGTCGGCCGATTCCACGAGAAGAATGTCGGGCCCCATCCATGCTGGAGCTTTCAGATCGCCTTCGAGGCCGCTGAGTTCGGCACCATCGTGCCGTGGCTCGCCTTGAACAGAAAAGGACTGACGGTGTTAGTGCACGGCCGGAGCGGCAACGACATCTACGACCACACTGAGCTCGTGTTCTGGCTCGGAGAGTCCGCCGAACTCGACCTCAGCGTTCTGTAGGTTGAGGTTGGGTCTGGCCCGATACGGCGAACTGGACAGCCGGGGAATAGGGCCAGACCGCTAAAGAAAGATTGCAGCGAAAATGTCATGAATTCAACAAATGAGAAAGTTAACGGTGGCTTTGAATTGATACTTAAGTCCTTCCGGTTTAAATAAGGATCTTATGAGAGGAATACAGCCGTGGTTATTGCGACTTGATCTGACTGACACTGTCAGAAAAGCTCGAATCCAACGGCGGCTTTTCGCCCATAAGCTGACTTTCGTTGTGGCAATACTCGAATGGGTACTATCGACCCCTTTTTGCCATTCGACTCCGGAGTATGAATGACTGGTTGTGGCTGTTTTGAAGACGTTCGAGACTAGTCAAACCCTTTTCTTAGGTGGCCCCAGCCGATACTCCGCGCGGACAGTTGGACTCAACTCACTGGGCAATATTTTTCTTTACTTGGAAGCACCAACTTGAGCGAACGTTGACTCGACCATTGTCTTGGCCCGCACCAAATTGTCGGTGCCCTGATACATTTTGCCGCTTGCAACGTCGAACACGTACAAATCTATCGTCGTCTTTGCCTGCATGTTCTTTATCCAAGCCAGCACTAGAATGTCGACCCCGATTTCCTTTCCGATATATCGCATCTTTGCCGTATCAGGCACTTTTCTTACCGCCGACCCTTGCCATACTGCATGAGCCTCTGAAAGTCCGAATTCGTGTTTCGCCGCATAGTCAACAGACAAGGTGAAGGATGACTTAGACCGGATGAACCGGCGGACCTCGCCGTAAATCTCCTCCTCTTTGTGATCGTTATACGGCGATGTTGCTTTGAAAAAAGCTGGGGGTAGTACCCCGACCTTTATGGAGTCTGCGGGCCGCGGCTGTGCACGGACATGTTTTTCTTCCGATGGCGACTTGCTCCTAGCTAGCATTTCAGCTCCCACCCAGCAACGCTCTGGCTGAGCTGCACACTGCTCTTTGAGCTTTCGTTGATGCGCCTCAGCCACGCGCATCTCTACTGCCGGCACGTCGCGAAGTAAATTCTTAAAAAATTGCTCGACATTCTCGAGCGTGTATCGACGCCCACTTCCTGAATAAATCTGTCTCAATCTTGTGTCAAAAATGTAGATAGAAATATCGATAGTACGCCCCATATATTCCCAGAAAAAGAGTATCGCTAAGTCTGAGTTGATTTCCTGCGCGGCGGAATAACTGACACTGATGATGGGTTTCTTGTTGACCATGCCAACCCAGTATTCCGCTGGATTGACATAAACCTCTGGTTTTAGATGTGTCGATGCATGTGGAGAATCAATAAGTACTAGTGCATCATGTCTGTTAATGACCTCGCTCATTCGCTGAAGCACATCGTCTTCCCAGCAGCATGAGTAAGGTGAGCCGTTCGCCCTCCCCCCCCGTCCCGGCGGTAGAATGGCGACGGTCAGTGGCTGAGTTGATGCTCCTGCCCCGAACTCACCAACTTTGAATGTAGACGGAGCTGCCTGAGGAGACTGAACGATGCTTAGTTTTTCTTCTATAGCTTCTTCAGACAGCCTACGAGGGGCCAAGGGCAGGACATTTGCGAGGTACAGTATATACAGGCAACCTGGCATTCGTCTGTTCTCGAAATCTTTGTAGGTCTCAGTTTGGTGGCGCAACAAATACCCGTGTTCGTCGAACTCCAACAGATAGCAAAACGGCCAATTGTCCTTTCCTGCCCCTGCCCATCCGGTTCCGACACCTGTGACTCCTCCGCCAACTGGGACTGGGATAACGAACGCGCCTGCATATGCTCCCCAGCTACCAAGCTCGCGATAAACGAGGTAGAAATGCTCATCATCTGGCAACGCGAGCATCGAATCGGGGTCTCCCAGATATTGCCTCACGTCTTGGTACGTGGCGCCAACCAACGAGTCTAGAGTGGAATTTTCTATAAGACTATCGTCTGGCAGTGGGCCGGGATACGGCAGGTGTATACAGCCGCTAAGGAGTGCTCCAGCCATAGGCGCGAACAAGGCAACGCGCCGAGTCAGGCGAGCAAAGAACGACGTGCGGGTATCGGATTTCACAGGAAACCACACACAGTATTAAACGGCGCGGTTCGTCACTGAGGCGTCACCGTCGGAGGGATACTGCCCACATTCCTTGAGCTGCAGGCCAGTGGCGACATTCTAGCAAAATGTTGCGGCGGGTAGCTTACGAAGTCTTGACGCAGATCAACCTACGAAACGGTCATTCGCCCGAAGTCTGTGAATGTCCAATGGTGGCCGATTTGAGACCATTGCGGCGGCTTGCTTTGGGTCCATCGAGTGTCCGATCCTAGCGTAAAAAGCCTTTCGACCTTTATCGGGTCTGAGAGTGTCTGTACGGTCGGGTCTGAGCCATTA
>JAACFO010000205.1 GCA_009937425.1 Gammaproteobacteria bacterium
CCCGCCGTCAGCAGGGCGTGGGTTTCGTCGACGTTCAGGGGGAGCGTCATGGGTATATGGTAATCCGAGGACCGCCGGCCCTCACCCCGGCCCTCTCCCCCGGCGGGGGAGAGGGAGAAGAGAGCGAATGCGACTCAGGCGGTAGCGGCGGCCACGGCGCGTTTGGCCATCACCGTCACCAGATGGGCACGGTACTCGTCGCTGGCGTGGATGTCCGAATTGAGCCCGGACGCCGCCACGGATATGCCTTCCACGGCCTTTGGTGAGAAATCGCTGGCCAACGCCTTTTCCATGTCGGCGACCCGGAAAACGCTCGGCCCCGCGCCGGTAACCGCCACGCGGGTGCCGCCGGACGATTCGCACACCAGCACACCGACCACGGCATAGCGTGACGCCGGGTTGGGGAACTTCGCATAACCCGCCCGAGCCGGAATGGGAAAACGCACCGCCGTTATCAGCTCAGCTTCTCCCAGAGCCGTCTCGAACAGGCCGGTGAAGAAATCATCCGCGGCGATACTGCGTGTGTTGGTCTGCACCGTTGCCCCCAGTCCCACCACCGCGGCGGGGTAATCCGCCGCCGGATCGGCATTGGCAATGGAGCCACCGATGGTGCCACGGGCACGCACCGCCGGATCGCCGATGTGGTTGGCCAGCGCCGCGAGTGCGGGGATCGCGCTTCGCACCTCTTCGGATGCGGCCACCTCCGCGTGGGTGGTGGTCGCCCCGATCACCAGTTCGTCGCCTTCCCGGCGGATGCCGGAAAGCTCCGAGATGGCGCCCAGATCGATCAGATCCGATGGCTGCGCGAGACGCTGCTTCATGGTCGGTATGAGGGTCATACCTCCGGCCAGATATTTACCGTCTTCCGCCGCGGCGACGGACTTCGCAGCCGCATCCAGGGACGTGGGTCGTTGATAGTTGAAATCGTACATGTCGTTTACTCCCTAGCGCGTGGCTTGAATCGCGCGCCACACCTTCTCCGGCGTGGCCGGCATGGTGATGTCGCTGGTGCCGATGGCATTGGTAATGGCGTTTATGACCGCCGCCGGTGAAGCGATCGCTCCGGCTTCTCCGCAGCCTTTCACACCCAGTGGATTGTGCGGACACGGCGTTTCCGAGGTCACAATCTTCATCTCGGGCAGCGTATCCGCGCGCGGCATGCTGTAGTCCATGTAGGAGCCGGACAGCAACTGGCCGGACTCGTCGTAACACGCCGATTCCAGCAGTGCCTGGCCAACGCCGTGGGCAATACCACCGTGCACCTGACCTTCGACGATCATCGGATTGATCAGGTTGCCGAAGTCGTCGGCCGCGGACCAGCTTACGATTTCTGTAACACCGGTCTCCGGGTCTACTTCCACCTCGCACACATGGGTTCCGAACGGGAATGTGAAGTTTGCCGGATCATAAAAAGCGCTCTCGTCGAGGCCGGGCTCCAGCTCCTCACTCGGATAATTGTGCGGCACATAAGCCGAGAAGGCCACGGCGGCAATATCCATTTGCTTGTCGGTGCCCGCGACGGTGAAGTTTCCATCGTTGAACTCTTCTTGCCTTTGGCGATGATCTTGTCCATGGCCTTGCTGATAGCGGAACCGCCCACAGACAGCGAGCGGGATCCGTAGGTTCCCATGGCGAAGGGGATCTTGGCGGTGTCTCCGTGCACCACGTCGACGTTTTCGATGGCTACTCCCAGGCGATCGGAGACCAACTGGGCGAAGGTCGTTTCGTGCCCTTGACCCTGAGCGTGTGAGCCGGTGTACACGACCACGTTGCCGGTGGGATTGAAGCGCACCTGTGCCGATTCGTAGAGTCCAACACCGGCGCCCAGGGAACCGACCACTGCCGATGGGGCGATTCCGCAGGCTTCGATGTAGGAGGAAAACCCGATGCCTCGGAGCTTTCCGGCAGCGGCGGACGCTTCACGGCGCTTGGCGAATCCCTGATGGTCGGCCACATCCAGCGCCTGCTCCATGGAAGCGGCGTAATTCCCCGAGTCGTACAACAACGCCACCTGGGTTTGATAGGGAAAGTCGGCGGCGGCAATGAAGTTGCGTTGCCGCAACTGCACCGGATCGATACTCATCTCCCTGGCGGCCTCTTCCACCACCCGCTCGACCACGTAGGTGGCCTCGGGACGGCCGGCGCCGCGCACCGCATCCACAGGTGTGGAATGGGTGAACACGGCCTTCACCTCGCAGTAAATTGCGCCGGTAGTATATTGGCCCTGCAGCAGGGTGGCATAAAGATAGGTCGGAACGCAGGTGGCAAATGTAGACAGATACGCACCCATGTTGGCGAGTGTCGACACACGCAGCCCGAGAAACTTTCCATCCTTGTCCATCGCCAACTCAACGTGACTTACATGATCACGCCCGTGGCAATCGGTCATGAAGGATTCAGAGCGTTCCGCGGTCCACTTCACAGGCCGGTTCAGTTTGCGCGCCGCCCAGGCGGTGACGCACTCCTCCAGATAGATGAAAATCTTGGAGCCGAAGCCTCCGCCAATATCCGGAGCAACCACCCGCAGCTTGTGTTCCGGTGCCAGCTGGATAAAAGCGGAAATAACCAGGCGCGCCACGTGGGGATTCTGGCTGGTGGTGTACAGGGTAATCTCGTCGCTGCCCATGTCGTACTCACCCAGCGCTGCCCGTGGTTCCATGGCGCTGGGCACCACGCGATTGTTGACGAGATCGACCTTGGTGACATGGTGGGCGCCCTCGAAGGCAGCGTCGGTCGCCGCTTTGTCACCGATTTCCCAGTCGTAGCAGATATTGCCCGGGGCATCACCGTGCACCTGCGGCGCGTTTTCTTCCACCGCCTCGACTACCGAAGTTACGGCTGGCAACTCTTTGTACGTTACCGCGATCTGCTCGGCGGCGTTCTTCGCCTGATGGTAGGTGTCGGCAATCACCACGCCCACCGTATCACCCACGTGCCTTACGGTGTCCAGTGCAAGAAGTGGATGCGCCGGCGCCTTGTGCGGTTCGCCGTTTTTGCCGGTGATGGTCCAGCCGCAGATCAACCCACCCATTCCGGATTCCGCGATGTCGGCACCGGTGTACACAGCCACCACGCCGGGCATTTTCGCCGCCGCGGCGGTATCGATACTGAAGGTGGCATGGGCGTGAGGGGAACGGATGAAATAGGCGTGGGCCTGGCCGGCGCGATTCATGTCGTCCAGGTACCTGCCATTGCCGGTGAGAAATCGGTAATCCTCTTTGCGGCGCACCGAAGCGCCGATTCCCGTATCAGTCATGATTACTTCCCTCCCTCGCGCATCGCACGCGCGCCGGCCTGAATCGACTTGACAATATTCTGGTAGCCAGTGCAGCGGCACAAGTTACCTTCCAGCCAGCCGCGAACCTCGCCCTCGGAAGGATCCGGATTGATGCTGACCAAATCCAATGCACTCATGATCATGCCCGGCGTGCAGAATCCGCACTGTAAACCGTGGTGCTCTTTGAACGCTGCCTGCATGGGGTGCAACTCGCCGTTGCTCGCAACACCCTCGATGGTTTTCACCTCGGCACCGTCGGCCTGCACCGCCAGCATGGTGCAGGATTTCACCGCGCGCCCGTTGACGTGCACGAGACAGGCACCGCACTGGCTCGTGTCACAGCCCACGTGAGTGCCGGTGAGCCTGAGTTGATCCCGCAGCAAGCTGACCAGCAGGGTTCGATCTTCTACTTCCGCCGATACCGCATCGCCGTTCAGCGTCATGGAGACGTTTACCGACATGATAATCCCCCTTCTTCCAGTAGTGGCAACCGGCAATTCTGGCCGTGCTGCTGGTTAGTTGTACGTATTCATCGCCTGGCGCAATCACCTGCGCCGTCAAAACCATCGCCGCGGATCAATCCGATCCGACCGGCTGAGCAACCACCTCGACGAACTTGCCGAAAAAGTCGTCGGCAATCTTGCGTGCGGCACTTCCCACCAAGCGCGAACCGATCTGGGCAAGCTTGCCGCCAACCTGCAATGTTGCGGTGTAGTGCAGTGTCGTAGTTCCGTCGTTTTCTTCGAGGCTGACGTCGGCGCTTCCCTTGCCGAATCCCACGGGCCCACCCTTGCCTTCACCGCTGATGGTGTAGCTTTGTGGCGGGTTTACGTTCGATAGCAGAATGCGGCTTTCGAAGCGTGCCTTGACCGGTCCGATCTTGGCTTTCATTTTTGCCCGCAATTCGGTGTCCGATTCACGTTCGATGCTCTCACATCCGGGTATGCACTGCGCCAGCACCTGCGGGTCGTTGAGCGCCTCCCATACCTGCTGACGGCTTACCGGAATGTCGAAATCACCGCTGATATCCATGCCGCGCCAGAATTCCGATCAGCTTTTACGACAACTGAGCACGCTACCATCGGCAGCGAGTTCCAGGCGCGCCGGTGCCTCGCACCTCACGCCGGCGACAACCGGCGTAGCGGCAAGCATGCAACTCTGCAAACGGCCGTCGGGGAACTGCACCAGCGGATGGCCGTCGGCGCAAACGACGACATCACCGCGCACCGTGTACACCTGGTGATTGCCGTTCAGGTTGCACTGCTTGAAGGGGCCCTCGGGGAAAAATTCGATTCCTGGATTGCAATTCGGCTGGGCCGACGCCGTGCTCACAGCCAGTGCCATTGCAATACTCGCCAGGACCGCGGCAACGCAGCGGGCCGGATCGCCATGGTTCAATGCGCCACGCTTCATGGGGAACCTCCTCCGCATCCGGCAGCTCGAATCGCTGCGCCGCAGGAATTCGGGTCGAACCTGCCGTACCGGGTGAAAGCCAGAGGCTAACACGATTTCCAGGACTTGTCCCCGCCGCCCGGGTCGCACAGCCGCCCTCCCGAGGTGACGCGAATGCCAGTGAAGACGTAGTATTACGGGCCCCGTCTTCATTGCCAGAAGGACTCTATGCGTCGCAACCGTAACGCCAAGATCATCGCCACCCTTGGACCCGCCAGCTCCACCCTGGAGCGCATCCAGGAACTGTTTGAGACAGGCGCCGACGTGTTCCGACTCAACTGCAGTCACAGCAGCTTCGAGGAGCTCGAAGACCGCATCGGAAAAATTCGCGCTCTGGAGCAGCGTAGCGCCCGGCCCATCGCCGTCATACTGGACTTGCAGGGGCCGAAGCTGCGCGTTGGGTCCCTCGAAGGCGGCCGCGTAACCCTCGAGGACGGCAAGGCCTTCCGTCTGGACCTGGACGAAAGCCCCGGCAACGATACGCGCGCACCGCTGCCGCATCCGGAAATATTCGCGGCTTTGAAATCGGGTGTAAATCTGCTTCTGGACGACGGAAAATTGCGCTTGCAGGTAACAGATTGCGGCAACGACTTTGCCGATACCATAGTTATCACCGGTGGTGAGCTGTCGGATCGCAAGGGTGTCAACGTACCCGACGTCGTGCTGCCTTTGTCGCCGTTCACAGAAAAGGATTACCGCGATCTCGCTTTCGGCCTCGACATGGGCGTCGACTGGGTGGCACCGTCTTTCGTTCAGCGACCGGAGGACTTGGCGCAGCTACGTGATTTGGTCGCAGGCCGTGCCGCGATCCTCACGAAACTCGAGAAGCCCGCTGCAATCGATCACCTGGATGCGATCATCGCCGGGTCGGACGGAGTCATGGTGGCGCGTGGCGATCTCGGCGTCGAATTGCCACCGGAGAAAGTGCCCAGCGTTCAGAAACGCATCATCCGCACCTGCCGCGCCGACGGCAAGCCGGTGGTGGTCGCTACCCAGATGCTGGAGTCCATGATTCATTCTCCGATTCCGACCCGTGCCGAAGCATCCGATGTTGCCGGTGCCGTCTACGACGGTGCAGACGCCGTCATGCTGTCTGCGGAGACGGCGGCCGGTAGCTACCCGGTGGATGCGGTTGCCATCATGGACCGCATCATCGCCGAGGTGGAACAGGACGCGCAGTATCGCGTTGGCATCGACGCCGGATTACCGGATCCGCAACCGACACCGGCGGACGCTATTTGCGATGCCCTGCACAGCATCGTCCACACGCTGCCGGTCTCAGTTACCGTCACCTACACCAGTTCCGGATTCAGTACGCTGCGTGCTGCGCGGGAACGGCCCGAAGCACCGATACTGAGTCTCACGCCGAATGTCGACACCGCGCGGCGCCTGTCCCTGGTGTGGGGCATACACTCGGTGCAAACGCCCGACATTCAGCGCGTGCAGGAGATGGTCGAGCGTGCCTGCCAGGTGGCTCTCGCTGAATCATTCGCCAAGATCGGCGAAACTCTGGTAATAATTGCCGGCATGCCTTTCGGCAAATCCGGCACCACGAACATGCTGCGCATCGCCCAGGTCCAGTCACCGGAAGCAACTGCCGGTGAGGATGGCAACGGCCAGCGCTAACCCGGGGTACATCGAATGCAAATGTTATTCAACCCGTTGAGCGCAACGCTGATTGCGGTCCTCGTCTTACTGTTGCTGTGGATGTTGACCCATCGAAGCGGTTTTCTTGTCGCTATCGTTATCGTCAGCTTGCTGTTGTGGTTGTCGGCGACGCCGTGGCTGAGTCACAACGTGCAGGCGCTGCTCGAGCGCCGCGCCGGCGAAGCATTCGCCGAGTCGCTGCCCCGGGCGGATGCTATCGTTGTGCTCGGCGGCACCTTGTCACCACCTGACGCGTCTGGAGCCAATGCCAATTTATCGGCGGCAGCGGATCGGCTGGTGTACGCGGCGCGCCTCTACCAACTCGGCAAGGCGCCGGTCATTCTTATCTCCGGCGGACACGAGGGCGACTCCGGGGCCACTGACGCAGAATCCGTTCATGCCGCCGCCCTGCTTGCCGGCTGGGGCATTCCGGCGAGCGCCATCCTCACCGAAACCGAGAGCGTCAATACCTACGAGAACGCCGTGTACAGCAAGCTGATGCTGGACCAGCACGGGCTGAAATCCGTGTTGCTCGTGACATCGGCCATGCACATGCCGCGGGCGCTGGCGACATTGCGCAGCGCCGGCGTCACGGCTACCCCGGCGCCTACGGATTTCGAAGCCTCCGGCTCGGGACCATCGGGACTCTTCGCCTGGACCGCGAACCCGGCGGCCCTCGAGGTCATGACCAGAGCACTCAAAGAGTATGTGGGATGGTTCATTTATCGCAGCCGCGGATGGATCGCAGACGACGACTGAGCTCGGGCAAGCGGTTAATTCCCAGCAGATGGATTGCTTCGTGGCCGTCGGCGCCATGCTTCGCCCTCCCTATCCATGGCGAATACGCCCCGGAAGAGCCGAATGGCCCGCGGCCCTGGGGCCAGATGTGGGCATTTGCGTAGCGGTCGACAATTTGCCGGCCCGCGACACATAAAGTGCCAACCAGCAACTGTCGAGATAGTAGTGAGATCCAGGATGATAGCTGAGCCTCATATTAATAAGGGCCGGACCGGGTGCGTAAAAAGTCACCTAATTCCCATCGTCGCCGCGCGATCATGGAAGAGCTCGAACCGCGGTTGCTGTTCTCCGCGGATTCGCCCGTTGTCGCCATCGATCCACGATCCCTGGATGCCGATACCCCCCCACCAGTTCCCGCAATAACCCAGATCGCGGCCGGCGCGGAGGTCGTACTCGCCGATC
>JAACFO010000206.1 GCA_009937425.1 Gammaproteobacteria bacterium
CACCGGTTGGACGTCGGTGTGTGAGCTCGAGATTACCTCCAGGATCTCGCTGGTCGCCGTCTGCTGTTCGAGTGCTTCGGTGAGATCCCGGTTGCGTGCTTCGAGTTCCTGGGATTGGTGCCAGCGATCGATGGCGAGCGCCAGGTGCATGGCGAAAGATTGAGCGATCTTGACGTCGTCTTCCGTGAAGGCATTTTTGTCGGTGGTGCCAAACGTGATAGCACCGAGGACGTTGTCGTAGGCGGCGAGCGGGAGACTGAGGACCGATTGGATCGATCCGCCTTCCATGGCTTCATCTGAAGCTGGCGGCGTTTCGTCGTCAGAAGAAAGATCGGCAATCAAGCGCATGCGCCCTGACTCGATCACGGCACCGGGTATACCGTTTCCCAGGGGAACGGAATCGAGGGGATCTTTCGAGAAGCCACGACGGCTTTCCATCAGAGTCCGAATGCGATATGTCGTGGCGTCGCCCACCAGCGCCAGGGTGCAGCGCTCGAAATCCATCGCCCATTTGAGCTTGTTGATGGCGCCGGAAAGAAGACGGTCCAGATCAGGAGTCTTGGCGATCAGCAGCACAACGTCGGACAGCAGCGCCAGGCGCGCGGCCTGCGCATGCCATGCCTCTTGGGCGTCCGTCGGTTTGTGGGCGCCGTCACCCATGGAAATTAACCTTGAAGCGCTTGTGCGATGGCTTCATCGACCTCGAGTTTCAAGGAGTCGGCAATTGTATCAAGATAATTGCCAAGGGCCGCGAGTGAGACAATCTCGACAATCTCTTCATCGCTGATGCCCTGTTCACGCAGGCTTTCATAATCCGCGTCGCCGAGGTTATGCCGATCGGTGGCACACTTCTTGGCGAACCCCACGATCGCCTGCACGCGTCGAGGCGACAGTCCGGTTAGATTGCTGTCGAGTGCGGCAAGCGTCGCTTCGTCGACGCCAACCGTGCGGCAGGTGACCTTGTGAATAGATCCGCAGTAATTACACTTATTGGCGGCGGCGACGGTATACAGGATCATTGCGGCCAGTGAAGCGGGTAGGCTCGTGCCCAGGAAAACGTTGCGGAAAAGTTGCCACTTACCCGCGAGCGCCTTCGGCGAGACCGCCAGCGCCTTGTCGATATTGGGTACGAACGGGATGCCCAATTCACGCTGAATTTCCTCATAGATTGCGGCAACTTCGCCCGACGCTTCGCTTTCCTGGATGCTTGGCAGCTGACTCACGGTAAGATCCTCCATTGCTGATTAAATCGCTGGTACAGTGAATTGTGGCCCGGCTTATGTTTTGTTAACTCCAGATGGCCGGCTGGATAGAGAATAACAGGTATGCCTGTCTGATCGGGGCCAGCAAGTGTGCCGTATCGTCCGGGCTGAATAAAACCCGAGTCGATTTGGGGGAAACTTGAGTTGATCGATGACGCGGTGCAACAAATGTCACGTCACCCGCCCGAGCCCCACCAGAGTCACCATCAAGAGTGTTATCCTGCGGCATCCGCAGACCGACAGAAACCTCGCTGGTCGGCCGTGGGGACATTCTGTCAGTAAATGGGACCTGCGCCGGTCATATTGGTACGTTGTAGTAATTTCGCACCGATCTTTTTTGCCGTCGGGTAGTTCCAGCCTGCGATGCCGCCCTATGGACGGAGGGCCGCGGCGGGCGGATGTCCCTATGGCGGCTACATGTTATCTATTGCGGCGACGAGAATGAGGTTCACCTGATGCTGCTGCTCGAGAAACTCATCGAGGGATTGAATATCGACGTGCGACCCTTCGCCGTCTGCCGCGTCGGAACGGGCGCAAGAATGTCGATCCCGGCGTTTGATGACGCCATGATGCACTATGCCCTCAGCGGACAGAGTGTGCTCACTTACCCGGGCGGCACGCCGATCGATCTTTCTCCAGGGACCATGGTAATCCTGCCGAGGCACATGGCTCACGACGTTGCCGCGACCGGTGAGGGGGCAGCGATGCCAGCCGACCTGCAACATTGTGGCCTGCAGGGCCAGGGCATCGAAGTGCTCGAGAGTGGCTGGCACGGAACCGGTGTGGTGTTGTTGTGCGGATTTGTCGGCGCCACCTACCAAGGCACGCATGGCCTGTTCGACTATTTACCGGCGGCAATCATCGAACACGCCAAGCACGGTGATGCTATCGGCAACGCGTTCGCAACCCTCGTTCATGAGCTCGCCGATCCGCAGCCAGGCACGGCGGCGATGACGGCTGCGCTCATGCGGCAGTGTCTGCTGGCGGTGCTGCGAAAGCGCGCCCAAGGCGGCATATGCAACGTACCGTGGTTGTCCGCATTGGAACACCCCAAGATCAGCAAAGCCTTGCGAGATGTCCTGCTGCACCCGGGCCGGCCGTACACACTCGAGCTATTGGCAGGGATGGCGGGCATGAGCCGCTCTGCCTTCAGCGAACACTTCTCCAGAACATTCGGACGCACAGCTATGGAGTTCGTCAAGGAAGTGCGTCTGCGCAGGGCAGCGGAGCTTCTGGTAACAACCAAGCGACCGATCAAGGCGATCGCCGTGGACGTTGGCTACCAAAGCCGGAGCCATTTCACCCAAGCGTTCAAACAGACTCATGGCCTCCACCCAGCTGCATATCGTGAGCAGGGCAACCAACCGTCGGCCACCGCGCATTCCTGATCATACGCTGCCGTCAGCGCCGACGGCGACCCGAACGGGCGGGGATGCACCCCGCCCGTTTGTTGTTATTTGATAGCAATCAGCCCATCGAGATCCGCTTCACCGCCTCGTCGGTGGTCCACACGGCGTTGGCGATATAGCGGAAGTTGATAATGGCCGCCAGATAGCCATCCCCCTCCGGTACCATGGCAGCAGCGGTGGCGTCCTTCACGACTGCCACTTCGAAACCCTGCTCGAGCAGCTCACGCAGATGTGATTCGACGCACAGATTCGCTGACATGCCGGCGAGAATGACCTGGTCCACGTGATTCTTGCGAAGCTGCAGCACCAGATCGTTCGCTTCGGGACCGTAGACCTTGTGCGGTGAAGTAACGATGGTTTTACCGTCGAGGATGTACTTCTTGTAGTCCGGCATGAAATCGGCACCGGAGTTCTGAAAGCCATTCATCGTGTAGGGACTCTCGCGATCGAACATGCCGATTTTGTGCATGAGCTTTTCCAGCGCCCCTTCGAATTTCCAACCCTTGTCCGTGGGGTAGTAGTAGTGTGGTGAGATGGCTACGGTCATGTCCACCTGCTTGGCGGCCTCGAACAGCCGTCGCAGATTCTCGACGGTGTTGTGCTGTTTGACGCTTTCACCCACGACCCCCCAGGTCACGCCCTCCGGGCTCAAGAAATCGACCTGGGGATCGGTGACGACCAGAGCCGTCCGCTTCAAATTCAATACCATGTTGGACGGCGGCAACCCGGGTTTTGCCGGCTCCGCATAAGGGTTCTCTGCCGCACTGGCTGGCCGACTACCAGCGGCAAGCGTTGTCACTGCGGCCGCCCCGGCTACGCCGGCTTTGAGGAAGCCACGGCGGTCCAGTCCCTCAGCGCTTTGGGTCTCATCGGATTTCCTCACTTTACACATCACTTACCTCCATAACGGTTACGGTTGGTGTCGGGCCACACTAATGTACCTTTCCCCCGACTGCCGGAAGGTCCGAGATGGGTGCGAAATCGTCCGCCGCCTGGAATCAACTCGGCGACAACGATGCCCGATGCGCCGAGGTTCGCTTGCTCGATGAGTTCGTCTGACGCGAAGGTGTCGCTGACAATGCCGGGTTGTCTCAGATCAACGAAAGATCAGTAATAATGTGGTCGCCTGTGCATCGGACACGAGGTGCATATCTCGACCGACGCGTGTCCTTGCCGCCGCACAACGGGAGCGACCGTTGCAGTGTCTCGAGTGCCAGACTAATAATCCGCCCCAGGCAAAGTATTGCCTCAAATGCGGGACGCGCATGAGTCTTGCATGCGGCACGTGCGGGACAGAGTTGCCCGCCCACGCCAGATTCTGCCTCGAGTGCGGCAAGCCGGTTGCCGCGTCGCAAGACGAAACGTCCCGCTTCGGCTCGCCCGAGTCCTATACCCCCAGGCATCTGGCCGAAAGAATTCTCGCTACCAAGGAGAGCCTCGCAGGTGAGCGCAAGCAGGTCACCGTCTTGTTTGCCGACATCAAGGGTTCCACTGAGCTGATTGCCGAGCTGGATCCGGAGGAGGCGGACCGACTGCTCAATCCGGTGATCGACTGCATGATGGAAGCAGTGCACCGCTACGAGGGAACGGTCACCCGGGTCATGGGAGACGGCATCATGGCACTGTTCGGCGCCCCGATTGCCCTCGAAGACCATGGGATTCGAGCCTGCTTTGCGGCTCTGGTGATGCAGCAAGCCATGAGCGATCTCAGCGAGGAAGTTCGCAGGCAACAGGGCTTCACGATGCACATCCGCGTCGGTCTGCATTCCGGCGAGGTGGTGGTGCGCTCCATCGGCAACGATCTCTATATGGAGTACACGGCTGTAGGACAATCGGCGCATCTGGCGGCCCGAATGGAGCAGCTCGCCGATCCCGGCAGTGTGTTCATCTCCGCCGACACCCTGCGACTGGCCGAGGGCTACGTCGAAGTAAGAGATCTGGGAGAAATCCCGGTCAAGGGATTGAGCGCGCCCGTCAATGTTTACGAACTGATCGGTGCGGGACTTGCGCGCCGTCGTTTCGAGGCAGCCGCTGCCCGTGGTTTGACATGCTTCGTGGGGCGCGACGTGGAGATGCAGCATCTGCAGGACGCCCTGGCTCGTGCCGGCGAGGGACACGGTCAAGCAGTGGCCGTGGTCGGCGAGGCGGCGGTGGGGAAATCGCGCCTGTTCTTCGAGTTCACGCACTCTCATCGAACCCAAGGGTGGCTCGTGCTGGAAGCGAGCTCGCTCTCCTACGGCAAGGCCAGCCCCTTCCTTCCAGTCATCGGCCTTCTGAAGGACTATTTTCGGATCGAGCCCCGGGATGACGCGCGCAGCATTCGCGAAAAGGTCAGCGGCAAGCTGGTGGCGCTCGACGAGTCACTGATGTCGAACATTCCGGCGTTCCTCGATCTGCTCGATGCTCCGACGAACGACCCGCAATGGCAGGGCTTGGATTCCGCGCACCGGCGCCAGCGAACCTTCGATGCATGCAAGCGGCTTCTTCTCAGAGAGAGCCAGGTACAGCCGCTGCTGCTGGTATTCGAGGATCTGCACTGGGTCGACTCCAAGACGCAGGCATTTCTCGACGACTTTGTCGATAGCGTTCCGAGCGCACCTATGCTTTTGCTCGCCAACTATCGCCCGGAGTACGAGCACCCGTGGGGGAGCAGGACCTATTACAGTCAGCTGCGTATCGACCCGTTGCCACCGGACACGGCGGAATCGTTGCTCGATAGTCTGATTGGCTCGGATCTCAGTCTGCAACCGCTCAAACAGCTGCTCATCGAGCAGACCCAGGGGAATCCCTTTTTCCTGGAAGAGAGTGTGCGCACATTGCTGGACACCGACACGCTCACCGGAGTGGCCGGCGATTATCGCCTTGCGACGCCATTAACGAGCATCGAAGTGCCGGCCAGCGTGCAGACGGTCCTGGCTGCTCGCATCGATCGCTTGCCTGCCGGAGAAAAGAACATTCTGCAGATCGCATCCGTCATCGGCGAGACGGTGCCGCTCGCGTTGCTGAGACGAATCGTCAATATGCCGGAAGAAGCGTTGCAGCACGGAATCGCCCATCTCAAATCTGTTGAATTTCTCTACGAGACGAGCCTGTTTCCTGAAGTGGAGTATACGTTCAAGCATGCGTTGACATACCAGGTTGCGTACAACTCGCTCCTCACGGAGCGCCGGCGCATGTTGCACGCAAAGATACTGCAGGGTATGGAAGAGGTTTACGGCGACCGGACAGAAGAGCAGATCGATCGGTTTGCTCACCATGCATTTCAGGGTGAGGTGTGGTCGAAGGCTCTGGGTTATCTGCGCCAGGCAGGTATCAAGGCCGAGAACCGGTCCGCCTACCGCGAGGCGGTGAGCTGTTTCGAGCAGGCGCTGGACGCATTGAATGCATTGCCCACGGACCGGGAACTTCTGCAGCAAGCAGTGGACGTTCGTTTTGATCTGCGGACGTCATTGTTTCCTC
>JAACFO010000207.1 GCA_009937425.1 Gammaproteobacteria bacterium
TGTCTACACCCCCTCCCTGTCCCTCCCCCTCGAGACGAGGGGGAGGGGACTTCGACTGACACGCAGGTGCAGTACATTTATGCGTAGCTGTTTAGTTCAATAAATTACCGGCACCGGGAGTGTCGCGTTCCGTGCAGCCGACGATCATGCGCAGCTTGCGCATGGGTTCGCGGTAGTCCGCCATGGCGCAATGCAGGGTTGCGCGGTTGTCGATTACCACCAGCTGGCCCACGGTCCAGCGGTGCCGATAGCAAGATTCCCCGGTTTCAATGCGTGCGTAGAGTTCCTCCAGGATGGCATCACTTTCGTCGCCGGCAACACCATTGATGCACATGGTGTAACCGGGATTGACGAACAGGGATCGCCTGCCGGTGCGCGCGTGTACCCGCACCACCGGGTGCACCACGTCCGGGTATTGCGCACGGCGCTGGGGGTCCGGCGCGGTGATAGCGCCCTTACCGCCCCAACCGTAACGGTGGGTAGCGGTTAATCCGTCGATGACCTTGCGCAATGATTGGGGCAACGCCTCGTACACACGCTGCATGTTCGCGATTAATGTATCGCCACCGTCTGACGGCACGTGGGTGGCATACAGGAAAATCGCATCCGAGGGATCCCGGCAATAGGACAGATCCGAATGCCAGAAGGCTCCGGCCGGCTTTACCGTCTGGCGGGATTGGACGTTGTCCATGTTGGCGCTGATGATGGACATCTGCGGCGATTTCGGGTGATGGAATCGGGTCAGTATGTGCGGCGTCAATGGGCCGAAGCGGCGGCCGAAATCCATCAGCCAATCGAAGTCTTCCTCTACGTCGGGGATGACCAGGGCGAGGTGCTCGAGCAATGCCCGCTCGATGCTTTGGAAATCCCCATCCGAGAGCGGCTTGTTCCCATCGACACCGTGCAGCACGGCCCCCAAAGGTGCATCCAGAGGCACGACGACGACACTCACGGGCAACGCCTCAGGGGCTATCGGCAGCCAGCAGCGCGAGAACCGGAGCCAGGGCTTCGATGGACTCGGCTGTGATGGGATCCAGCACCAATTGCAGATGCCGAATACCGAGCGCCGCGTAGGCGCGCAGGCCCGCGGCAATCTCTTCAGACGACCCCCGCAACGGCACGGTGTCGCGCTTGTCAGTATCTCCGGATGCGCGCCCCGTGCCACCGGCGAGTTGCACCAGCACCGTGGTGGTGTGCACGACTTCGCCGGGATCACGCCCCACTTTCGCACAGGCCGCATCGACTTTTTCGAGCACCCCGGGAAGTCCGGCTACGCTGTTGCCGTACCAGGCGTGCCAGGCATTCCAGGCATCCACATGGGGCATGGTGATGCGCAGCATGCGTGGCCCTTCGGATCCCACCATTATCGGCGGCCCGCCGGGACGGGGACCGCGGGGAAGCAGCTCGCAATCCCGCGCCTGATAGTAATCCCCATCGAAGTCGATGGCGCCTTCGCGCAGCAGGGTGCGAATGATGGTGAAGGCTTCCTCGAAGCGCGACACGCGGTTGTCGTAAGCAAAACCGAATGCGCTGTACTCGGTCTCATTCCAGCCTGCACCGAGGCCGAGAATCAATCGTCCGCCACTGATCTCGTCCACGGTCGCCGCCTTCTTAGCCAGCATTGCGGGGCTGTGAAAACTGGTGGCGGCCACCAACGGTCCGATTTCGACCCGGGAGGTGATCGCGGCCAGTGCCGCCATCTGCGACCATGCTTCCCACGGCCCTTTGGCGGCTTCGCCTTCATTGCGGTAGAGCAGGTGATCGCCGACCCACAAGGAGTCGAAGCCCACGTCCTCGGCCAGGGTCGCCATGGACGCAAGCTCGGGCCAGCGCACTTCGCGCTCGACTTCGGGCAGCTGAACGCCAACCTTTAGTGCTTTGTCGCCGGGCACACTCACCGAGGTACTGGATTCACCGAGGAAGTAATTGGTCGGGGCGAGAGGATTTGAACCTCCGACCGCTCGGCCCCCAGCCGAGTGCGCTACCAGGCTGCGCTACGCCCCGAAGGTCGGGAATGATACCGCAAGAACCCGGAACCGGGTATGGCCGAAGAGAGATTAACGCTTGAGGATGAGCAGGACGTCTTCCAGCTCTGTGCGCAGCTGGCGGATGATTTGCTGGCTCTGGTTCACGTCCACCCTGGCTTCCTCGCCGGATAAGCGCTGGCGGGCACCGCCGATGGTGAATCCGTGCTCATAGAGCAGGCTGCGGATCTGGCGGATGAGGATGACGTCCTGGCGCTGGTAATAGCGGCGATTGCCACGCCGCTTGAGCGGCTTGAGCTGGGGAAACTCCTGCTCCCAGTAGCGCAGCACATGCGGCTTGACGCCACACAGCTCGCTTACTTCACCGATGGTGAAGTAGCGTTTGCCAGGGATGGCTGGGAGATCACTGCTGTGACTGGACGGATCCAGCATACGCTTCTACACGTGCCTTGAGCTTCTGGCCAGGTCGAAAAGTAACAACGCGTCGCGCAGTGATGGGAATTTCTTCCCCGGTCTTGGGATTTCTCCCCGGCCGCTCGTTTTTACTGCGCAAATCAAAGTTTCCGAATCCCGACAATTTAACCTGGTCGCCGGCCTCGAGAGCCGCGCGGACCTCTTCGAAAAATGCCTCGACGAGTTCCTTTGCCTCACGCTTATTGAGGCCCAGTTCCTCGTACAGCTTTTCCGCCATATACGCCTTGGTTAACGCCATTTTACCCCCTCAAAATGGCACCGAATTTTGTCCTCAAAGAGGCCACAATCTGGTCGACTCCCTGGTCGACTTCTGCGTCCGTCAGGGTCCGCGACGGGTCCTGAAATGTCAGTCCCAGCGAGAGACTTTTTTGCCCGGAATCAATACCTTCGCCGCGATAAACGTCAAATAACTCTAACTTTTCTAGCACATGGATGCCCACCTGTCCAACACAATCCCCGACGGCCTGCGCGGTGACGGATTCGTCGACCACCACAGAGACGTCCCTGCGTACGGTGGGGTACTTCGATAATGCCCTAAATTCGGCTGTGTGTCCCGCCTGGACCGAGTCCAAATCCAGCTCGAAGAGGTACACGGGGAGCGCCAGCTTGCGCTCCCTGGCGAGAACCGGGTGCAGGGCTCCCAGGTAGCCCACCAGGGCCCCAGAGCGCTCGATACGGGCAGATTGGCCCGGATGCAGGGCCGGGTGCTCCGATTGCGTGTAGCTCAAGTCCCCGGAGTCTCCGGCCAGGGCCAGAAGCGCTTCCACGTCGGATTTGAGGTCGTAGAAGTCTCCGTCCGTCGTCCTGGCGCCCCACTGCTCTGGATAGACGGGCCCGGCGGCGACGCCGGCAATCACCGGCTGCTGGTAAAGCTGACCGTCCAGTTGACGAAACCGTAGTCCCATCTCGAATAAGCGCACCCGCGGCTGCTGGCGGTTCACATTGTGCACCAGGGCCTGCAACAGGCCAGGCCACAGGGTCGTGCGCATCACCGCCATGTCGGAGGTGATGGGATTCGCCAGCGGCAGGGGCTCGTGTTCGGGGTCCAGGCGCCGCTGGTCGCCGGCGTCCACGAAGCTGTAGGTGATGGCCTCGTGGTAGCCGCGCTGCACCAGCACCGCACGCACCGCGGCGTCGGACACGCGTGCCTCCTCACGGGCGAACATCAGCAGTTGCGCGGTCGGGGCATGGGACGGGATGGCGTCGTAGCCAATGATGCGGGCCAACTCCTCGATGAGATCCGTCTCCATGCCGATGTCGGCCCGGAAGGCCGGTGGCGTCACCTGCCATTGGCCACCGCCCGAGCCCACGCTCATTCCCAGGCGCTCGAGTATGTCGACGACGGTGGCATCCGCCACCGGCATGCCCAGCACCCGCTCGATGCGCGCGCTGCGCAAGGTGATCGGCGCCTGTGACGGCAATGCCTCCTGGACACAGGTGTCTACCAGGGGACCCGGGCGGCCGCCTACCACGTCCGTCAGCAGCTGCGTGGCCCGCTCGATGGCCGCCATCTGCCCCACCGGCGAGGCATGGCGTTCGAAGCGGTGAGAAGCGTCGGTGTGCAGTCCCAGGCGACGGGCCTCCAGGGCAATGGTCTTGGGCGTGAACCAGGCACACTCGAGAAAGATATTGTGGCTCTTCTCGGTGACGCTGGTATCCAGACCGCCCATGATGCCGGCCAGGGCAACGGCGCGGCCTTCGTCGGCGATGACCAGAGAATCGCCGCCGAGGGTGATCTCGTTGCCATCGAGCAAAGTCAGGCGCTCGCCGGCGTGTGCCAGGCGCACATGAATCGCCTTATCCAGAGTATCCAGATCGAAGGCGTGCATGGGCTGACCCAGCTCCAGCATCACGTAGTTGGTGATATCCACCACCGGGCTGATGGGACGTACGCCACAGCGGCGAAGGCGTTCCTGTATCCACACCGGCGTGTGTGCCGCCGGATCGATGTCACGGATCACGCGCCCCACGTAGCGCGGACAATGCTCGGGGGCATCCAGATGCACGGCAAAGCGATCGTCGATGGCGGCCGCCACCGGTTGCAACGCCGGCCCGGCCAGAGGGATCTTATTGACGACGCCGATCTCCCTGGCGACGCCGGAGATGCCGAGGCAATCGCCGCGGTTCGGCGTCAGCTCGATGTCGATGATCACGTCGTCCAGGTTCAGGTGCTCGGACAAGGCCTGGCCGATGGGTGCCTGGCCGTCCAGAGACATGATGCCGTCGGCCTCCTCGCCCAGACCAAGCTCGCGGGCCGAGCACAGCATGCCCTGTGACGCGACGCCGCGGATTTTGCTCCGCCGGATTTTGTGGCCGTCCGGAAGCCGCGCGCCCACCAGCGCCATGGGCGCACGCATGCCCTTAAACACATTGGGCGCGCCGCACACCACGCTCAGGGTTTCACCGCTACCGGCGTCGACACGGCACACGCTGAGGCGATCGGCTTCCGGATGCCCGGAGACCTCCAGCACCTCTGCCACCACCACCTTGTCCATGGGAGCCGACAGCGGCTCGGCGCTGTCCACCGTCAAACCGGCAGCCGTGAGCTGCTCGACCAGGGTATCGGTATCAACCGGCGCGTCGGCCCACTCGCGCAACCACTGTTCGCTGACTTTCATTGGCTGAACTGCTCGAGAAAACGCAGATCGTTGTCAAAGAACAAGCGCAGGTCGTTGATGCCGTAGCGCAGCTGCGCCAGACGCTCGGCACCCATGCCGAAGGCGAAGCCGGTGTAACGTTCCGAGTCGATATTGACGTTCTCCAGCACCCGGGGATGGACCATTCCGCAGCCCATGACCTCCAGCCAACCGGATTTGCCGCGAATATCCACCTCCGCCGATGGCTCGGTGAACGGAAAGTAGGACGGGCGGAAACGCACATCCAGATCTTCTTCGAAAAAATGCCGCAGAAAATCCATGACCATGCCCTTCAGATGGGCAAAGCTCACGTCCTCGCCCACCATCAGCCCCTCCACCTGGTGGAACATGGGCGCGTGGGTCATATCCGGCGCATCGCAACGGTAAACACGCCCCGGCGCGATGATGCGTATTGGCGGCTGGCTGTCGCTCATGACGCGGATCTGCACCGGCGACGTGTGGGTGCGCAGCAGCGTGCCGTCGGAGAAGTAGAAGGTATCCTGCATCGCCCTCGCCGGATGGTGGCCGGGGATATTGAGGGCCTCGAAATTGTTGTAATCGCTTTCCACTTCCGGCCCGGTGGCGACCTCGAAACCCACCTGAGCGAAAAAATCCTCGATACGTTCCAAGGTGCGGGTAATGGGGTGCAGGCCGCCGGCGGCTTGACCGCGCCCGGGCAGGGTCACGTCGAGGCGTTCGTCGCGCAGCCGCGATTCCAGCGTTTCCGCCTGCAGCGCCGTGCGGCGGGCCTCCAGGGCCTGCTGCACGCTCTCGAGGGCTTCGTTGATGCGCCGGCCGGCCTCTGGGCGCTCCGCCGCGGGCAGCTTGCCGAGCTGCTTGCGCTGTTGGGTGAGCAGCCCCTGCTTACCCAGATAGCGCACGCGCACCTCATCGAGCGCCACCGCGTCGACGGCACCGCGGAGCTCGTCCCGGGCTTGGCTAACGATGTCTGTCAGTTC
>JAACFO010000208.1 GCA_009937425.1 Gammaproteobacteria bacterium
AGTAGACGAGCTTGATATCCGGATAGCGTAGTTTGCGGCCGTTGTAATCGAACGACGCACCGGGTTCGAGCAGCATGTCAGTGATGCGCGCCACGGGAATAAATGACTCCACCGCGTTTTCACCCTGGGGCAGCGCTAGACCACTCAATCGCCGCACCGGATTTCCGGCCGCGGACTCCGCGGCATAACCGTAACCTACACCGCCGCCCGGCAATCCGATTTGACCGAGCATGGCGGCAAGCACCGCCGCCATCCAGTAGGGTTGCTCACCGTGATCGCCGCGCTGCAGTGACCACGCAAGGGTAATCAGCGTGCGTTCCCCTGCCATGCGTCGCGCAAGATCGCGAATGCTGTGCGCGGGGATGTCGCATATAGCCGCTGCCCAGTCGGCGTTCTTCGCAATACCGTCCGTCTCACCCGTGAGATAGGGCGCGAAGCGATGGAATCCGGTGCAGTATTCATCGAGAAAAGCCTGATCGTGCAGGCGTTCTTCGAACAATGTGTGGGCGAGACCCAACAGCAACGCGGTGTCGGTATTGGGACGTGCCGGCAGCCATTGGGCATCCAGAAAATCTGCGACATCGTCCTTGAGTGGGCTCACGTTGACGAAGTCGACGCCGTTATCGCGGCAGCGTTGCAACCAATCGCGGGTGACGTGCCGGCCGATGCCGCCGGCGTTAACCTGTGCGTTCTTGAGTGGCACCCCGCCGAGCATCACCACCAGGCCGGAATGTTTTGCGATGACCGGCCACGCGGTCATGCTGTCCAGCAGGTCGAGAAACTCGAGGCCCACCACATGGGGCATGATTACCTGAGCAGCGGCGGTGCTGTAGCTGTTGACCGAATACGAGTAGCCGCCGAACTGCTTCAGAAAGCGGTGAATCTGGCTCTGGGCATGGTGGAAGCGGCCGGCGCTGGCCCAACCGTAGGAGCCGGCGAAGATTGATTCGTTGCCGTGCAGTTCTTTGACACGCCCCAGCTCACTGGCGACCAGATCCAGGGCTTTGTCCCAGCTTACGGCGACAAAGGGTTCGGCGCCGCGGCCACCGCCGTGATTTTCGGCGCCGCGTTCCAGCCAACCTTTGCGTACCGCCGGCTGCAGGATGCGGCTCCGGTGATGAATGCTGTCCTCGAAGGACTTCCCGATGGCAGAAGGATCAGGGTCCTCTTCGTGGGGGTGCACGGCCGTGATAGCGCCGTCAGCGACCTCCACGTCGTAAGCGCCCCAGTGGGTAAAGGTGCGCGTGCGTTTTCGGGATTCCGACGCCACGTTTATTCGCTCTCTACATCGAGAGCCGCATCACCGGCCGGCAATGCGTCCTTGATATCAGCTTGTACTTTCCATTCGGGCACTGGTGGTTTGACATTCGGCTGCGGCGAGTATTCTGAGTGTTGCACCAAGTCCAGCTTGTGAATGTAACGGGGACAATTAGGAAATACACGTTCGGCTCGCACGCGCACTATCAGCTGAGCACCGGGAAACTCCTTCATCAATGAGTCATCTTCGTGCACGCTCGCTGTGCCGTTGACGCGCAAACGCTTGGGGCGTTCAAAATCGATGAACAGCATACCTACCCTGGGATTGACGCGGATGTTCCCCAGGCTGCGGAACATGCCGTTTCCGTCGTAGGAGGGAAACGCCAGAGTGTGTTCGTCTGCCACGCGCACGAAGCCGGGCAGTCCGCCCTTGTAGGAACAATCAGGCCAGCCCTCGGTATCGGTGGTGGCGAGGAAGAAGAAGGTGCTTCGTTCGATGATCTTGCGGTGGTTGTTATTGAACGCAGTATCGTGTCGCACCTGTTCCAATCGATCGGCCAGCCTGCGGGTGTCGAAACGATCCTGATAGTAGCGCATACCGTCGTGATACATGGGGGTGTCAGCCATCGGTATTCACCTCGCTTCATTGGGCACGGCATGCATCGGCGGGTTTGCGAAAGCCAGGTCGCCTGAAAATCAGAACTTCACGCGCTCAACACTCGACCACGCTGACGGGGATCTCCAGCACGTTGACGGCAAGCCCGCCCCGCGCCGTCTCCTTGTATTTTCTCATCATGTCGGCGCCGGTGTCGCGCATGGTTTTAATGACATTGTCCAGGGACACGAAGTGCTCGCCGTCGCCGCGCATGGCCATGCGTGCGGCGTTGATGGCTTTCACCGAAGCGATTGCGTTGCGCTCGATGCACGGCACCTGAACCAGCCCGCCTATGGGATCGCAGGTCAGGCCGAGATTGTGCTCCATGCCGATCTCTGCGGCATTCTCCACCTGGGCGGGGGTTCCGCCGAAGACTTCCGCCAGCCCGCCGGCCGCCATGGAGCAGGCCGAGCCGACCTCGCCCTGACAGCCCACCTCGGCGCCGCTGATGGAAGCGTTTTCTTTGTATAGCAGGCCGATGGCGCCGGCGGTCAGCAAGAATCGCACCACACCGTCATCGTCGGCGTTCGGACGGTGCAAGCGGTAATAGTGCAGGACTGCCGGGATGATGCCGGCGGCGCCGTTGGTGGGCGCGGTTACGACGCGGCCTCCGGCGGCGTTTTCCTCGTTTACCGCGAGGGCGTAAAGGTTGACCCAGTCCATGACATGCAGAGGGTCATCGCCGGCCTCCGACGGCTGCGTCGATAGCTGCAGATGAAGGCTCGCCGCCCGGCGTTTCACCTTCATACCACCGGGTAGAATGCCATCGTGCCGGCAGCCGTTGTCGACGCATTCCTGCATGGTGGACCAGATGTTCAGCAGGCCGTCGCGAATGGCGGCTTCCGATCGCCAAACCTTTTCGTTCTCCAGCATGAGCGCGCTGATGGAGAGGTCATTGTCGTTGCAAAGACGCAGCAACTCGGCACCGGTGGTGAACGGGTAGGGCTGCGCCGTGGTGTCCTGCCCGATCCAGCTGCCGTCCGCCGCGCCCTCGTCGACGACGAATCCGCCGCCCACGGAGTAATAAACTGCCGTCGTGAGCACCTCACCGCCATCGGCCAACGCGGTGAAACGCATGCCGTTGGGGTGGAAGGGCAGGGCCTTGCGGCGGTGCAGGACCAGGTGCTGCTTCTCGTTGAAGCAAACCGGATGCTCACCGAGGATTTTCAAAATGCCGCTTTGGCGAACGTCGTCCAACCATGCCGACACGCCGTCAGTGTCGACGTTTTCCGGTGTTTCACCCGCGAGCCCGAGCATGACGGCTTTATCGCTGCCGTGCCCTTTGCCGGTAGCCCCCAGAGAGCCATACAACTCGGCCTTGACCGCCGTCGTCCGGCCCAGCAGGCCTTGCCCGCGCAAATCTTCGACAAAGCTGCGAGCCGCCTTCATGGGCCCCACCGTATGCGAACTGGACGGCCCGATACCAATGCTGAACAAATCGAATATGCTGATAGCCATAGACTGCACTCTACGACGAAGGCGCGATGGTAGGTCCACCCCCCCGCCACCCGATTCCCTGAATGCGACGGCAAACTACCCAACTACGACCCGAATAAGTCAATCAGGTACCGGGTACCTACTTGACTTATTGATGGGCAAATAGTCAATAAATAAGTCAAGGGTGCCCGGTACCTATTAGCTGCTGGAGGGTTTCGTGGAGGGAGGTTGGGATGGTGATGCCTTCGGTGGGGGTGCGCAGGCGGGCCTGGTAGCGGCGATCCGAGGGTAGGCGGGTGCCATCCTGGTCGAGTACTTGGGCGAACAAGGCTTCGGCGCGGGCGAGCTGGCCGGTTTGCTTGCCGCTTGCTACGCAGCGGCTCGGGTCGATGGCGATGATGAGTTCGCCGCCTTCCGGTGGTCCACCGTCCTGGTTATCCCTGGCGGTGGCCTCGAAGCTGAATACGTCCCCTACCAGTGCACCGGCGAGCAGCTCTACCATGAGTGACAGGGCGGCGCCCTTGTATCCGCCGAAGGGCAGTTGCGCGCCGGCCAGGGCCGTTTCCGGATCCGTGGTGGGCTGACCGTCCGGTCCGATGGCCCACCCTTGGGGGAGCGGCTTGCCGTCGCGCAGATGAATCTGAATCTCGCCCCGGGCACTGGCGCTGGTGGCCTGATCGAAAACCAGGGGTGGGTGATTCTCTCGCGGCCAGGCGAACGCAATGGGATTGGTGCCATAAAGCGGCTTGGTGCCTCCCGCCGGCGCCACGTAGCTGAAGGAATCCACGAAGGCGAAGGCGGCCAAGCCCTCTTCGGCCAGGGGTTCCACCTCCGGCCACAGGGCGGCGAAATGGTGGGCGTTGATGATGGCGAGTGCCGCGATACCCTGGCTGCGCGCGCGTTCCACCAGCGGTGCGCGCCCCATCTCCAGGGCCAGTGGGGAAAACCCGTGTTTACCGTCCACCTGGATGACGCCTGGCGCCAGATCCCGAATCTCCGGCACCGCGCTGCAGTCGACCTTGCCGCTGACTACCGATTTCACATATCCCGGCACCCGGAACAGGCCGTGGGATTTACAGTCGTCGCGTTCGGCGTTGGTGACGGTGTTTGCGATGGCCCGGGTTTGCTCCTGGGACACGCCATGAGCGAGCAGTATGCGTGTCGTCAGGCCGTGGACATCTTCGAGGCTCATGCTCACCAAATCACTCATGCAACAACTCCTTCGTTATTCTGCGGGCGCCCGTGCCGACATCTGGAGCAGGGCGACCTAGGGCGCTAGTCGCGGGATTGCCAGACCAGCGGGAATTCGGGCACGTCCAGGGGATCGCCATGGGCGAGGCGCCCCACCAGCTCCGGGAAAGGCGGCGAAGTGCGCCCGGCACGCACCGCGTAGGTGGCGTCGTCACCTACCCAGCGGGCTGCGAAGGCGCGGCGTCTCAGGGCCGCCGACAGATTCGGCGGCGCGCCGTGCACCGTCAGAAAATGAAAGGCGATGGCGTCGCCGGGCTCCATGCTCCAGGTGCGGATATCGTAATCCGCACGGTCCTTGTCGAAATTCGGGATCGGTTCGTGGTCGTCGTCGGCACGAATGTAATCGTCGCCGCTGAACATGCGCGGTAAGAACAGGCGGCCCCAGCGATGGGATCCCGCCACGAACTCTACACCGGCGCCCTCGGGAACCGCATCGAGTGGGATCCACAGGCTGCAGCTCTTGCTGCCATCGATACCATAATAAGGTTGGTCGTGATGCCAGGGGGTGCGTTCTTCGGTGCCGGGTTCCTTGACCAGCACGTGCTCGTGAAAAAAACGCGCATGAGCGGATCGCATCAGCTGTCCGGCGACCGCGCCGGCGGCTGAATTGCGAACGAAGTCTTCGTACTCGGGAATGCGTTGCCAGTTACAGTAATCACCGAAGAAGCGCCCGGAGCCGCCTTCCGGTGTGTATCCCTTGGTATAGGGACCAGGTTCCGCCAGATTACGCTCCACGCCGCGCCGCAAAGTGTCGACCCAATCAGCGAACACGCCGCGTAAGACAGTCACACCCTGTTGCTGAAATTCCTCTACGTCGGCACGACTGATGGGCGAGTCTGAAATTGCACCCATGGCCTCACTCCTGGCGATCAATGTGCACTACGATGCGCTGCAGCGCTTCGGTCAGTCGCTGGTGGGACTGGGCGAAGCACAAGCGAAAATGCTCCTCGTTGCCCGGCCCGAAGGTGTAACCGGGCGCCACCCCAACGTCATGTTCTTTCAGCAAGCTTTCGGCGAAGGTCAGGCTCGATGCCATTCCCTGAACGCGGGGGAATGCATAAAACGCGCCCTCGGGCTTCGATAGCTCGACCCGCGGGTGTCGGCCGAGGATCTCCATGACGATATCCCTGCCGCCGGCGTACTGGGCGCACAAGGTTTTCACCAATTCTTCGCCGTCCTCGAGAGCGGCAATACCGGCGAACTGCACGATGCTCGGCGCACTGGTATTAAAGCACTCGGACAAAACGGCAATGTGCTGCGCGTACCGGGCCGGTGCGATCATCCAGCCGAGGCGCCAGCCGGTCATGGCCCAGGCTTTGGAGAAACCGTTGATGATGATCACCGGATCGTCGTCCCTGGCGAGGGTCATCAACGATGGCGCGGCATC
>JAACFO010000067.1 GCA_009937425.1 Gammaproteobacteria bacterium
CTCAGCGAGTATCTGGACCTGATTTCCACCATCATCGGGCACCACCGTGGCCGGGTAATGCACTACGCAGGCGATGCCGTGCTCGCCATGTTCGAGGCGGTGGTCGACGCGCTCACCTGTGCCGCCGCCATTCAGGAAGAATTGAATGCCCGAAGCGCGGAGTTGCCTGAGGATCGAAAGCTCAATTTTCGCATTGGACTGAACCTGGGCGACGTAATTGAGGACCGGGGCGATATATATGGCGACGGGGTAAATATCGCCGCACGGTTGGAGAGTTTGGCCGACCCCGGCGGCATCTGTATTTCGGGCACCGTGCACGACGCCATTGGAAACAAGCTGGCAGTTCAATACGAGTTCATGGGCGAGCAGCAGGTCAAAAATATCGAGAAACCAGTGCGTGCATATCGGGTGCTGCTGGGAACGACGAAGCAAACCGATACAACATCTGCGGATCCAGTTGAATTGGAACTACCCGACATACCTTCCATCGCGGTTCTGCCCTTTACTAACATGAGCGGCGATCCGGAGCAGGAGTACTTCAGCGACGGCGTCGTCGAAGACATCATTACGGATCTTTCCAAGATCACCGGGCTGTTCGTCATTGCCCGCAACTCGACCTTTGCTTACAAGGGAAAGCGGCTCAATGTGCGCGACGTGTGCCGGGAGCTGGGCGTGCGTTACGCGCTGGAGGGTGGTGTGCGCAAGGCCGCCAATCGGGTACGCGTCACCGCCCAGCTAATCGACGGCAACACCGGCGGACACGTATGGGCAGAGCGCTACGATCGCGAGCTGCACGACATTTTTGCGGTGCAGGACGAGGTAACCCAGGCCATCGTTTCGGCGCTGGCACTCAAGTTGACGCCCGACGAGCGCGGTCGCACACCCCGCGGTTATACCGAAAACCTGGAAGCTTACGAGTATTTTCTGCGTGGCCGTGACCAGGCATTTCGAGACACGCCAGAGGCCAACGCCCAGGCACGCGCGATGCTCGAGAAAGCCATCGAGCTGGACCCAGGCTTCTCACTGGCCTGTTCACATCTGTCGCGCAATCACATACTCGCCTACTCAAATCGGTGGGGGGAAACCCCCGACGAGTCCCTCGCGCTGGCGATGGAACTGGGGGAGCGCGCCGTGGAGCTGGATGAGACCAATTCACATGCCTATTTTTCCGTCGCCATGGCCGCCTTGTGGATGATGCAACATGAGCGCGCGGTGGCCGCGGCCGAGAAGTGCATTTCTATCGTCCCCAATGTCGCCGAAGGGTACGGAGCACTCGGGCTCATCCTCGTTTACTCCGGGAAGCCCCGTGAGGCCATCGTGTCACTGCAAAAAGTCATGCGTCTCGACCCCCACTACCGGGATATACATCTGCACCTTCTCGCACTGGCCTATTTGCAGCTCGAAGAGTACGAGCAAGCAGCTGCCGCATTGAAGCGCCGCCTGGTTCGCAAGCCCGAATCCGACATCAGTCGCGTGTTACTGGCGGCGATCCATGGACACATGGGAAATGTCGAGGAAGGTCGGGCCGAGTGGGCCGAGGCGCTGCGAATCAATCCGGACTACTCTCTGGAACATCGGCGCAAGACGCTGCCCTACAAGAACCCCGCGGACTTCGAACGTATTCTCGACGGGCTGCGCAAGGCGGGTGTCGAATAGGTACCGGTGTTGCCTTATTGACTTATTGAACTTTCTATAACCGATCGGATTGCCGATCGGTTATAGAAAGTTCAATAAGTCAATAAGGCAACACCGGTACCTCTGCAACACATTCATACAGGAGATCGGCGTATGCATGACTATCCCGAGAAATTGACGGGTGGATGCCTGTGCGGTGCTGTGCGATTCGAGACGACGGCTAAACCCTTTAAGGTGGCCTACTGTCACTGCAGCAGTTGCCGAAAAGCAACAGCGGCCCCTGTGCTGGCAATTATGCTGTTCTATGAAGGCGGAGTTCGGTTTACCCGCGGCGCACCAAAGCGTTATGAATCCTCGCCTGGTGTTTTTCGAGGTCACTGTTCGAATTGTGGCACGCCACTTTCCTGGGAAGGCATGTGGCACGACAAACCGATCATCGAGACATATGTCGCTTGTCTCGATGATCCGCAAGCCTGCGCTCCCGACCGGCACGGCTTTATCGACGAACGCCTAAGCTGGTTCGACGTGGCTGATGATTTGCCCCGTTATTCCGGGACAAGCCCCGAAAGTTGAGCAATTAAAGAAGCAACACTATGAAAAAACACTCTGTCGGCTTTATTGGCCTCGGCCGCATGGGCTTCGGGATGGCATCGAATCTTGCAAAAGCCGGAGTCTCGCTCACGGTCTACGATGCGCGCCCGGAGCCCATGGAGGCCTGCGTGGCGCTCGGCGCAACGCTCGCGACCGATCCCGCTGATCTCGCATCGAGGGTCGAGCATTTATTTCTCTGCCTGCCATCCGAAACGGAAGTCGACGATGTGCTGTTCGGCAGTCAGGGAGTCGTGACAGCGGTCGGTAACGGACTCGTCATTTCCGATACTACGACCATGAACCATGGAGCTGCTCTGCAGCTGGCGGAAAAATCCGAAAAAGCCGGCTGGTCTTACAGTGACTGCCCGATCTCCGGAATGCCCTTCCGCGCCGAGAACGGCACACTTACCATGATGTTCGGCGGCAGCAGCGAGCGCTTCGACGAAGCGCGCCCCTATCTCGACATCATGGGGGAATTCATCGTCCACTGTGGCGAAATTGGTATGGGTCAGCTCATGAAGGCCGTCAACAACATCATTTACAATGTGAACATCGCGGCAATCTGCGAAGTGATGCCGTTGGCGATGAAATCGGGATTGGGCGCGGACAAACTCGCGCAGGTCCTGACAACAGCCAGTTCACGCAGCTTCGCCAGCGAGTATTTCGTGCCGCGCATCCTGGAACGCAAGTTCGACGGTGACTTTTCCCTGCAGGCCGCATTCAAGGACATCGTGAACATCCAGCAGGCCGCCGCGCGTGTCCAAGCATCGACGCCGGTGGTCGACGCAATGATAACTACCTATCAGGCGGCCATCGACATGGGCCTCGGTGATCAGCCCAAGAGCGCGATGGTCAAGGTATATGAACGACAACTGGATCAGGAAGTCAGCCTGAGCTGAACGTGGAGTTCGGATTCCCACTTTACATTTCACTGATTCCGGTCGCTATTGCAGCCGCGGGTATGTTGTTCGGGCTGTTCTTGTTCGCAAAGGTCAACAAGATATTTGGCTTGCTAATCGGCACATTTGCCGTTCTGTTCGGATTGATGTTCGGACCGATGTTGCTGATGGACCGGGTGCTGGTCGACGAGCATCACATCCAGCAGAACACCGGGATCTGGTTCGATCAAACCGAGAAGGGTTTCAGCTTCGACGGTATCGATCGCATCGCCATTACCACCGGGAATGATTTGAAGGGGAGAGTGATCGAGGTCTGGATCGCGCATTACAGCGATCGCCCCAGCGTGAAAATTGATCCCGGTGATCTGTGGGAGTTGAACGGTGACGCTATCGTGAGTTACATCAGCGCGCTCGGTATCGTTGTCGTCCGTTCTTCCGACTGAGTACTGAATCGAATTACTGGAGCGCCGTGCACCACTGCACGACGCTCTTCTTTGATTGGCGTCCTGTCGCCGGCAGAGCTACTGCCGTACCGCGACGACTTCGAGAATTTCGGCCTCCAGGTAAGTCGAGCCATTGGTGGACAGGTTGTTCGTCGTCCACAACTTCTCCAGATCGTTCTGCAGAGCCGCCTGGCCGCCTTGATCGAGGGCGGCGAACGCCCTGTTCGTCGGTCCGAAATAGGTGCGGTAGTACTCCACCACGTCGCAAGGCGGGAAGGGATAGCGAAACGCATAGTCTCGTTTCGTCAGCCGCAGATCGGTGGTGCCGTCGCTCAATCGCTCGCGAACGATCGCTTCGTTGCCCCACTCCAGTGGTGAGCGTATCCCGGAAGGAGGCGGCAGGTGTTTGCCGACTGCCTTGAAGAATGAGCCGATGAATCCCTCCGGAGTCCAGTTGCCCATGACGATGCGGCCACCGGGCCGGCACACCCGCATCAGCTCCGATGCGACGAGCTCCGGGCGCGGCGCGAACATGGCACCGATGAGGGAAATCACCAGGTCGAAGGATCCGTCCTCGTAGGGCAGGGCTTCGGCATCGCCCTCATCGAATCGAATCTTGGCGCCCTCGGATTCGGCACGCGCCCGGGCCTGCTCGATGAGACCAGGGGCGATGTCGATGCCGGTCACCCGGGCGCCGGCTGCTGCCGCCGGAAAGGCCATCTGCCCGGTGCCGCAGGCCACGTCCAGCACCCGGGTTCCCGGCTCGATGGGTATGCGGGCCAGAAATTCCAGCGCGCTGGCCTCGAGATTCTTCGCCACCACGCCGTAGTCACCGGCACCCCAGGTAGCCTTCTGTTTGGCCTTTATTGCTTCCAGTTCAGGTGTTAGTTCAGTCATCGTTCTCTCCAGGTTTTGACTCGGGTCCTCCACGGGGACGACTGAATTCTGGGCCAGGTGCGTCTTTTCATGCCCCGCTCCAGCGTCTATTGAGCGTCTATAATGCGGTGCCGTGAGCCGAACGATTCAAATCAAGGTGCTCGGTCCCTTCGAGGTCCGCTGGTCCGACGGCGAAGCCATAGACCTCACCTCGAGGAAGCCCCTGGCCCTGCTGGCCTATCTCGCCGTGGAGAGCGGCCGGACACATAGCCGGGAGATGCTGGCAACACTGCTGTGGGGCGACACCGGCGAGGAGCGGGCGCGCCACAATCTCCGCCAGGCGCTCTCGAAGATCCGGCAATGCTGTGACGGCGCGGTCGTCACCCGGGGCGACAGCGTGCAAATCGACCTCGGCGCCTGCAGCGTGGACGTGGCCGAATTCGAGCGCCTCGCGAAGAGTGACGATGCCAGCGATCTGCAAGATTGCCTCGCCCTTTATGGTGGCGAGCTGCTCTACGGGCTGACGGTTCGCGAGTCCGAGTACGAGGAATGGCTGCTGATGGCCCGCGCGCGGCTCTGCAGGTTCGCATACCAGGCGGCGGATAGGCTGGTGCGTGCCTTGGTCGACCAGGGCCGCATCGACGAGGCAATTGCGACTCTGGAACGCAGACTCGCCATGGATCCGGCGTGCGAGCCCGCCCACCGCGAGATGATGGAGTTACTCGGTCGCGTGGGACGCCGCTCCGATGCCTTGCGCCAGTACCAGATTTGTATAGATGCTCTCGAGCGCGCCCTCGGCATGCAGCCCAGTGCCGAAACAACGCAGCTGTTCCAGACACTGCAAAAATCCGCCGCCGACCCCCAGGGGACTCCTGTCAGCGCAAGCACCACGCTACTGCCAGAGCACCCGTTGCCGTCGGTGGCGGTGCTGCCCTTCGAGAATCTTTCCGGCCCCGACGACGACTACTTCGTTAACGGCATTGTCGAGGACATCACGACGGCACTCTCGTGTTTTCATTCACTACGGGTTATTGCGCGGGGATCCGCGTTTCGGTTTCGCGATGGGAATGTTACGGATAGACAGATTGCCGACGAGTTGGGCGCCCAGTACCTCGTTCGCGGCACCCTGCAACGGGCCGGTCAACGCATTCGCATCAACGTCCAGTTGTTGGATGCGCACGCGGGACTGCATCTGTGGGGCCATCGTATCGACCGTGAACTGGAGGATGTGTTCGTCGTGCAGGACGAGGTCACGTCGACTGTGGTGTCGACACTCGCCGGCCGTGTAGAAGCCGCGCGCCTGGCGCACGCTCGGCGCGCGCCCCCCGAACGGCTGGAGGCTTACGACTATGTCCTTCGGGGGAAAGACCATCACCATCGGTTCACCCCCGATGATTGCTGGACCTGCATCGACTTGTTCGAGCAGGCCATCGAGCGGGACCCGGACTACGCTGTTGCGTACGCATGGCTGGCGTGCGGAATTGGACAGGCACTGGCCTTCAATCTCGACGATCCGGCCGCACTGGTCAAACGTAGTAAGGCGGCCTGCGAACGCGGCTTGGAGCTCGACGAAAATGAAAGCGAATGCCACCGGGTGCTCGCCCAGGTGCATTTGACCCAGGGAAATTTGCAGCGAGCCATGTGGCACCAGGAGCGCGCCCTGTTTCTGAATCCGAATGATGATCGCTCGGTTTGTTCCATGGGCGAGATGCTCGCCTTCAGCGGAAAGCCGGAGGAATCCCGGGAGTGGGTAAAAAAGTCCATGTGTTTGAACCCCTACCACCCCGAACGTTATTGGACGCATCTGGCGCGCGCGCTGTTTCATCTGGAACGCTACGAGGAAGCACTGGCTGCGCTGGGGCATATCACCAAGCTACGAAAGGATGACCATGTTTACCGGGTGGCTGCCAGCGCGCGCCTGGGAGATGCCGACGCTACACAATCCAACGTCGCGGAAATGAAAGACGCGTTCCCCGGGTTCGAGCCAGTGGCATTCGCCGAATCCATGCCCTACGAACGCGACAGCGATCGCCAGGCGCTACTGGACGCGCTTGCAGTTGCCAAATTGGGCATTTCGCACTGAGCTCCGATACTTGCCAGACAGCGCCCATCGGCGTAGAAATCAACCCTCGACCATCCAAGAATGCAACCAGCCCGAGCTGCGGGCGTTCTGAGGCTCTCGGCATCGAGCAGGTGTTCCTAATCACCGATTATGGGGGGCACATCATGAGCCGTTTAGTCTCCACTTCAGCACTGCTAATCATCGCGAGTCTCGCCAGCGGACCACTATTCGCTGCACAGCCGCTCGTCGACGGCGACTGGATCGAAGGGAATCTCGGCAAGCCCGACGTCGTCGTGCTCGACATTCGAAACAAGATCGACAAAGGCTCAAGGGAGGTATACGAAAAAGCCCACATTCCCGGCGCCATCTACAGTAACTATCTCGAAGACAGTTGGCGAGCCAAACAGGACGGCGTCGTCGCCATGCTGCCCGATGCCGCGGTTCTCGAGCAGCTTGTCGGTGGCCTCGGCATTGGTAACGACGATCATGTGGTCATCGTTCCCGGCGGCGTAAGCGCGGCGGATTACGGTAGCGCGACCCGCGTCTATTGGACCTTCAAGGTCATGGGACATGATGACGTCTCCATATTGAACGGCGGCTATGCGCTGTGGGCCGCACAGGGGCGTGCCGTTGAAGCCGGCAGTAATCGCCGCGAGCCGAAGACCTTCAAGGTGCACTTCCGGCCGGAGCTCGTCGCCAGCCGCCAAGACGTGGCTCAGGTAGTGAAGACCGGAACAGGCCCGGTCCTGATCGATAATCGCCCGCCGGTGCAATACTCCGGTGAGAAAAAGTCAGGCTCGGCGGCGCGCTTTGGCGCCATACCCGGTGCACGCAATATTCCCCAGGGCCAGTTCTACAATAAGGCCGGGCACACGTTCACCGATCTCGCGCAGCTGGGAAATCTGTGGAAGGAGGCGGGCATCGCGAACGGAAGTGAGCAGATAACCTACTGCAACACCGGCCACTGGGCCTCACTCGGCTGGTTCGCATCCAGCGAATTGCTGGGTAATAAGAAAACGCGCATGTACGACGGTTCCATTGCCGATTGGTCTCTGCGAAAGGAACTGCCGATGGTCAACACGAAGCAATAGTGGACCGTCGGACGTGAAAGAGGTCAGGCCCCTTTAAAATGGCTCAACGCTTTACCTGACGCCAGCACCTGACGCACAGCGTCCGCTGCCTCGGCCAGGGAAGGGTAGCGTTGCAGGTGCCACAGACACAGAGCAGCGCCGTAAACCAGTGAATCGGCGGTGGCGCCGGCTTTGCCCTCCAGCGCGTCGATGCCGGCACAGGCGGCGTGGGCGGCGATAGCGGACGCGTCGACACTGGAAGCCACGCCGTCGGTTTTCTTGCGATAACCGGGAATGTTCTCGGGCAGGGGGACGGCGCGCAGCTCCTGGTTGATGCCCAGGTCCTCGGGTTTGAAATCGACTTCCTTTTCATCGCCCTTTTCGTGGTAATGCCAGATCTTTCCGGATTGCCGCAGTGAAGGAATGATCCCGCCTTCGGTGCCCCGTACCAGCAACGCCGAGTCGTAACCCGCGTGACGCGCCAGCAGCGCGTAGATGCGCGGATAGGGCTTGTGCACGAAACCCGTCACCAGGTGGGTGGCTTTGCGGCCGGTGATGGGCCCTGCCAGCACTTCGGTGGTAGTCAGGGCGGGGCGTTTCACCATCAGGCGGCGAAGCGCGGTGAGCGCGTAGAGCTTCGGACAAAAAAGGCTCTGGTCCATATAGCCCCAGCCGATGGCTGGATCTTCCAGGCGCGCGGCAACATCTTCCGGCGTGCCGTCGACGGCAATGCCTGCTGCCTGCAGCACTTGATGGTGGGTGGCGCCGAACTTGGGCCCCATGGCGTGCACGCCCTGGGAAAAGGCCGGCACGCCGCAGGCGGCGAGCACCGCGGGCAGAAACGGTGACGCCGGCAAGGTGCGATTGTAGCCGTCGTAGGGATCCGCCATGTCGAGCACGTCATCCACATTCGCCTCCACCCTGCGCGTCGTTTCGCGGATGGCCTCCAGCATGCCCCGGACCTCGTCATCGGATTCACGTTTCATGCGCAGGGCGATGAGAAAAATGCCCGCCTGCACCGGGTCGGCCTCGCCGTCGAGGATCAATTGCATGCCGTGGCGGGTCTCCTCCAGGGAGATGTTCTTGCTGAGCTCAGGGCCGGTGGCAATGCGCTGCAGGTAGGACCGCATCGCCGTTTCCGCCTCGTTCATGCGTTCCGGGGTCACGTCGGTCATGGACTTTCCGGTGCTTGAAATTCAACGAATACTATGCCGTCATCGACCGTTACTGCATAACATCGCAGGGGATCCTCAGCCGGGTCCTCCATGGGCTCACCGGTACGCAGGCTGAAACGGCTCCCGTGCAGCGGGCATTTGACCATCTCGCCCTTTAAAGAGCCGCTGGACAGGGATGCGTCCTCGTGGGTGCAAGTGTCGTCGGTGGCGTAAAAAACCCCGTCCACATTGGCGACCAGAACGCGCTGCCCGCCCACGTCCACGCAGGTCATGGCGCCGGGGGGAAGATCATCGGCTTTGACGGCCTGAATAAGTGTGTTCTTCATCCAAGCGATGATAGCCAAGATCGGGTCGGGTGCGCACGCCGCACCTGGCGCGGAATTTCTTGTATTCTCGAATGAGGAAAGGCTTCGGGGAGGCGTCCTGGTGAAGCGCCGAATCTGGTTGACCGGATGCACGCTGATGGCATACGCGGGCTGGGCTGCGCTTTCGCCGCCCACGGTGCGCGCCGCTGCGCCCCCGGAACAATCGCCGGATACTGGTTCGCAATCGCAGTTTCTGCCGTTGTTCCCCCTGGGTATCGTGGCATTCCCCGGCGAGTTGGTACTGCTGCACATATTCGAGCCCCGCTATAAGCAACTCATCGCCGAAAGCGCCGACAGCGGCAGCAGCTTCGGCATCGTAACCGTCGTTCCCGGAGGCGCATCGAGCGTCGGAACGGAAATGAGGTTCGATCGCCTGCTGGGCGTTGATGATACCGGGGCGATGGATATTGCAGCCCGTGGGATTCGCGCCTTTCAACTGAACAGCTTTCAGCGTGTCGTCCAGGGGAAGCTTTATTCCGGCGGGCAGGTGTCCTTCGACAAAAACGATCCGACGGTCGAGCCGGAACTCGAGGGCGCGCTGGTGCAACTGTACAATCGCCTGCAGTACCGATCAGGCTCCAGCAAGCAACTCGCGGCGCCTTATCCGGAGAATCTGTCCTTTCTCATCGGCCACGACGTGGGATTGTCACAAGCGCAAGAGTTACAGTTGCTCACCATGCCCGCCGAATACAAACGCCAGGCATATCTTTTTCAGCATCTGCTGCGAACCCAATAGCGAACATCACTATGGATAACGCCGATGTGGATCTCGCCAGCGGCATCGCTGCCTTCGAGGCGAAAGAGTTTCGCCGTTCCTGCCAGCTGCTGCAGCCTCTGGCGGAGAACGGTAATCCCGAGGCCCAGTATCGTTTGGCGGTTCAGTACCAGGCCGGCCTGGGTGTCGTACAGAATCAACCCCAAGCCTATCACTGGATGCGCGCCGCCGCCGAACAGGATCATGGTCTTGCCCTGCACGGTCTCGGCATCATGTACCTGTACGGCGAGTGCGTAGAGAAAAACGAGCAGCAAGCGGCCGGTTGGTTGCAACGCGCCGCCGCCCGAGGCCTGGCGGGATCCATGGCCACCCTGGCCAGCATGTACGAGCAGGGATTGGGGGTCGAAAAAGACGCCGCCAAGGCGAAAGAGCTCTACGAGGCGGCGGGATTTACCGATGCGCCTGCTTCGGAGTGAGGCGCTGGTGCATGGGCGTTGCCACGCTCAGCCGGCGATCCAGCTCTCGTAGTTGCTCGTGTTCTTATCCGACCCGTCCTCGAAGCCCTTGTCATAGGCTTCAGTGACGCGCTGCTCCTCGCGCTTCGGGTTTCCCAGGAAGCCGCCGGCCCAGCCCTGGATGTATTCGGCATCCACATTCTTGCTCTCCATCTCGACGATGGTCTTACGGTACAGTTCGTTGTCCACGGCACCCTCCCAATGGCTTGTGGAGCCCGGGTCGCAAATAGGGCAGTCTAGAACCGGACGCTTGCGCAAGACAATATCACCAAGTAGATAGACGCGGGCGGGCGTTCGGGCGCTGCCCCTGCGAAAAAAACTGACATGTCCAACCTGGTTCGTATCCTGCCCAGCGGCCACGAGTTCGTCGTGGAGACCGATGAATCACTGCTGGTGGCGGCCCTGCGAAGCGGTTTGGCCCTGGAATTCGGCTGCAGCAACGGCAGCTGCGGTGAGTGCAAGGGGCGGGTAACGCAAGGCCAGGTCCGCCGCATCCGCTTTCACGACTACGCCCTGAGCAATGCCGAGAAGCGCGAAGGCACGGTTTTGCTTTGCTGCTGCACGGCGGACGGGGACGTGACCATCGAGGCAGGGGAGGCCGGCGGGCCGGACGACATTCCCATGCAGAAGATCAGGGCACGTCTTTACAACCAGGAGACCATCGCCGGTGAGGTCGCCATCGTCCGCCTGCGTGTCATGCGCGGGCAGATGCTGCGCTTTCTCGCCGGACAGCACGTACGCCTGACGCCGGCCGGCTCCCAGGCTGCGGACATTTCCATCGCCAGCTGCCCGTGCGACGGACTCATCCTGGAGTTTCATTTCGATTCCCGCCACGGCGGTGACATCGGCTCCCGGGCATTCGCAGGTTTCGGGAAGTCTGATCGATTCGAGATCGAAGGGCCGCGGGGACATTTTACCCTGGACGAAGCTTCCCGGAGGGAATTGGTTTTTGTTGCCTGTGACACGGCCATATCGCCGATCAAAAGCATTATCGAGCACGCCATCAATCTCGAAGTGCCGCAACCAATACATCTTCATTGGTACACGACACGGGCGGACGGTCACTATCTACACAATTATTTTCGTTCGCTGACCGACGCGCTGGATGAGTTTCACTACCGTGCGGTCGACGGAGCCATGAGCGCCGAATCGTTGACGGATCTGCCGGATCTCGGCAATGTCGATGTTTACCTCGCGGGCGGTGAGGGATTCGTGAGCTCCGCCAGGGAGCTGCTTCTCGCGGGAGGCCTGCCGCAAGAACGTCTTTTCGTCGACGCCCTCAATCGGCGTCCTGCGCAGGCGCCGCCAGCAGATTGAGCACGCTCTTGTGAATCTTCTCCGCCAGCTCCGGCGCATCGATGGTGACGATCTGGTCCATCACCCAGCGATTGGTTTGATCTTCCCCCAGCACGCCGAGCACTTTGGCTCCCAGGTAACGTAAGAAGTCGAAGCCGGGTTCGCCGTCTTCGAACGTCAGAGATGCATAATCGCCCAGCCGTTCGTTCAACAATGCGACGAAGGCATCGCGATAATTGCGCGGCCCGCCCAAGTCGCTCAGATTTTCCTGCATGTGATCGGCAAAGCGTTGCCCCAGCGCATTAATGAAAAGAGTGCGCTCATCGTCGTCCAGAAATTCGTAAGAAAGCCGATCCGCGACTTGAATTTCGAAGGCCACGAACTCACTGATGACGCCAACCCGCTCGATATCCGAATCGTATCGAAAACCTTCGCGGTTGAGGTTCTGGGCTTTATCCAGCGCCACCCGCCAGCCGATGAAGGCGAGGGCGCCGGCGCTGTCGCGCAATGACTTCGAAGTCGGCCGGTTTCTCCGCGACTGATGCCATTTGTCTTTGATGCGAATCGCCATTGTGGTAGGTGATATGCTTGCTGACAGCGGCACGATTATAACGAAGACGGCGATTTCCGTTCGAGATGCATTTAAGAGAAGTGAAACCACTCAGCTTCATCTACGAAGCCGAGAATGCCCTGCCCGAGAGCCTTTGCAAGAACATGGTGGAGCGCTTCGAGGCGGCCACCGACGAGCAATACCAGGGCCACATCGGGCAGACTGTCAGCAAGGACCAATCCGTCAAACGCTCCACTGACCTGGTCGTCAGCGGCAAAGAGCATTGGAAAGATATCGACAAGGAGCTATTCCAATCCCTGGCCCGCGCCCTGGGAAGCTTGCGTGAAACCTACCCCTACTTCGGCGGTGCGTTCAAGGACATGGGCTACGGGATCCAGCGCACGCTTCCCGGCGAGTATTACCACTGGCACATCGACGGCGGCAGTCATTCCTTCAGTCATCGCCAGCTCGTGGCTATCTGGTATCTGAATGATGTAGAGGGGCCCGGCGGTGAGACGGCCTTTCGCTACCAGGAAGTCACGATTACCCCGCGCACGGGAAAGCTGATAGTGTTCCCGCCGTTCTGGACCCACGAGCACCGGGGCGTGACCTTGGAGCGCGGCGTCAAGTATCTGGCAACCACGTGGGTCGTGTTTGCCTGACGCCATCACTCGATGCGTTTGTAGGGGATGAATATCCCGCAGCCAAGCATTCCCGCCGGGCCGATACCCTGTCGAAGCAGGCACGCGGCACCGTCGGGATCGAGATTCGTCACCACGACGCTGCGGGTGTGAACAACGCAATCCGGTGTGCTGATGCGATGGGTGCGGCCGCAGATAAGCGTTGCACCCGTCACGCCGGAGCCACGCAGCGACGCGTTCAACCGCGGGACGAAACGTGATTCGTCCTCCTGCTCCTCGCAAACCACATGCCGCGCGAGCAAGGTGCTCGCCGGCACGAGCGCAACCACTTTTCCGCTACCTGGAGTCAGTGGATAACCGGCCACATCCATCACTTGTCCCGAAAGTACGAGTGTGTCTTCGGCCCGGCGTCGCGGCACCCGTAACTTGAGTTTCGTGCGCCGCGACAGGTGCAACTCGTCGCCGGTCGCGTCCTCCGGGCGCATCCAGCCGCTGCCGGTGGCCGCCGTGTGCACCTGGTGGACCCGGGCGCCGGCTTCATCCGCGAGCCAGGGCAATACGGCGCTGATGGCGCTGAACAGGGCGTAGGCATGGTCAATGGGAAGGCGCCCCCCCGGCAACCCGAAGGCGACGTCGACAAATTCATCCGTGGCGCTGTCAGCCATCGGGTTCGTCGCGCACAACTCCCGTGAATGCCGCCTCCAGCACGTCCTGCCAGTTATCGGGTGTGTCGAAATAGGGTGGTTTGATATCCATGTGCAAAAAGCGTTCGCTGGCCGCGCGCTTGCGCACCGCACCCACCAGTTGCGCAAAGCTCTCCAGGGCGTGCTCTTCGAGCAGGATTTCGCTGAGATAGCGCATCATGCAGTCACGTCTGGAGAACTGCTGACCGCGATGCGATCGTGATAGCGCGCCCGCCACAGCAGTCGTTGTTGTTCGGCGTCGGCTGCGTCGTGGAAGGCTGCGCGGTTATGCAGCACGTTGTTGCAGACGATACCCTCTCCAGCCTGGAGGCACACGTAAAATGCGGATGACACCGGCGGCGTCAGCAACTCGGCGAGAAATGCCACTGCGTCCCTGGTGACGGCGTCGTCTTTCCAGCGGATGGAGCGTGTGCGTGCGGTGTAGCGCATGTGCAGCGTGCCGTCAGCGGGATTCAGCGAAAATACGGGACCGGTTACGGCGGGCCGATGAGCGCCGGGCTCCAGGGTATTCTCGGGAATGGTCATGACACCGGGGTGCATCAGGGCTTCGACGAACGCTGGATTCACGTCGCGCATGGCCATGTACACCATTTCCGGGTCCAGCAGCCAGTTGCCGCCGCCCTCGGCCGCCGGGGTCACGCAGTGCATGATGACGCTGCGCACCGCCGAATCGGTAGTGTTGTAGTACCCGTCGGTATGCCACTGCATGGCGCGATCCGTATAGGGGATATAGCTGGAGCGCGCTGCGCCGGTCTCCCTGCGAAGCGCGGCGATGCCGTCCGGGGGCGCCCACAGATGGCGGTCGAAGTGCACCAGGCCGAGCTGTTTGCCGAAGGCGCGCAGCTGCTCCATGCCCGGCGGGGTCGCCGGGTCCGTTTGATAGATGGCGAAATTTGCTCGCCCACAGGCCTCGGCGAGATTGCCGCGCTGCGCCGAATCTAAACGATCGAGAGCGGCGATCGGCACCCTCTGCTGGTTCACACTATGGGGATAATGGCGCAGCTTGTGGGCCCGCCAGCGGCTATAGGCGGCCTCATCGTCCAGATTGAACGGGCCGGATTCCGGTCCGAATTCAAGGGCTTGGGAGTGTGTCAGGGACACCGGTCGACAACACCTGCGAGGGATACCTGGGCGAGTAAAAATATTTCAACATTAACAACATGTTACACGCACTTCTCATATATGCCCTTTGGCATAGCCTGGATTCCAGTCTGGCACCTCCAAGGGATGATATCGAGCGCCCCGCGGGCTCATTACAATGCGCCACTAACCTGGCCATTCATGCGCAGGCGGCGCCCCGCTGAATGCACAATAAAACGCCCCCGCCAGGTCTCACAGCAAAGAGGGTCGAGATGAAAAAGCACCCAACACCGATGCTGGACAAGCTGGAGCAAGGCCCCTGGCCGAGCTTCGTTTCCGGAATCAAGCGCCTGCGCGACGAACACGGTGACGAACGCATCACCGGCGTTGCCAATTCGCTTCTCGGTCAGCTGGAGCACTCCTACGAAACCCGCAAGGGCTATTGGAAGGGCGGCACCGTCAGCATCTACGGTTACGGCGGCGGCATCATCCCGCGCTTCTCCGAAGTCGGCGCCGACTATCCGGAGTCCAAGGAGTTTCACACCCTGCGGGTGCAACCTCCCGCCGGCAACTACTACACCACTAACGTGCTGCGCGAGCTCGCCGATAGCTGGGAGAAGTGGGGCTCGGGGCTGGTCACCTTCCACGGCCAGACCGGCAACATCATGTTCATCGGCGCCAACACCGAGAACACCCAGCACTTCTTTGACGATATCAACGAGTACGGTTTCGATCTTGGCGGCGCCGGACCCTGCGTGCGCACCGCGCAATCATGCGTCGGCTCAGCGCGCTGCGAGCAGTCCTGCGCCAACGAGCACAAGATTCACCGCATGCTGGTGAACAACTTTACCGACGACGTCCACCGCCCGGCGCTGCCCTACAAGTTCAAGTTCAAAGTCTCCGGTTGCCCCAACGACTGCATGAACTCCATCGAGCGCGCCGACTTCGCGGTTATCGGCACCTGGCGCGACGACATGAAGGTGAACCAGGACGAGGTCAAAGCCTACGTGGCGCGCAAGGGCCGCAAGTACGTCATCGATAACGTCGTCACTCGCTGCCCCACCAACGCCTTATCCCTGAATGACGACGACAGCCTGGACGTGGACAACAAGAGCTGCGTGCGCTGCATGCACTGCTTGAACGTCATGCCGAAATGTCTCTCCCCTGGAGACGACAAGGGCGTGAGTCTGTTGATCGGTGGCAAGCGCACGTTGAAGATCGGTGATCTATTCGGCACCGTGGTCGTGCCTTTTTTGAAGCTCGAGAGCGACGAAGACTACGAGCGGCTGGTGGAAATTGCCGAGGAGACCATCGACTTCTTCGCCGAGAATGCCCTGGAGCACGAGCGTGTCGGCGAAATGATCGAACGCATCGGGCTCGTCAACTTCCTCGAAGGCATCGGTCTCGAAGTCGATCCCAACATGATTGCCCATCCCCGGGAAAGCTCCTACGTGCGCATGGACGGCTGGGACGAGGAAGTCGAGAAGTGGTTTGCCAGAAACGCCCGCAGCTCGGACGCGGCGGACTGAGGACTTTAATATGGCCATAGAACGCCGAATGCCCATCGAGACCGGATGCCCGGACGGGTTCCAGTACATGCATCCGACGATGGTGCGAAACTTCGGTCAGTGGGATCATCACACCCACCCGAGAGTCGGCGTTCTCTGCCACGTGGCGGAGAGCGGTGACGCGATCTGGACGGTGCGTGCCGGCACCCAGCGCATCCTGGACGTCTTCACGCTGCGAACCCTGTGCGACATCGGTGACAAGTACGCCGATGGCCATGTGCGTTTCACCATCCGCAGCAACATCGAGTTCATGGTCGATAGCGAGGCCAAGGTCGACCCGCTCATCGACGCCCTGGAGGCCGAGGGCTTCGTGGTCGGCGGCACCCAGAACTCGGTGGCCTTCATTTCCCACACCCAGGGCTGGTTGCACTGCGATATCCCCGGTACCGACGCCTCCGGCGTGGTCAAATCGTTGATGGACGAGCTCATCGACGAGTTCAAGCGCGCCGAGATGCCCAACCGCGTGCACATCACGACGTCGTGCTGCCAGATCAACTGTGGCGGTCAGGGTGACATCGCCATCAACATCCAGCACACCAAGCCGCCGAAGATTAACCACAGCCTGGTGGCGAACGTGTGCGAGCGCCCGGCGGTGGTGGCACGCTGCCCGGTGGCGGCCATCCGTCCCGCCATGGTGGACGGTAAGCCGACGCTGGAAGTCGACGAGAAGAAGTGCATCTGCTGCGGCGCCTGTTACCCGCCCTGTCCGCCCATGCAGATTAACGATCCCGAGCATTCGAAGCTCGCCATCTGGGTCGGCGGCAATCACTCCAACGCACGCAGCAAGCCGTCATTCCAGAAGCTCGTTGCGGCGGGCATCCCCAACAATCCACCCCGCTGGCCGGAGGTGGCAAGTGTGGTGAAAAAGATCCTCTATGCCTACAAGGACGATGCAAGGGATTGGGAGCGTATTAACGATTGGATCGATCGCATCGGCTGGCCGCGCTTCTTCGAGCTGACGGAGCTGCCCTTCACCAAGTTCCACATCGATAACTGGCGGGGATCACGCAAGAGCCTGAACGCCTCCGCCCACCTGCGGTTCTAGAATATGAAACTATCGGTCGTACTCAACGAAGGACCCTATCAGCACCAGGCTGCCGATACGGCTTACCATTTCACACGCGCGGCGCTGGCAAAGGGTCACGAGATCTTTCGCGTGTTCTTCTACCACGACGGCGTTAACAACGGCACACGCCTGACGACACCGCCCCAGGACGATCGCAACATCGTCAATCGCTGGAGTGAGCTCGCCGAGGAGCACGGCCTGGATTTGGTGGTCTGCGTGGCCGCCGCCCAGCGCAGGGGCATCGTCGATGAGGACGAGCAGAAGCGCCAGGGCAAGGACGCCAACAACATTGCGGCGGGCTTTCGCATCTCGGGCCTCGGTCAGCTCGTCGAGGCCGGCATCGAGTCCGATCGTCTGGTGGTATTCGGAGACTGAGAGAGAACCATGGAAGAAGACGAAGAATACGCAGGCGGCGTAATCAAGAAGTTCATGTACGTGAACCGGCGTGCGCCCCATGGAACGATCTACGCCCAGGAGTCCCTGGAGGTGGTGCTGGTTGGTGCGGCATTCGATCAGGACGTCAGCGTGGTGTTTATCGACGACGGCGTATACCAGATCCGAAAGGACCAGGACACCAGTGCTATCGGCACCAAGAATTTTTCCAAAACCTTCCGCGCTTTGGAAATGTACGATGTGGAGAAGCTCTACGTGGAAAAGGAATCCATGCAGGCCCGGGGCATGACCGAGGACGACTTGAACGTGCCGGTGGAAGTGAAAACATCCGAAGAGATCGGACGGCTAATGGAAGAGCAGGACGTGGTATTGAGTTTCTGAGAGGCACCCATGGCACTTCTACACACAGTCAACAAGTCGCCCTTCGAGAAGAATTCCCTGGAGACCTGCCTGCGCATCGCCGTTGAAGGCAGCTCGGTGCTGCTCATGGAGGACGGCGTATACGGCGCCATGAACGGTACGTCATTGAACGGCATGCTCAGCGACGCCGGAAACAGGTTACAATTCTATGTTCTCGGCCCCGATCTGAAGGCGCGGGGTCTGAGCGAGGAGAACGTAATGGAAGGTATCGAGGTCGTCGACTACGACGGCTTCGTCGATTTGGTAGTAGGGCACGACGCCACCCACGCGTGCCTTTGACAGCGAGATTTTCAGGAGCAGGACATGTCTCTAGAGGTAAACGGTAAAGTTCTCGATACGGATGAAGAAGGCTACATCCAGATTCTGGCCGATTGGAGCCCCGAGGCTGCCGAGTGCATGGCACAGGAAGACGAAACCGAGCTCAGTGAAAACCACTGGGAAGTGATCAATTTCCTGCGCGAGTACTATGACGAGTACCAAGTGGCTCCGGCCGTGCGTGTGCTCACCAAGGCCATCGGCAAGAAGCTCGGTAAGGACAAGGGCAACACCAAGTATCTGTACCAGTTGTTTCCCTACGGTCCCGCCAAGCAGGCGTGCCGCTACGCGGGTCTGCCGAAGCCTACCGGCTGCGTCTGAGTCGCCGGGCGCTTGGCGTGATTTTGGATGTCGGCAATAACTGTCATCTATGCGCTGCTGCTGTATGCGGCCACCTTCATTCTGATCGCCGGACTCGCCTACCGCATTAACCGTTACGCGCGCGTCCCGGCGCCGCTGAAAATTCCCACCACACCGGCACCCACCAGCGTGCCGGGGGTGGTGGTGCGGATGCTCGGCGAGCTGGTCTTGTTCACGAGCCTTTTCAAGGCCAACAAGCCCACCTGGATATTCGGCTGGCTGTTCCACTTCGCGCTCCTGGTCGTGCTTCTCGGGCACCTGCGCTACCTCATCGAGCCGGTGTGGGCCTGGGTCGCCGTGGTCCAGCGTGTCGGTGTGTACGCGGGGGCCGCGATGCTCGTGGGGCTGGCGGGATTGTGGCTGCGGCGCATTGTGGTGGACCGGGTTCGCTACATTTCCGCGCCTTCCGATCATCTGATGTTGGCGCTGCTGGCGGGCATCGGCGTCACCGGCGTGCTCATGCGCACGCTGAGTCCCACCGACATCGTCGCCGTAAAAGCATTCGTCCTGGGACTCGTGCTTTTCGACTGGCACCCGCTGCCGCTGGACGGGCTGCTGCTGACACACCTGGCCCTGGTGGCTTTACTGATGATCGTTTTCCCCATCAGCAAGTTACTGCACGCGCCGGCGGTGTTCTTCAGCCCCACCCGCGTTCAGGTGGACAACCCCCGCGAGAAACGCCATCAGGCGCGCTGGGCGGCCAAGCTCGAATCACTCGAGCAATAGCCCCATGGCCAAGCCCGAATTTCATACCCCCGAGCTCAAGCCCTTCGCGGAAATACCCGTGATCGTGGCAGGCGCCATGGCCCACAGCCGGCCCTACGTAGCGTCGCCGGAGCACCAGGAGCCCCTCGGCTATCCTGGTGAGTTGATCGACAACTGGCAGCAGGTTGCCATCGAGAAGATGGGCGAGTTGCTGGGCAAGTACCGTTCGTTGCAGGTGTATCTCGATGCATGCGTGAAGTGCGGCGCCTGCACCGATAAGTGCCACTATTTTCTCGGCACCGGCGATCCCAAGAACATGCCCGTGGCGCGCCAGGATTTGTTCCGCAAAATCTACCGCCGCTACTACACTCTCGCCGGCAAGTACTTTCCCTGGCTGGTGGGTGCCGAAGACCTGACCAGGGAAGTCCTCGACGATTGGTACAGCTACTTTCATCAGTGCTCCGAATGCCGGCGTTGCTCGGTGTATTGTCCCTACGGCATCGATACCGCCGAGATCACCATGGCGGCCAGGGAGATCATGTCCAGCATCGGTCTCGGTCAGAAGTACAGCAACGAGATCATCGCCAAGGTGCACACTATCGGCAACAATCTCGGCCTGCCGCAACCGGCGCTGGCCAACACGCTGGAAGGTTTAGAGGAAGACGTGGAAGAGGAAACGGGGGTCGTGGTGCGTTATCCCCTGGACGTGGCGGGCGCGGAGGTGTTGCTGGTCACACCGTCGGCGGATTTCTTCGCCGAGCCCCAGGTAGACGGACTCATCGGCTACGGCAAAGTGTTTCACCAGGCAGGCATCGGCTGGACGATCTCGAGCCGTGCATCGGAAGCCGCCAACTTCGGGCTGTTCACGGGCAGCTACGAGAACATGCGCAAAGTGGCGTTGCGAATTCGCGAGGCGGCCCTGGAACTCGGTGTAAAGCGCATCGTATTCGGCGAATGCGGCCATGCCTGGCGCGTTGCCTACAATTACCTGAACACCCTGGCCGGTCCTTTCGATTTTCTCGACCCGCGTTACCCTGTGCCGCAACACATCGTCGAGGTCACCCATGACCTCATCAAGCACGGTGCACTGACCCTGGACGCCAGTGCCAACGACGAGCGCCGCGTCACCTTCCACGATTCCTGCAACATCGCCCGCGCTTCGCGCATGGGGGATCTACCCGGTGGGCAGTTCGTGCTGCCGCGGGAAGTGCTGGCGGCGGTCAGCAACCACTTCTACGAAATGCGCGAGGACACTATCCGCGAGGCCACCTTCTGTTGCGGTGGTGGCGGTGGGCTTCTTACCGACGACCTGGTGGAGCTACGGGTCAAGGGCGCGATGCCGCGTATGCAGGCGCTCAAAGAGGTCGTGGACGCCTACGGCGTCACCCACATGGTTGCAATTT
>JAACFO010000209.1 GCA_009937425.1 Gammaproteobacteria bacterium
TGAGGGGAGAGTTGGGGGAACGATTGGGGGGGTTCATGGGGTTGTTCGGCGATTTGTGAAGCTGTAGTAGAGGGTGATGACTACGGCAGCGACGGTCATGCCGACGCCTAGTTCGATCAACATGATGCCCAGGTGCTGTCCGGCCACGGGTGTTGCGCCGAGTACGCTGTAGTCCAGGTAGTTGCCGCCGGCGAGCAGGCCGGCTATCCCCACCAACGCGTACAGCAGCACGCCACCGGCGGCTATCGCGCGCACCACCGCCAGGGGTGCTACACCGATTAGCGCGTCGACGCCGTACACGAGCCCGTAGAGGATGCAGCCGGCGCCGAAGATCACACCGGCTTGAAAGCCGCCGCCGGGTCCGAAGTCGCCGTGAAACTGCACGTAGAGAGCGAACAGTAAAATGAACGGCACCAGGATGCGGGTGCAGATGCGTACTATGACGTGATGACGCACTTTTCTTACCCGCCGTCGCCGTCGTCTTCGCGCCGTCGGCGCCGGGAACGTCCCAGGAGAATCATCACACCGACACCGGCGGTGAAGATTACCGTCACCTCGCCGAGGGTGTCGTAGCCACGGTAGCTCGCCAGTACCGAGGTAACGACATTGGGGATACCGATCTCCTCTGCGGATGCTTCGAGATAGCGCGGCACCACATGGCGGTGGGCCGGCGCCCAGGGATCGCCGAAGCGCGGCAGATCCCATATGCCGTAGATGAGCACCAGCCCGGTGGCGATGGCCGCGAGCAGCGCCGCCAGCGGCCGCTTGGCGGTGGGCTTCTGGCGCGCACTGGTGACGGCAAGGGTCGCCAGCATGAGGATGGTGGCGATGCCGGCGCCCACCGCCGCTTCGGTGAAAGCCACGTCCACGGCGTCCAGGGTCACGAACAAGGCGGCGGACAGCAGGCTGTAGATGGCGAACAGCATGACTGACGCAAACAGATTGCGCTGCCGGGCCGCCGCCACCGCCAGCGTGACGATGAAGGCCAGGATCAGGAAGTCGATGAGTGCGAGAATGAGGCGCCCTCCCCGTCGTCGTCCACCAGCGGCTCGAGCTTTCCGTGCAGCGCAGCCTTGGCGAGCACATGGCTGGAGACGGGCCCAGTGAACAAAAGAAACCAGAGAATCAACAGGAGCTTCACCGTCACCATGGTGAGTCCCGCCTGCAACATGAGACCGAACAGAACCAAGCCCGCGCCACCGGTGTCGGTGACGCTGGCCGCGTGCATGCGTGTGTAGAGATCCGGAAACCGCACCACACCGATACCGCCGGTGACGACCAGGAATCCACCCGTCAACAACGCCGCCCAGCTCAAGACATCCAGGATGATGCTCACGGCAAATCTTCCTCACTGCGCACGGCGCCCAGATCGCCGTATTCGAAATACTTGAGCACCGCGATGGTGCCGGCGAAGTTGATGAGGGCGTAGACGATGGCGATATCGAGAAAATCCGGCCGCCCGGTGAGAAATCCGTACACCGCAATTATCAGCACAGTCTTGGTGCCGAAGCTGTTGAGCGCCAGGATGCGATCGTAGATGGTCGGACCCAGCAACGCCCGGGCCAGCACCAACCCCATGGCCACCAGCACCGCAACGGCCGCGGCGGCGAACATCAGGGTGTCCGCTCCAGTGCGCTCACGTGCGCGTCCATGGCACCGCTCTGCAATTCTTCTGCGCCTTCCCGGGACAAGGCGTGCACGCTGATAATGTTGCCGTCGACACCGATGGCGATGGTGCCGGGTGTCAGGGTGATGGAGTTCGCGTAGCCACTGCGCGCGAGATCCGACACCTGGGTGCTGGGAAGACGCAACACCCTGGGGCTGATGCCCTTGGACGGAATCAGGATGCGCAGCGCCACGTCGGCGTTGGACTTCGCTATCTGCCAGGCGAGCCAGGGGATGAAAGCGAGGCAGCGAAGCGGGTGCAGGTGGGCGCTATGCGCCTCGGGCGTGAGCAATCCCATACGTTGGGCGATCCACGCGACGAAGACACTGGAAAGCGCGCCGAGAGCCAGCAGCAGGGGCGCGACCATTCCCGAGAGCAGTAACCACAAGCCGAACAGAACGAACGCCACGACAGCGAATCTCACGCTACCCCCTTCCCGTTGTGTGTTTACTGCCCGCTGGTCACGCCGCGCACCGGCTTTGCGTCGATTGTTATACACCGGACGATTCGGGCGGCGCTAGGATAGCCCATCGCGCGGAGCGGTTTCCACGGGGAAAATATCCGGCGCCCATGGACCAGCTTTCGGCGCCCCCGGCGTTGTTAGGGCCGCCCATTATCTCTACACTTAATAGCTTACCCGCTCCTCGGAGCAACCGGATTTTAAATAATTTTTTATTAGTAAAATCCGTCAGTTAGCACTATTATCTAAAATCAACTTCACTATATTCTCCGGCAGCCTGCCGATATGGCAGGGGGGGGCGCCGGGGACGGAACAAGGAAGCATTGCTTGAGCGCCGAGTTGCTCGTCAACGTCACGCCCCGTGAAACCCGGGTGGCCGTTATCGAGAACGGCATGCTCCAGGAGACCTTTATCGAGCGCGCCAACCGGCGCGGGCTGGTGGGAAATATTTACAAAGGCCGCGTGTGCCGGGTGTTGCCGGGCATGCAGGCGGCCTTCGTCGACATCGGTTTGGAGCGCGCCGCTTTCCTGCATGCCTCGGACATCGTCGGCGCTTCCCAGGATCCCGCCGACGACGCGACCCCGGATCCGGCGGACACGCAGCACATCGCGCGTCCCAACAAGCAACAGCTCACGGCGACGGATCAGCCGCGCCCCATGAAGTGCATCACCGAGCTGGTGCGCGATGGCCAGGACGTGCTCGTGCAGGTCATCAAAGATCCTCTGGGCACCAAGGGCGCACGCTTGACCACCCATATCTCCATTCCCTCCTGCTATCTGGTGTACATGCCGGGAGCCGGCACCATCGGCGTTTCGCAACGCATCGAGGAAGAGGACGAGCGCACGCGTTTGCGGGATCTGGTCAGCGATCTCATGCGCCGCCACACCGGCGCCAACCAGTCGGCGACGACGGTGGTGGACGACGACGCCTTGACCGCATCTTTGAACGGCGATGGCTATATCGTGCGCACCGCGGCCGAGTCCGCTACCGAGGAGTTGATGCTGGCGGACATGGATTTTCTCGCCAAGCTGTGGGCATCGGTGCAGGAACGTACCCGCAGCGCCAAGGCGCCGGATATGGTGCACGAGGACCTGCCCCTGGTGGTGCGTACCCTGCGCGAGCTCACCGGCACGGAGATCGAGCGCACGCGGGTGGATTCTCGGGAGACCATGAGCACTCTCGTCGATTTCACCGAACGCTTCGTGCCGGAGATGGTCGACAACATCGAACACTACACGGGGGATCGGCCGATATTCGATCTCTACGGCGTCGAGGACGAGATCCAGAAGGCGCTGGAACGCAAAGTGCAACTGAAATCCGGCGGCCACCTGATCCTCGATCAAACCGAGGCCATGACCACCATCGACGTCAATACCGGCGCCTATGTGGGTCACCGCAATCTCGAGGAAACCATCTTCAAGACCAATCTCGAGGCGACCCAGTCGATCGCGCGCCAGCTGCGGCTGCGCAATCTCGGCGGCATCATCATCATCGATTTCATCGACATGCAGAGCGAGGATCACAAACGCCAGGTGTTGCGCGCCCTGGAGAAGAGCCTCGATCGCGATCACACCAAGACCAACATCAGCGACGTGTCGGCACTGGGGCTGGTGCAGATGACACGCAAGCGCACCCGGGAAAGCCTCGAGCACGTGCTCTGCGATCCCTGCCCCACCTGCAGCGGGCGCGGCTCCATCAAAACGGCGGATACCGTGTGTTACGAAATTTTCCGGGAGATTCTCCGTGAAGCGCGCCAGTTCGACACCGAGAAGCTCCTGGTCATTGCGTCTCAGGAGGTCATCGATACCCTGGTGGACGACGAGTCGGCGAGCTTCGCCGAACTCGAGGCCTTCATCGGCAAGCCCATTACGCTACAGGTGGAAAGCCTGTATTCCCGCGAAAACTACGACGTGGTTTTGATGTAGCGCCCCCCGATAGTGAAGACGGTCAGCCGCACACTGCAGCTTTTTATCGCCGCACTCGTCATCGTCGTCGGCTTGAGTGCCGCCTCGGTGCGGGTGCTGTTTCCCAACGCCGATCGTTACCGCGGGGATTTGGAGATCTGGCTCGCCGGCATCGCCGGCCAGCCCGTCGCCATCGGTTCGCTGCAAGCCGAGTGGCGGGGTTGGCGCCCGGAATTCCGCATCACTGATCTGCGCCTGCGCGATCCCACCCAGCGCGGCAAGGACGGCGGCGTCAACGCGCACTTCGAGAGCGCCACCGTGACCGTCGACGTGCTGGCGTCACTGCTTGGCGGTGAACTGCGCCCGCGGCACGTCCAGATTGGCGACGTGTCCCTGCGCATTAATGCCGCCACCCAGGCCGTGGGACCGGACGCGGCTCTACAGCAACACATCCCGGCACTGCTCGACTGGCTGCTGTCCAGGGACCAGCTGAATCTCGACGCCACCCGGGTGGTATTCAGCGATCTGCGGGTTGCCGGCGAACCGGTAAGCGTCACGAATCTCCACCTGTCGCTGCGCAATATCGGTCCCTCCCACACGTTCGATGTGGCGGTGGAGGTCCCCGGAGTTCGAAACGGCGCGGTCCGGGCCAAAGCGACTCTCACGGGCAATCCCGCATCGTCGGACTGGTCCGGTGACATCGCCGTGCATGTGGACGGACTGAATCTCGCGACCCTGCAAGCCTGGCGTTACCGGTTGGGAGACACCGCTGTCGCGGGGCGCGTGAGTCTGAGCCTCGACAGCCGCTGGCAGGCGGGCAGTCTGGTAAAAGCCAACGGCAATCTGGCTGTCGGGGACGTGCGCGTCACCAGTGCTAGCGGCACCCTCGGCCCCTTGAACGCCGAGACGCTGGTCAGTGTCGACGGGGACGAGGGCGACTGGCGGGTGCGTCTTCTTCACCCCGGCACGGGCTTCCTGAGCTTGCGCGAGCCGACGCCCCTGGCAAGCCTGCACTACACGGGCGCACCATCCCGGGCACGGATCAGCGCCAACATCGCGGCCCTGGATATCGCCGACCTGGTGCCGTTGTTGCCCATCGCCCGCCAGGCGCCTGAAGATGGTTGGCAGCAGTTAGTGGACGCGGCGCCGGAGGGAGAACTCCGCAACCTGGCCGTGACCATGGAGCGCGACGCCGACGGCATTCGCGATGTCGGCGTGGCGGGGGCCTTCCACGATGTGGGCATCGCGAGCATCCGCGGGCTGCCGGTGTTGCGCGGCGTCGACGGCAGTTTCGAGCACGACGCCCGCGGCACCCGTGTACGGCTCGCCGACGGTGCTGTTCACGCGACGATACCCGACATGTTTCCGGCCCCCATAACAGGCAAGAACCTGCACGGCGAATTTTCCTGGTCCGACCATGGAAGCGAGCGTCGCCTTGTTCTGAGTGACGTAGGCTTCATTACCCCCGACGTGACGGCCAGCGCGACCGGCACGCTCCTGTGGCAGGCGGATGACGACCGACCTTTCGTGGATCTGTCCCTGGGCTTCAGCGACGGCGATTTGGCGCGGATCGAGTACTTCATACCCACCAGCACCTTCGGCAAGATGACCGGTGAGTGGTTGGATCAAGCGTTTCCCCGGGGCCGCCTCAGCAACGGAAGCGTCGAGCTGCGCGGCCGTCCGCCGCGGACGCTGGAAGCCGAGTCGGATTTCAGCGTAACCGTGCGTGTGGCGGTTCAAGATGCCACCGTGCATTACCTGGATGGCTGGCCAAGTGTCGAGCGGGTGACGGGGACGGTGCACATTGCCGATCGCAGGCTCGTCGGCAGCGTCAGTGAGGGGCATTTCTTCGATGCGCGCCTGCGTCCGGGCCGTTTCGTGGTCGCCGACATTCTGGCAG
>JAACFO010000210.1 GCA_009937425.1 Gammaproteobacteria bacterium
GTCCCCTGGCGTGAAACGAGCACTCCCCGGCAGCACCGGTATCGCGCAGGCGCAAGCGATGTCGCGAGCGCGTTCCTTGTCGCCCATGTCCTCGATGGTCTTCGCCCGAGGGCCGATCCACAGCCGTCCGGCATCGGCCACCGCCCGTGCAAACGACGCACGTTCGGCCAGGAACCCGTAGCCGGGATGGACGGCGTCGGCGTTCGAAGTCCGGGCCGCGGCCAACAGCGCATCCGCGGCCAGATAGCTCTGCGTTGCCGGCGCCGGACCGATGGCAATCGCTTCGTCGGCGAGGGCTACGTGTAAAGCGTCGGCGTCCGCTTGCGAATAAACACCGACGGTGGCCAAGCCCATCGCCTTGCAGGTGCGGATGATGCGGCAGGCAATCTCGCCGCGGTTGGCGATCAGGACTTTGCGGATGGGCATGCAGAAGACTTCATGGGGATACACCGGCCTTGGCCCGGGGACCGAGACCAATCTTGAGTCGTCCCTCGGCAAGCGCGATGTATTCGCACAGCAGGGGGCGGGTCTCGCGGGGATCGATGATCTCCTCCACCGCGAATGCCTCGGCGGTGCGAAACGGTGAAGAATAGGCGCGTAGCTCCGCCTCGATCTCCTTCTCCCTGGCTTTCGGGTCATCGGCCGCCGCGATCTCGCGCCGGAAAGCGGCTGCGACGCCGCCCTCGACGGGCAGCGATCCCCATTCGCCGCTTGGCCACGCGAGCTTGAGATCGATGTCGTTCTTGTTGCAGGTAGCCATGCCGGCCATGCCGTAGCATTTACGGATGACCAGCGTCAGAGTCGGCACACTGAGCTGACCGGCCATGTAGACCGCGCGCATGCCTTCGCGCAGCGTCGCCTCCTTCTCAGCTTTCAGCCCGACCATGAACCCCGGGACGTCGACGAAGAAGACCAATGGGATGTGGAAGGTGTCGCATAGCTCCATGAAATGAATCTGCTTGCGCGCCGCGTCGGCGTCCATGGCGCCGCCATAGAACTTCGGATTGTTGGCCACCAGACCCACCGGGCGGCCCGCAAGCCGCGCCAGGGCAGTAATCACGGCACGACCGTAGGTAGGGCGGATCTCGAAAATCGAACCCTGATCGACGACCAGCTCCAGCAGATGCTTCATGTCGTAGGCGCGGGTGCGGCTCTCGGGCACGATGTCCAGGAGCGCTTCCTCGCGACGCTCCACCGGATCGGTGACAGGAAGCACCGGAGGCAATTCCCAAACGTTCTGCGGCATGAAGCTCAGGAACCGCCGTATCTGGTCGAAGGCGTCGTCTTCGCTTTCAACCGCATTGTGGACAGAGCCCGCCTCGTCGACGGCGACCGCGGCCCCACCCAGTTCCTCCTTGTCGATGACCTGCCCCAGCGAGCGTTTCACCACCGGCGGCCCGGCCGCAAAGATCTGGCTGGTGCCACGCACCATCACCGAGAAGTGAGACAGGATGGCGCGCCCGGCCGGCCCCCCGGCGGCGGTGCCGAGCACCGCCGAGATCACCGGGACCTCGCCGAGAAGCTCCACGGAGCGCTCGAAACCGTCGACACCAGGGAAAACCACGTAGCCGCGGCGCTTGGCCGAGGTCACGGTGCCGCCGGCGCCGTCGATGAGATTGACCAACGGAATCTTGTAATGATGCGCCAGATCCTCGATGTAACCGCCCTGCCCGCCCTTGCGCCGCAGCGCGCCGAAGCTGGTGCCGCCGCGAACGGTGAAGTCTTCACCGCCGATGGCCACCGGGCGCCCGTCGATACGCGCCAGGCCGGCGACATAGGGTGCCGGTGTCACCTTGCGCAGCACGTGATGCTCGCCGTACTCGCCGGTGCCCGCCAAGGTGCCGACCTCGCGAAGGCTGCCTTCGTCGGTGATGCGCTCGATGCGCTCGCGGACCGTGAGCCGCCCGCCCGTGTGCTGGCGCGCAACGTTCTCAGGCCCCCCCATGGCGGCAGCGAAGGTGCGCCGCCGCTCGAGCTCGTCGATGGGCGCGGCCCCGGAGCCGCGGCCGTTGTCTAGCTTTCGATCAGACACAGAACCTGATCCTCCTCGACCGATTCTTCCTCGGCCACGTTGAGCTCGGCGATCGTGCCGGCGGCGGGAGCCTCCACCGGGATCTCCATCTTCATGGATTCCAGGATCATGATGATCTCCCCTTCGGCAACGGAATCGCCAACCGCCTTCTCGATCTTCCACACGGTGCCGATCACGTCAGATGTGATTTCGGTAGTCGCCACGAGTCGTCTCCTCCCTTTCCCGTTCAATACGCATCCAACATGTCAAAATGTCGTCGGCCAGCCGGCCAGGCGGTGGCGACCTACACCACCCGAGAGCCGCATCTCGTGGATGGCCAACTGTTTCGCCAGATAGCGGCGTGTCTGCTGGGGGGCGATGACCGCTTGCACGGCGAAAATTTCAGCCAGCCCATAGGCTGAGCTATCACGCTCCATTTCCTCGCGGGTACGCTGCTTGTCATCGTCAGAAACAGTCCGCCCCCAGTTCACGATCTCGGTGGCGTAGTCGGGATCCATGAAGCTGACCTCGGCCGTCGGCCACGCGGCGACGTCATCGGAGTTGCGCCCGCCGCCCATGTTGAGATACGCCTGCCCGTAGCTCTTGCGCATGATCACCGAGAGCTTCGGCACCGTGCACATCTGCAACGCCTGCATCATGTTCATGATCTTGCCAGCCGCCTTCTGACGTTCGCCCTCGACGCCGATGACGAATCCCGGGGTGTCCACCAGGAGAATCAGCGGGATGTTGAACGAATCGCACAGGACCATGAAGCTCGTCGCCTTCTCGCAGCCCGCGGCGTCCAGCGCGCCGGCCTTGCCCATGGGATTCGACGCAAGAAAGCCGACGGTGCGCCCGTCGAGGCGCGCCAGGCCGACCACGACGGTACGCCCGAAGCGCGGCTTGAGCTCGAAGAACGTGTCCCCATCGGCCAGGCACGCGATGATCTTGCGCACATCGTAGCCACGCTTACGGCTCTCGGGTAGAACATCGAGGATTCGCTGGGCAGCCTCGTCGCTTCCCGCAGGCACCGGCGCGCGGGGCGGCGGTTCATGACTATGGGAAGGCATGTAGGAGAGAAAGCGCTTGATCTCGGCCAACGCCTCCTCGTCGCTCTCCACCACCCGATCGACGAGACCGGAGACCTCGCTCAAGAGCTTCCATCCCCCTAGTTCCTCGGCCTCGATTCGTTGGCCGATGGCGTAGGAAGCGAGCCCGGGACTCGCCACCGCCATCACCGCGCCCTTTCGCATGACGGTGAAGTCCGCAAGGCACGTGTACCAGGCCGACGAGCCGTAGCACTGCCCGAGGATCGCGGACACCCAGGGTGTCTCGCGCAAGCGCACGTACTGTTGAGGGTCGTTGCCGAGGTTCGCGCCCATGCCGCGGGCGCCCATGTTGTCAGGCATGCGCGCACCCGAAGATTCGCCGAAGAACACTAAGGGGAAGCCACGCTCGGTGGCGACCCGCTTGACGTGGGCGATCTTCTTCATATTCGTGAAGCTCGATGAAGCGCCCTTGACCGTGAAGTCGTTGGAGACGACCCCGACCGTGCGCCCGTCGACCTCGGCGAAGCCGGCGACCTTGCCGTCGGCGGGCGTCCGCTCGCGGTCCTCGGGCACCATGGACGAAACGGCCAGCAGACCAGTCTCGACGAAGCTGCCTGGGTCGATGAAGGCATCGATGCGCGAACGTGCGTTCATCAGTCCCAACTGCTCGCGGCGTGCCAGTCGCTCGGCACCACCCATGGCGAGCGCGCGAGCCTCGCGCTCGCGTAGTTCCTGCAGCTCGTCGTCGATAGGCATCACTCGTCCCCCGTGGTTGGTAGCCCGGCGCCGGTGACGACACCGGCCCGCGCCAGACGCGCAATCTCGTCCTGGGAGAGCTCGAGCTCGCGAGCCAATACGTCACCGGTGTCGGCGCCGATGGCGCGGCCGGCCCAGCGCACCGCGCCTGGCGTCGTGGACAGCTTGGGCACGATGCCGGTCACCGTCACGGGGCCCAGCTGCGCGTCGTCGACATCGACCAGCATCTCGCGGGCGCGGTAGTGGGGGTCGGCAAAAATGTCCGCGACGCTATAGATCCGGGCCGCCGGCACCTTGGCCGCCTCCAGGATCGTCTCGAGCTCGGCAAGATCCAGTGAACCGCTCCATGCCGCGACGGCGGCGTCGCAGGCATCCTCGTTGTCGGCCCGCGCCACGGCAGTGGCAAAGCGCGGGTCGTCGACGAGCTCCGACCGCCCCATGGCCTCGGCAAGACGCGCGAAAACCGAGTCGGAGGCCGCAGTGATGACGATGTGTCGGCCGTCGCGGGTCGGGTACAGCGAGTTCGGAGTATTCCCGGGAAGCCGCGAGCCGGCGCGCTTCGCGACCTCGCCCAATTGTTGAAAGGCGGGGATGTGCGGCTCCATGAAGCTGAACGCGCCCTCGTATAGGGCCGCGTCGACGACTTGACCCTTTCCCGTGCGCGTGCGGTCGAGAATGGCCATGACCGCCCCGAAGGCGGCGTAGACGCCGGCGATGTAGTCGGTGAGGGCGGTCGCCATGCGAGGCGGGGGACGATCCGGGTCGCCGTTGATTTCGCGCAGGCCGCTGACCGCCTCGCAGACCACGCCGTAACCGCCCCGTTGACTGTACGGACCCTGCTGACCGAAGCCGCTGATCCGCACCAGCACCAGCCCCGGGTTCACCGCGCTCAAGTCGTCGTAGCCCAGTCCCCAGCCCTCGAGCGTACCGGGACGGAAGTTCTCGACGACGATGTCCGCCCGCTCGCAGAGCCGACGGGCCAGCGCACGTCCCTCGTCGGAGCGTAGATCGATGGACACGATGCGCTTGCCACGCAGGATGGAGGCGCCGTAGAGGGACTGATCGTCGCGCCGCCGACCCATGGACCGAACCGCGTCTCCCTCGGGTTGCTCGACCTTGATGACATCGGCGCCGAAGTCCGCCAGCAGTCGCGCGCAGAACGGCCCGGCGACGGTGGAGCCCAGCTCGATGGCACGAAGCCCGGCGAGCGGGCCAGAGGAGTATGCGTCGTCGGTCATTCGCGTTCCCTATAACAAGTACTTCTGGTAGTTCTGGAACCACTCGCGGGCACTGCGGATGTTTTCCCGCTTCAAGTGTTCCGCGGTCTGCGCGTCGCCTGCGCGCATGGCGCGCAGGATCTCCTGGTGCTGGCGCATGCCCTCTCGGGCCCGGCCGGGCACCAGGACGAGGCGGTGGATCAGCACCTGGGTGCGGTCGTACAAGCTGTCGAGCAGCCCCTTCAGGACCTCGTTCCCGGCCGCCGCAATGCAGCGCTGGCGAAACTGGGAAATGGCGTCGACGTAGGCGTCCAGGTCGTTGTCAGCCACCGCCGTCTCCGCGGGAGCGCCGAACAACTCGATGAGATCGTCCCACGTCTCCGGAGGCGCCTTCTCGGTGGCCAGGCGAACCATCTGTGCCTCCAGGACCTCGCGCACCTCGAACAGCTCGAAAATGCGATCGAGCTGGAGTCGAATGACCACGGCGCCCCGGTTGGGTACGCACTCGATTAAGCCACGCTCCTCGAGGATGCCGAAGGCGCCGCGTATACGGGCTCGCGAGACATGGAACTCCCCCGCGAGCTCGTGTTCGCGCAGCCGCGATCCCGGCGGCCATTCATGGCTGACGATGCGACGGCGCAATTCCTGGAGGAGATCGTCCGTCTGCGACCTCGCAGCCGTCGAGCGAACGGTTTTGCTTCCGGCCTTGCCGGCCACCATGCGGTTGTCTCCCATCATTGCCCGGCCTTTATGCTGGAGCGTGGCGCCAATATTGTCAACAATATTGTTTTTGTTACCTCCCCTGCCCAATGACACCCTGGCCCCGGGAGTCACACCGGCTCAGTGTCTCGAATCGAGACGGGAAACAGGAGAACAA
>JAACFO010000320.1 GCA_009937425.1 Gammaproteobacteria bacterium
CTTGTGACCCAGTGCGCCGTGGCTCAGAGTGAAGCCGCGCCTCAATGGGACGGCGATGGCATTATCGAGCCGGGAGAGGACGAGGTCGCAGAACTCGCCCGGGCGGCACAAAATCCGATCGCGAGCATGATCAGCGTGCCGTTCCAGAACAACACCAATCTGGATTTCGGTCCCCTTGAAAAGACCCAGAACGTCCTGAACATCCAGCCGGTCTACCCGATTGATCTGAGCGAAAACTGGAACCTGGTCACGCGCGCCATCTTTCCCGTGGTCACCCAACCGGGCTTCGTGCCGGGTCAAAGCTCAACGACGGGATTAGGCGATACTGCGATTACTGCGTTTTTCTCGCCGAAGGCTCCGGCGGGCAAGTGGATTTGGGGCGCCGGTCCAGTCGCGCTGGTGCCAACCGCCACCAGTGACCGACTGGGTTTCGACGAATGGGGTGTGGGTGGCTCATTCGTCGCCTTGACGATGCGCGGACCATGGGTCATCGGTTCGCTGTTTAGCAACGTCTGGGATGTTAGTGCTGATTCGGGCGACGAGATCAACCTTTTCACCTGGCAGTACTTCGTAAACTATAACTTTCCGAGCGGCTGGTATCTGACCTCGTCCCCGATTATCACGGCTAACTGGGAAGCATCGAGCGATAACAGGTGGACCATTCCCTTCGGCGGCGGCTTCGGCAAGATCTTCAACATAGGCCGGCAACCCGTCAACGTCAGCCTTCAGTATTACCACAACGTCGAGAAGCCGAATTTCGGTGCGGACTCGCAGTGGCGATTCGTCTTCACGCTGCTCTATCCCAAATGAGCACCCCAACTTTTCCGATAAACCCGGCGATCGTTCGTTGCCCAATTTTGCACTGCGGCAGGCCCGCTGTGCTTCGATAAACGAGCGATTCCTTTACCAGGATTTTGATCATGAAACACCTAACCAGACCAGGCGAAGCCCAGACCATGAAAAATCTAACATTACTTCTGCGATTATCTGTAATCATCCTCGTTGGAAGCACGGTTATTGCCGGCCCGGCCGCGGCGCAATCGGGCAACCCAAATGTCGTTGTGATGATGGTCGACAACCACGGCTGGGGTGAGCTGGGCGTTTATGGCGGCGGCGTGCTACGTGGAGCGCCTAGCCCTCGCCTCGACGAACTCGCAAGCGAAGGTATGCAGCTGCTGAACTTCAACGTAGAGCCGCAGTGCACGCCAAGCCGCTCTGCATTCATGACCGGTCGTCACCCGATCCGTTCTGGTACCACGAAAGTTGTTTGGGGGGTGCTTTACGGGATGACCAGTTGGGAGATAACGGTGGTCGGCAAGTGGCATCTGGGTGATACCGAAGGTCGATACCCTACTGATCAGGGTTTCGATGAATGGTACGGCGTGCTCAATACTACCGACGAGTCGGAATATACATCCCAATTAGGGTTCGACCCCGAAGTAGTAACACCCCCGCAGATTCAACAAGCCAAGCGCGGCGGAAAGCCTGAAAACGTCAAGCCGTACGATGTGCCGGCAAGGCGGGAAATCGATGGAGAAATCGCGGGAAAAGCGATTGACTACATGCAGCGACAGGTCAGGCGTGAAAAGCCATTTTTCAATTTCATCTCCTTCACGCAGCCACATATTCCCGCGGTGCCGCATCCGGACTTCGCCGGGAAAACAGGAAACGGGGACTATGCGGACGTGGCTGTTGAGATCGATTACCGGGCCGGGCAAATACTGGATGAGATTGACAGACTCGGTATTCGAGACAACACGTTGGTCATTTGGATGAGCGACAACGGCCCCGAGGTAGTCTACCCCCACCACGGTACGGCGGGTTACTGGCGCGGCTTTTACTTTTCAGCGATGGAGGGCTCACTGCGCGCTCCTTTCCTTATTCGCTGGCCCGATAGAATTCCCGCTGGTCGGCAAAGTAACGAGATTGTTCACATGACGGACCTCCTGCCGACGTTGGCAAGGGTCGCCGGCTACGACGTCCCTGACGATCGCATCATAGACGGCATCGATCAGCTGGATTACCTGCTTGGCGACCAGGAAAAGTCCAACCGTGAGGGTTTTCCTGCCTACAACGGCGATGATATGTTCGCCTACAAATGGCGCAACTGGAAGGTTCATCTGGTCGAGCAGGAAGATCCACGGGATCCTCCGTTAAGGCTCAATGTGCCTCAGGTTTACAATCTGATCAGCGATCCTAAGGAACTTTACGACCTAATTCCACGTGGCTTCTCGGCGTCATGGGTGTTGCCGGCTGTATTCGAGAGGATCGTCGAGTTCCAGAAGACTCTTATTGAAGAACCGCCGATACCCATGGGCACCCCGGACCCTTATGAGCCGGCCGGCCAGTCCGGTAGGCAGCCTGATTGACGATGGGCAATGCGCCACGTGGTCAGTACACGCAACTCGGAGTTGGAGAAAGATGAAGACGATTAACCGTGAGCCTCTCGATTGGCCGACACCCGCTTATCGGCCGGTAGCAGGCCTAATTGTTCTTGCCTGGAGCCTCGCCGCCGGAAGCGCGCTCGCCCAACACGTGCCGGGCGAGAGCGTCACGGAAGCCCACCGGGAGACCGTCGCGGAGCGATTCGAAGGACGCGGTTATTCTCCCTACGGTGGCCGGCACTTCCCGACCAGGCCTTTGTTCGGCGACACGCA
>JAACFO010000068.1 GCA_009937425.1 Gammaproteobacteria bacterium
CTGGCGGAGGGGGTGACGTTCATGAGCCGCAAAGGGCGGGCGTTGCTCCTGGTGATGATGGATGTCGATCCGGAGCACGAAGCGGAATTCAATCGTTGGTACGAAGAAGAGCACGTGCCGGAACGCATGTCCATTCCGGGTTTCGTGAGCGCCCGACGATACCGTGCCATCGAGGGAGAGCCGAAGTACCTGGCTTTGTACGAGCTGGAAGACCCGAATGTTCTCGAATCCGAAACCTATCGCTACTGGTACGGAGAAGGACGAACCGAATGGACCAAGCGAATATTGGAAAATGGCAGAAACTTTCTGCGCAACGTCTACGTTGAAATCCATTCGGAGCAGGAGGAGTGAGCAACACGCGCTCGAGTGGTAACGTAGGCCGCGGCAGAGCGCAGCTAACCATAACCAAGCATCGCGAGGAGGGTAGCCAGCATGCGCGTCGTCACCTTGAGTGAGATTCCGAAAGAAGATTTGGGTGAGGCGACACCCATCCCCGGGTGGACCGGCGGGAGCGTCACGCGTTCTCGCCAGACCATTATTCCCCAGGGGGAGTCGAAGAACTACAACTGCAGCATCGTGAATTTCAGCCTGGGTTCAACCACCGGCTGGCACTTTCACGACTGCGACCAGATCCTGGTGGTCACCCATGGTACGGGCGTCGTCGCCAACGAGGCCGAAGAGCGCGAGATAGGCGTGGGAGACGTCGTCCACATCAAGGCGGGGGAGAAACACTGGCACGGTGCGAAGGCGGATACGACCATGGGCCACATCACGGTGACCCTGGTCGGCAGTAAGGCGACCTGGCTCTAGCTATATTGCGGCGGGTGAGCCGGCGCCATCAACGTGGATGGCCGTATGAGCCCAATGGTGTAAGGTGCCTTCGAAAACGACGCCAACTGGAGAAGCATGAATCTCGGTCGACTGGGCGTCTGGTACGCTGCTGACAAGCTTTCGCCCGGCGAGTGGGCACAGTTCATCGGCGTCGCGGAATCCCTCGGCTACGGGGCCCTTTGGTATTCAGAATCAAGGGGCTTCGAATCCATGGCGCTCGGCAGCTATCTTTTGGGTCGATCCTCGAAGATCGTCGTCGGAAGCTCCATCGCCAATATCTACGCGCGCGATGCGGCCGCTTCGCGCGCGGGCATGCAGACACTATCGGCCATTTCCGGCGATCGCTTTGTCCTCGGGCTCGGTGTCTCCCATGTGCCGCTGGTGGAATCGTTCCGCGGCCATGTGTACGGCAAGCCACTGGCCACCATGCGTGCGTACCTCGAGTGCATGATGGCGGGCGCCGAGGATGCCGGTACCTGGCCATTGGTTCTTGCGGCGCTGGGGCCGCGCATGCTGGAGCTTGCCGCAGAGCTCACCAGGGGAGCTGTGCCGTACAATGTGACGCCGGAGCATACCGCCCGGGCAAAGGCCATCCTCGGTCCCGATAAGTTGCTCGCGGTGGAACAGAAGGTATGCCTGGAAAGCGATGCGACGATCGCCCGGCAACTGGCTCGCAATGAGCTCAAACGCTACATGGCCCTGGAAAACTATCGCAACTGCTGGCGGTCGCTTGGCTTCAGTGCGGACGATCTCGACGGTGGTGGCAGCGATCGCTTCCTCGATGCCATGGTCGTCTGGGGTAACGCGAGCACCATCAAGGCCCGCTTGGACGAGCACTTCAGCGCCGGTGCGACTCATGTGTGCATTCAACCCGTACATCCGGCCGGTGACCTTTCGGCGGCCCGGCGGGTACTCGAAGCATTGGCTCCCGGACAGGCGGGTTCTTGACCTGCCGCGCAGCGGCGGTTGCAACACACAGACGGAGGATAGTCAGGGTGAAAATCGGCTTCGTAGGTATCGGTCAGATGGGTTTACCCTTGTGTACGAACCTGGTGCGCGCTGGCTTTGAGGTACGGGTGTTCGATGCGCACCCTGCAGCCGTCGAGAGTGTCTCCAGCGAGGGGGCGACACCTGCTGAGTCCCTGGCCGATCTCGGAGCTTGGACGGAGGTTGTGGTAACCGCATTACCGTCGCCAACCGTATCCGAGGCGGTCATCGCAGGCGACGACGGCCTCCTTCCCCACCTCGAACGGGATAGCGTCATCATCGAGATGAGCACAGTCTCCCCAAGCCTCGTTCGCGGCCTGGCATCACGTTGTCGTGAGCACGGGGTGCATTTCCTCGACTGCGGCATGTCCGGTGGCCCGGGCGGTGCTCGCGATGCGAGTCTTGCCCTGATGGTGGGTGGTGATATGGCAGTACTCGAGCGTGTGCGACCGGTGCTCGAGGCCATGGGCAGCAACATCGTGCACTGTGGCGGCACCGGTGCCGGCATGGCGGCGAAGCTCGTGAACAATGCATTGGCCCACGTGAACGCGTTGGCCATTTGCGAGGCATTCTCGCTGGGGGTCAAAAGCGGGCTCGACCCGAAAGTACTTTACGACGTCGTGCGCAACAGCTCAGGAGACAGCTGGGTGCTGGCGCACCGTTTCGAACAATATATCAAGAGCGGCGAGTTTACCCCCGGAATGAAGCTCGATCTGCTGCACAAGGATTCGACCCTCGCCATGGAAATGGCGCAGGAATCGAATACCCCGCTGTTTCTGCTCAAGCTGGCGAACTCGCTGTTCACCTGGTACCAGCTCGAGGGGCTCGGTGAGGAGAATTGGTCGAAGATGATGACTGTTTGGGAGCGCCAGCTCGACATTCGCATCGGGGCAAAAGCTAACTAACCTGACTCCGGTACCGCAATCTACTTATTTGCCCCAGTTTGCAGAACGATTTTTTCTCGTCTTATCTTCATGTAGGCTTCACTATTGGCTGGCGGACACCAAAGCGACGCCAGCTTTTTCATTTCGGAGATCGCGGGAACAAGCAAATGGGCAGCGATGCTAACAAAGTCGCCGTTGTAACTGGAGGTGCGAGCGGTATCGGCGAGGCGAGCGCGCGGCGCCTGGCGCTGGACGGCTACGCTATCGCAGTTGTCGATATAAATGCCGAGCAGGCGGAGGCGGTGACAGCAAAGCTCAGTAACTCGGTGGATGCCAGAAACTACGCCTGCGACGTTTCCGATACCGAGGCGCTTCACGACACCGCCGATGCGATCGAAGCCGACCTGGGCCCCGTGGAAGTGCTCGTAACCTCTGCGGGTCTACTGGAGAACTCTAGCACCGTCATGGATATGGACGTGGCGGCGCACGACCACCTGTGGAAAGTCAACTACTACGGCACACTGCACACCTGCCGTGCCTTCGCCGGTCCCATGATGAAACGGGGCCGCGGAGCCATCTGCACCATCGGCTCCATCATGAGCACCGCGCCGTCACCCTTGCCTGCCTACACCCCCAGTAAGACCGCGATCTTGCGCCTCACCCAGATCCTCGCCGTGGAGCTCGGGCGCCACGGCATCCGCGTCAACAGCGTCGGTCCCACCTACGTGATGACCCCGGCCATCCAAGCCCGCATCGACGCCGGGGAACGGGATCCGGAAGTGTTCAAAGAATCGAGCGCCCTGAAGATCCTGGTCAAGCCGCAAGACGTAGCGGATGTGATCGCCTTCCTGTGCTCCGAGCAAGCACGAGTGATCACCGGGGTGCACATGCCGGTGGATGCGGGTTGGACGGTGGCAACACCTTACCAGGCCTACGCCGGCGGTATGCCCTGGGACCGGACGACGACGGGCACGCCCTGAGAGAGAGAAAAGCGCCAGGGCTATGACTGAAACGAAACCCACCGACCCCAACGGGTGGATCCTCAATCCGGGCTACGAGGTCGGGTTCGATCCGATCCCGGCTCGGGTCCGGGTCGAGTTCGGCGACGCCACCATCGCGGAATCGCGCGACGCCATGGTCATGTACGAGCTCGGTCATGCGCCGATGTACTACCTGCCCCAGCGCGATGTGGACATGGCCTATCTACAGGGGACGGATCGCGACACGTACTGTCCATACAAAGGGCACGCGAGCTACTGGACGGTGCGTGTCGGCGACACGGTCGCCGAGAACGCAATATGGACCTATGCCACACCGCACGCCGAGCTCTCCCATCTCGAAGGCTTCTTCGGTTTCTACTGGGGCAGGATGAGTGCCTGGTACGAGGACGGAGCCGAAGTCTCGGGTCCGCGCGAGATCCCCGGCCGAATCGACACCACGACCCAGCTCAAGAAGATGTTCCCGGAACTCGCCGCCGAATGGCACCCGACAAAGAACGCAGGCATCAAGCCCTACGAGTTCCCGCCGTACAGCGCTACGATTGTGTGGTGGCAGGACGTCGATGGGCGTGAATGGCAGGCGCGGATACGGGACCGGGTGATTGCGGCTACGACACTTCGAACGGACGGGGACGCGCACCCTTACGGCTGAGAAGTTCGGCGCGCAGGAGACCGGCACCGACGACGCCAATCAGTGCGGTGGAATGAACTCTATCGCCTGCCAGCCATAGGATTCCCCACGGCTGTCTTGATATCGAAACTGCACATTCCAACCGATGCTCGGCGCGTACCAGATATCGTTTTTGACGTGAAACGGGTTGTTCTGACCCTGCGTCTCGCAGGCGAGCACAAAGGTATCCACCTCGCCAAAGTCGAGGCTCAGCCGCTCCGTGTCGATCACGTTGATCCGATTGATCCACTCCCACTGCCCGATGCTGCGCCGAAATGCGACGGACTTTCCGACCTCCAGCGGAAAAAGGCTCTCGTAGGTGGCATGGTCGAAACACACCTCGTCCCCGGCGCAGCGAATACAGAAAAAGTACATGCTGCACGGCTCACCTTCCCACTGATAGTGGGCGAGAAGGTCCGACTCTACCGGACCGATGACTCCGTGCTCTATTGCGTAGCCGTCGAGTCGGCGCCAGACCATCTTCGTGCCCGGCGGGGCGATATGTAGCTGAACCGAATCACTTGTCATTTTTCATGGCCAGCTCGTCAATGAACTCACACCACGCGGCGGACGATCGAGCAGGAACGTTCGAATCTCCCCGAACGCCGAGTTTGAACTCGACGACGGATTGCCATTCGTCGGAACCGACGTCCGGCCCGTGTCCCGCACCGTCGCCCGTGACGACAATCGCATCGATGTAGGGGTACCAAGGGTCAGAACATGGCGGCGGTCGATTTGGGTCCGCAATACTGCTCTGGAAGCCGGCGACAAACATGAAAATCACCGTGAAAAACGCTCGGCGTGCGGGTTGTCTTTTTGTTCCACACACTCGCTGAACACCTCTCGTAGGACATCCGTTCCAACTACTCGACCACATGAACGCAGGAGATGAAAACAACGGCTTCACTATCTACAGGAATTCCCAACCGTCGACCAGCAGGTCTTGTAGATTCCACATTGCGTGATCTCCTGCCAGAATAGACATTTCCCCGATACTCACACCGTGGCGGGTAGCGAAACAAACGCTCTACCCGGATGCGCGTGCGCGGAGGGAGTACTTATGAAAATCGCGGTCATGGGCGCCGGTGGCATGGGAGGCTGGCTCGGCGCGAAGCTCGCGGTTGCCGGCAATGAGGTTGGGTTCATCGCGCGGGGTGCTCATCTGAAGGCGATGCGGACCAGTGGACTCACGGTGAGCGGCGCCGAGTCGCTGCGCCTGAGTGATATCGCGGCTACTGACAAACCCGACGACATCGGACCCGTCGATGTCGTTCTGTTTTGCGTAAAGCTGTACGACACGGAGTCGGCGGCAAGCGCGCTGGTGCCACTCCTCGGCCCGAAGACCTTCGTAGTTACGGTACAAAATGGCGTCGAGAGCGCTGACAGGATCGGGCAGATCATCGGCAACGGGAAGACGCTCGCGGGCGCCGCTTACTTTCCCGCGAATATCGCCGCGCCTGGGGAGATCACCTACGTGGGTAGAATCCAGGGGAAGCCGCACATCGCGTTCGGCGAGCCGGGAAACGGGCCCAGCGAACGGGCACACGAGTTTGCCGGAATATGCCGGGCGGCGGGTATCGATACGGACGTCTTCGATGACACGGAATCGATGATTTGGGAGAAGTTCTGTCTCATTGCGGGAACGAGCGCGGCTACTGCACTCACGCGTCAGACGGTAGGCATGGTGAGAAGCGACCCTGACATGCGGTGGATGCTTTCGGAGGCTATTGCAGAGGCGGCACGTATCGGCCGCAAGCTCGGAATCGCGCTCCACGATGAGGTGGAGTCACAAACACTCGCATTCATCGATAACAACCCACCGAACGGCAAGTCGTCACAGCTTATTGACCTCGAGCGCGGCCGGCGCCTGGAGCTCGAAGGATTATCGGGTGTGGTGATCCGGCTCGGCAGACAAACCGGCGTGCCCACACCGGTTCATTGCACGGTCTATGCGGCTTTGAAGCCTTTCGTGGATGGGACACCTGCGCCCGGGGGATAACGCGGAAACTGGAAACAGTGCAGGTCAATTCGGTCAACTCCGGCAGCGGGCCCACAATTCTGCTATTATCCGCCCGCCTCATGGATAGCAGATACTAAATTTCCTTCCTAATCAGACCCTTGCCGGCTGATGATCGGCGCATACGGGCCGCTGATTCAGCCACTAACCAACCTGGAATGCACCCTTGATCTCCACAGCAAATCTCTCGATTCAGTTCGGCGCGAAGCCCCTGTTTGAAAATGTCTCCGTCACGTTCGGCAACAGCAACCGCTACGGCCTGATCGGCGCGAACGGTTCCGGCAAATCGACCTTCATGAAGATTCTGGCGGGTGAGCTGGAACCCAGCGCCGGCAACGTATCGACCGACCCCCACGTACGGGTCGGTCAGCTGCGCCAGGACCAATTCGCCTATGAGGATCACCGGGTCCTCGACACGGTGATCATGGGGCATGAGAAAATGTGGCAGGTGATGCAAGAACGTGACCGCCTGTATTCGCTGCCTGAGCTGAGCGATGAAGACGGCATGCGCGTCGCCGACTTGGAAGTCCAATTCGCGGAGATGGATGGCTATTCCGCTGAATCGCGGGCGGGCGAGCTACTCGAAGGTATCGGCATCTCTGTGGAGCAGCACGAAGGCCCGATGAGCGGCATCGCGCCGGGCTGGAAGCTCAGGGTGTTGCTGGCCCAGGCGCTGTTTTCCGATCCAGACATTTTGCTCCTCGACGAGCCGACCAATAACCTGGACATCAATACGATCCGCTGGCTGGAGGATTTTCTCAACGAAAGCAAATCCACCATGGTCATCATCTCCCATGATCGGCACTTCCTGAACAGCGTCTGCACGCACATGGCCGACCTCGATTACGGCAAGCTGCACGTGTTCCCGGGCAATTATGACGAATACATGACAGCCGCCACCCAGGCACGGGAGCGCATGTACGCGAACAATGCGAAAAAGAAAGCCAAGATGGCCGATCTGCAGGCTTTTGTCAGCCGATTTTCTGCGAACGCCTCAAAGGCACGCCAGGCAACCTCTCGTGCCCGCCAGCTGGAGAAAATTGAGCTCGAGGACATCAAACCGTCGAGCCGGGTCAGCCCCTTTATTCGCTTTGAACAGGAAAAGCCCCTGCGACGTATTGCCGTAGAAGCGACGGGCCTCGGCAAGAGCTTCGACGAAGGCCCGCTGTTCGAGGATTTGAACCTGAGCATCGAAGCAGGCTCTCGGGTTGCCATTATTGGACCAAACGGAATCGGCAAGACCACCCTGGCGCGCTGCCTGTTGCAAACACTCAGTGCCGACAGCGGCGAAGTAAAATGGGCTGAGAATGCCAGGACCGGTTATTTCGCCCAGGACCACGCGGCAGAATTCGACAAGGACATGACTCTGTTCGAGTGGATCACCCAATGGCAACCCCCACGCTCGGACGAGCAACTGCTGCGCGGCACCCTCGGCAGGATGCTGTTCTCCAGAGATGACAGCGAGAAGTCGGTGAAAGTTGTGTCCGGTGGCGAGGAAGCCCGATTGATGTTCGGCAAACTGATCCTGCAAAAGCCCAATGTAATGGTCATGGACGAACCGACAAACCACCTGGACATGGAGTCCATCGAAGCCCTGAACCTGGCACTCGAAAACTATCCCGGCACGCTGATCTTCATCAGCCACGACCGGGAATTCGTATCATCCCTGGCTACCCGCATTATTGAACTGACCCCCGGTGGCGTCATCGACTTCACCGGTACCTACGATGATTATCTGCGGGTACAGGGCGCTGGTGAGGATTCGAAAGTTGCGTGAACCGGGATTGTTCTCGGAAACGGTGCCGGAGTCCTGAATAGGTCAATTCGGTCAACTCCGGCACCGGGTCTTCGCTACTATCCAGGGACTTGGTGTGAATGCGGAGGGGATCATGACGACAGAACTGACTTATCTTGCCTGGACGGCGGTCCTTTGTATCATTTTGTGGGTTCCGTACATTGCGGCCGGGGCTTCGCAGTACGGATTTTTGACGCCGGACGAATACAAAGTTCCTGGATCGCGCATACTGCCGGAGTGGGCGAATCGCGCTCAACGTGCGCATTTCAATCTTCTCGAAAACCTTCCCAGCTTCACCGTTCTGATTCTGATTGCGCATCTGACCGGAACCAGTACTGAAACAACGGCAGTCGCTGCTGCAGCGTTCTTCTGGGCCCGAATTGTACAGACGGTCGTTCATATCATGGGTATCCCGTACCTCCGCACGGCTGCATTCTTTGTGGGGTTTGTCGCGCAGCTGACAATTGCCTCGGAAATTCTATTCCCGTAGTTTCCAAGTAACGGCTTGAAAGCCACTGCCAGGTGAGGCCTCTATGCTCGACGAGAATCTCATCCAAATCGCCGGGATAGTTGATAAACTCGAAGCTGACATGCTCCGACAATGCGGCGTGAGGTATCTGGGATTTCCATTGCGTCTACCCGTTCATCGGGAAGACATCAGCGAGGAGAACGCCGCAAAAATATTCCGCCAACTGCAGCCACCAACATTCGGAGTACTTATCACTTATCTGGATGACGCAGAGGGAATTGCTGGGTTCTGCTCCTTATTGGGCGCGCACGTGGTTCAGCTTCACGGCGCCATCGATATCGGCGAGCTTGCGAAGCTCAAGAAGATCGCGCCTGACTTGCTTGTGATCAAAAGCCTGGTCGTAGGGCTGCACACACAGGACGCGCTCGAATCAATGGTTGAGCACTTCTCTAACAGCGTGGATGCATTTATCACGGATACTTACGATCCCACCACCGGCGCCTCCGGCGCCACCGGCAAGGTCCATGACTGGAGCATCAGTAGACGATTGGTCGAGATTTCGAATCGCCCGGTGATACTCGCCGGCGGGCTCGGTCCCGAGAACGTCCGGCGCGCCATCCTCGAAGTGAGGCCCGCAGGGGTGGATTCCCATACCGGCGTCGAGGATGATTGCGGACGCAAGTGCCGCAAGAAAGTCGAAAGCTTCATTACTGAAGCGCAAGCCGGTTTCCGCATGATGGCTGATACTGCGCATAGTCTCTGACAGGAGCCGAATCGGATAGGTGGCAGCAGTATGACTAAAGATCAAATCATTCTCTTCACATTGCTCGGCTTCGTATTCGTATTTCTTATCTGGGGCCGATGGCGCTATGACATCGTCGCCTTCTGCGCACTGCTGGTCGCTCTGATCGCCGGCGTCGTCCCCGGCGAACAGGCATTTTCCGGCTTCGGTCACCCGGCCACCGTCATCATCGCCCTGGTGTTGATTATCAGCCGGGGGCTTTCGAACTCCGGCGCCATCGAGTTGGTTGCCCGTTACGTGGTCGATTCGTCGCGCAGTGTAAGCAGCCACATCGGCATACTCGCCGGAGTCGGTGCGGCGCTGTCGGCGGTAATGAACAATGTCGCCGCTCTTGCGCTGTTGATGCCGGTGGACATGCAGGCGGCCGCGAACGCCAAGCGCAGTCCCGCGCTGACACTCATGCCCTTGTCCTTCGCTACCATCCTCGGCGGAATGGTGACACTCATCGGTACTCCACCGAACATCATCATCGCAGCGTTTCGCTTCGAGGCTCTGGGTGAGCCCTACCACATGTTCGATTTCGCGCCTGTTGGTGGCGTCTGTGCCGTCGTTGGTTTGCTCTTCGTCATGTTTGTCGGCTGGCGACTCATTCCGGCCGACCGGGCTCGACACGATACCGGCAAGGAGCTTTTCGACTTGCAGGATTACATCGCAGAAGTGTACATCCCGGAGAACAGCCCGGTGATCGGCAAACGCGTTCGCGAGCTGGACGAGGATGCAGAAGAAGCCGACGGTGCATTCGTTGGGCTCGTGCGCCGTGGGGTACGCCTTCCCGGCCTCGCCAGACGCGCGGTCATCGAGACCGGCGATATACTCGTGGTCAAAGCAGGGCCGGAAGCCATCGACAAGCTGGTCGGCAAACTCGGCCTCGAGTATCACCGTCCCACGGGGGAAAAGCGCACTTTCGAGAATACCGACCTGGGGCTCATTGAAGTCGTCGTATCGGAAGGAGCGCGCGTCGAGCACCGTTCGGCACTGTCACTGAAGCTCCTCTACAGGCACGGCGTAACGCTACTCGGCGTTTCGCGACAGGGGAGAAAATTCCGTGACCGTGTCCGAAAGCTGGAACTTCGCGCAGGCGACGTTCTTCTACTGCTCGGTCCGAGCGAACGGCTGCCGGAAATCGTCAACTGGTTGGGTTGCCTCCCGCTCGCTGAGCGCGGCCTGCAAGTCATCCAACGGGACAAAGTGTGGCTTGCCGTCGGTGTGTTCGCACTGGCGATTCTACTGGCGAGCCTGGGCGTGCTGAACTTGCCGATGGCACTCGCAATCGTCGCCGTATTCATGGTGCTGTCCGGCATCGTGCCACTGCGGCAACTCTATGAGTCCGTCGAATGGCCGGTGATCGTGCTGCTCGGCTCCATGATTCCCATCGGCGGCGCCCTGGAAGCCAGCGGCGGCACTGCGCTGATTGCCGGCGGGATTCTCAGCTTATCGCAGGGTCAGTCCGCCGTGGTAGTGCTCGCGCTGCTGATGGTGATCACAATGACATTATCCGACGTCATGAACAACACGGCCACGGCGGTCATTGCGGCGCCCATTGCCGTCGACATCGCGACGCGCCTCGATGTCAGCCCGGATCCTTTTTTGATGGCGGTTGCAGTCGCCGCGTCGGCGGCGTTCCTGACACCCATCGGACACAAGAACAATACCCTGATTATGGGACCGGGAGGCTACCGCTTCGGCGACTACTGGCGCATGGGCTTGCCCCTCGAGGTGTTGATTATCGCCGTGGGAATTCCGACCATCCTCTGGGCATGGCCTCTCTGACCCCGTCGCCGATGCCAAGCGTGATGTATGTCTAGCGCGGTAAAAGCGGCACTTGAACGGGCTCTGCGCCGATATGTAGAGAATTGTCAGCGTACCACCGGCGCCCTGCCCGTCGAGGAGCACGATCCGGCGTGGCCGTCAGAATGTCAGATCGGCGGGCCGGATGCAGACGGTACGATCCACTGGAGGCCCCGGGAAAGGCATACCGCCGCCGACTTCAGCGGACTGGAAAATGCTCTGGACGTCGAAATCCACCCGGACATCAAAAGCTTCTATGGCAGCTATTGGGGAGGACCAATAGAGTTGGAGGCGGATGAAGGCGGCGTGACGCTCATTCAGGTGTGGAATGACGACGACTTCGATCGCTTGGTGGAGAATCTTCTCGGTCATGCAATGGCGAAGCAGCGCATTAAGGCGCCACTCACGATATTTATCGCCTTGACCGATGAAGAGGAGTACGTGCTGAGTGTGGATAACGAGACCGGGTGCGTGGTACTCGAAGAACCGGGCAGCATACCCACTCGGGAAGTGTCGCCATCTCTAGCAGAATTCCTGGATAGACTTCGACCAGTCAACAACCCCGGCGATGATCACGTCAGGGGACGCTGAATCATTGACTCCAGCACCTTAAGAGGCGAGCGCTCCGGCCTCGCCATATGCTCCACATCGCCGTAAAAAGTCTGTTCGAGCACATACTTCCCGGCCAGGGCCGCGTGAGAGACCTGATCGGTAAAACACATCCACGTGGCCCCCGCGGCTAACTCGACCCGGGTCAAGGGCACCGTGCGCTGATATGTCGAGTCGCCCTTCATGTCGTCGTGCAAACGCAGCATGTAGTGGTCATAAAGCGTTCGATAACTCTTCGTCACATACAGTAATCGCAGCGCCGCCCGTTCGCCGGGCCAGGGAGTTCTCATCAGGGGGACGAAACGCTTGGCAAGATCCTCGAAGGGCTCACCCACGTTCCACACCCGCGGTTTGCCCGCCGGATTGACGTTGGTGAATACCCGCATAATACGCCGGCCCGCCATTGGCCTCGACGAAAAGGAATCCACGTGCAGGAGCGTGTCATCGCTGCCTACCGTGCGCGCCTTGCGCCCCTCGACTTCAACCGGGCGAAAACTGGTACGGGCGACATCCAACCGAGCTGCAAAGTCGCCCAACAATTCCGCACAGAGATCCCGGGTGAATTGCGCGTAGCGCGCCAGCAGTTTGCCGAGGGCCGCCTTGTCCGTGTCCCCTGCTCCCTGGGTGCTCTTGAGGCCCCGAACGTCCCCGGTGGATGGATCGTAGCTGACGTTTTTTGAACTCAACTGCAAAAAACCATCATCGAAAAACCGCTTCTCGTCCTCTTCGACAGGAAAACCCAGATCAGGAATATACAGAACGCGCCCCGACTCCAGCGCCGAGACGGCCTCCTCACGTATATCGGCGTCGTCGCGCCAACTGGCATCGAGAATCGTGACGATAGGGTTCATAGCGCTCACTCACGCTCTCAACTTGGTGCAATTTGTTCGAAACATCTTATCATGCTCCCCCATCGCAATGCGTACAGTTGCGATTTCACCGGGATTGGGTATCAGATGACGGACTCTTCTGATCGCCGAGTTGGAACCCGAGCGGCGCGAGCCCGGTACCGAATCCGGCTGAATCCACCGTCCACGCCACTTTTCGCAATATTCTCGCCCCTTTGGCGCCATACGCGCAGTCTTTAATAATGCCAGTCGAAGATTGCGAGGGTCAGTCAATGTCCGAGCTCTTACAGCGCCTGCGCGCGTCGGTCACAGTTAAGCTGCTTTTCATCGGCTTTCTGGTTCTACTCCTGCTCATACCCATGGGCATGATCGAGAGCGTCATCTACGAGCGCAACCATCTCTATTTCACCGCCAAGCAGGACATCATGAATGCCTGGGGGCGCGAACAAACCATCGGCGGGCCCGTGTTGACACTGCCCTATCGCGTGGCCTACACCGACGACAAGGGTATCGAGCGGGTCCGCCAGTCCCTGGCGCACTTCTTGCCGGAACAGGTGAACATACGCGGTCAACTGGATACGGAAACACGCTATCGGGGTATCTACCAGGTCCCCGTTTATACCGCTGATCTGAAGCTCAGCGGCCGATTCGCGCCTCCCGACATCGCCAGGCTGGGCATCAACCCGCAGGAAGTGGACTGGGACGAGGCCTACCTGTCGGTAGCCATTGCCGATGCCCGGGGCGTCAAAAATCCCATGTCCCTGCGCTCGAACATGGGTGACGGCACATTCGAACCTGGCGGAGTGAAAGTGCGCGGTTTCGATCCGCAAGTCTTCGTGCCCGTCGCAGACCTTGGAAAGACAGCCGAGCCGTCGGAAATTCAGTTTGACTTCGATCTCAAGCTGAGCGGCACCGAGAAACTCGCCTTCTTGCCCGTTGGCGACCGTACCGAAGTACTCTTGACATCCCCGTGGCCGTCACCGAGCTTCGTGGGCGCATACCTGCCGGAACGGCGCGATATCGACGCCAAAGGCTTCAGCGCCGAGTGGAAAGTATTACACCTGGGGCGGAACTATCCGGGCGAGTGGATCGACGGAAAAGTCCCGGCAAAACGCATCGCCAACTCTGCATTCGGCGTCAATCTCTTCGTTCCGGTCAGTACCTATCAGAAATCCACGCGCGCGGCGAAGTATGCGATTCTGTTCATCGGACTCAGCTTTCTCGCCTATTTCATGTTCGAAGTATTCGGAAATCTTCGTCTGCACCCGTTTCAATACTTGCTCGTGGGTTTTGCCAACTGTCTCTTCTATCTCTTACTGCTGTCGCTGTCCGAGCATACGGGCTTCGGGCTGGCCTACGCGGTGAGCGCGGCGGCGTCGACAGCCCTGGTGGTGGGATACAGTGCGAGTATTCTCGAGAAGCGCTCCCATGTCCTGACCATGCTCGCGCTGCTCGCCGGCCTTTACACCTTCCTTTACGTGACCTTGCGCGCCGAGCAATACGCCATGCTCATTGGCGCCGTGGCGCTGTTCGCTATTCTTGCCACGATCATGTATCTCACACGACGACTGGACTGGTATCGCGTGACGCTGGACTTCGCTTCTGACTGGCCCGCGCCTGGAGGCGGATCACCCCAGCAGGCGACGCGAACCGTTTAGCCGTGCATCGTCAATCCACCGGAAACACTTATCACCTGCCCGGTGATGTATTCGGCATCGTCGCTGACCAGGAACGCGACGATGCCGGGAATGTCCTCGGGTCGGCCGATACGTTTCATGGGGACGGCACGCTCCAGCGCCTTCACAATCTTGCCCCCGTCCTCTCCGCCTTCCAGGAACTGTGCCAGAAGCGGCGTATCGGTGGGGCCGGGGCAGACCACATTCAAACGAACACCCGAGCGTGCAAGCTCCCTGGCAACACTCTTGGTAAATGAGACGATGCCGCCTTTGCAGGCGGAGTAGACCGCTTCCATGGAGGAGCCCACCCGGGCGGCGTCGGACGCAATGTTTACGACCCTGCCCCAACCTCTATCGCGCATACCAGGCAATACCACGTGGTGCATGTTCAACGTGCCGCGCAAGTTGATGTCGATGATCGCATCCCACAGCTCCGGCTCGGTATCGAGAAAATTTGCGAAGCGGTCCATCCCTGCATTGTTGACCAGAATGTCGACGCCGCCCTCATCGGCCGAAATCGACGCCACCGCGTCGCTTACCCCGTGGTAGTCGGTGATGTCGACCACGTGGGTGGATATCCGCCGGCCCAGGGGCTGCAATTCTCTGCCGGCGGCGCGGGCCGCGTCGGCATCGCGATCGAAGAGCGCCACATGGCAGCCCTCCTCCGCCAGGCGCTTACAGATGGCGGCACCGATCCCGCCGCCGGCGCCCGTTACCAGCGCGACTTTGTCTGTTAATCCACGCATTGAAAATGACTCCTCAATGCCGCGTAGGGGTCGGACATGCAAGCTCTCCCAGTCGATGGGCCTCAGCCGCTAAACTAATGCCTTGTATTGAAAATTGATAGGACCAGCACCCAGCTTAACCGGCCTGGTAAACTGCACGGTATATCCGGATAGTCGAATCATGGGCAGACACTATTCTCACAAGCAACGGCGCGAGTTCACGGATGCGAACCGTGCAGCCTGGGACGAGGCCGCGCCGGTGCACGAGAAGATCAACCAGGCGCGGCTGCTGGAGGCATTCTCGAAACCCGGATACAGCACCCTGGAGGACCATTGTCTCCATCGCCTGAATGAAATTGGATTTCAGGGTAAATCCGTCGCTCAGCTTTGCTGCAACAATGGCCGGGAATTATTGTCGCTCAAGAATCTCGGCGCCGGCCCCTGCGTGGGATTCGATGCATCGGCGGCCTTCATCGAGCAGGCCCGTGAGCTCGCGCAAGTGTCGGGGCACACAGATGTGGAATTCGTGATAACTGATATCTACGATATCCCGGCGAACAAAAGCGGCCCCTATGACGTGGTTGTGACAACAATCGGAGTCATCGGCTGGATGCCGGACCTCGATGGTTTTTTCGACGTGCTCGAGCGACTGACACGGCCGGGTGGATACGTTTTCATCGAGGAAACCCATCCGGTGCTCATGATGTATGAAGAGGGAGAGGGAGGCGATCCGTCCTACCTCAAGTATTCATACTTCAAAGAAGATCCCTGGGTGGAGACGACGGGACTCGATTACTACGAAGGCGCGAAGTACAAATCGAGCCCCCACTACTCGTTTCAACACACCCTGGCTGACACCATGATGGCGGCCATCAACACAGGCTTTGTGCTCAGGCACTTCACCGAGTTCGGCTACAACATTGCTGAATTCTGCGTGGACCTCGAGCATACGCAGGCAAGACCTCCCATGGGCATGACCATGGTTTGGCAGAAATGCTGAATACACGGGCAACCGTCACCACAGGCTGAACCCGGCGTTCTGCCTGACGTGTTCTTCCATGTACTCACGGTAAAACTGGGCCACCTTGCGGGTAATCTCGCCGCCACCGGCGGGATACTCGACCACGTCTCCGTCATCGAGGCGCAGACTGATGATGGGCATGACTTCCCGGGTAGCGCTGGTCACGAAGCACTCGGTGGTCTTTGTGAGGTCCGTTGCATGCACGTCGCGGTCCTTGACGGCGAGTCCGTGCGCTGCACATGCCTCCCGAGCCGCTTTCTTGGTGATGCCGCGAAGATTGCCGGATGCACCGCCGGGTGTGACCACTTCGCCATCGAGGACAAAACATACATTGCTGTTGGATGCTTCCGTGACATAACCGTCGCGATTGAGAATGATGCTCTCGTCGGCGCCCAGTTCCCGCGCCTGGGTGATGGCAATAACATTGTTGAGATAGTTCCCACCCTTGATGTTCGGATCCAATGCGTCGGTGGGATTGCGCCGTACCGTCGGAACCGCCGCCTTCATGCCAACGCGGTAAAATTCCGGTGACCACTGGGGGACCGCGTTTACGATAATGACGTAACGGGTTTTCAATTCCGGATTCGGATAAAGATCGACAGGGCCCTCCCCGCGGGTTATCACGTAGCGAACATAGACTTCTTTTGAGAGTTCCCCGGCGGATGTCGAGTGAACGGTACGTCGAATCTGCTCTGTTATCTCGTCACGTCCCTGGGTGATGTGCATTTGAATGAGCCGCGCCGAATTCTCCAGCCTTTCCCAGTGCTGCTGGTAAAAAAGCGGAACGCCCGAGTAGGTGCGGAAAACTTCGTAAATGGAATCGCCGTAAAGAAAGCCACGATCGAGCACCGGCACGCACGCCTCTGCCGTAGGTGTGATGCGTCCATCGACATTGCTCATACTCTTGAACTCTTTGCTCACTGACTGCTCCTGTTCCTGTTCAATGCTCAACCGAGAGCCACCGCTCCCATGGCCATGCTGACTGCCGCCTGGACCGGCTCGATAACGGGAATGCCGAGCTTCTCCTCCAGGGGGTTGCGCAACGCCGCCATGCCCGCGCATCCCATGACGACCACGTCGGCGTCGTGCTCGTCGCGCAGACGCGCCCCGACAGTGGTCATACGATCCAACGCAACGGTGTGATCCTGCAACTCGAGCACACCGAGACCGAGGGGCAAATCGCCTGCCAGTCGGGTCTCTATCCCCAGCTCGCGAATGTAACTCAGATGCCTCGCCAATGAGGATTCCAGGATGGAGATGACGCCAAAACGCCGGCCCCGAGCCAGTGCCGTCAGCAGACCACTTTCCGCCATGCCGAACACCGGCCGCACGCACGCCTCGCGGGCCTGGCGCAAACCCGGATCGCTGAAGCACGCGATCACGAAGGCGCCGGAATCATCCTCGTGCTCGCGAACAAAATCGCACACGGGCTCGGCGACCGCCGCCACCTGCTCGTCGCTCTCGATGGCCGGCGGGCCTTGTGCCAGGGTCGCGCAGCGGATGGCGGGGCCGGTGGGAAAACGCAACGGCTCCAGGGCCTCGCTGAGGGCGTCGGTAACAGACTGGCTGGAATTGGGGTTGAGGACAACGATGGAACCGGTCATCGAGGCATTGGACTCCGTCATACGGCCTTGTGCATGAGAATGGCAGAGTCGGGACATTGCTCGCGGTACTGATGAGATTGCCGGATTTCCTCCGGCGCGTCGTCCCTGGATACGGGCGTAAATCCGAGAGCGGCGAAGAACGCCTCCGCGTCCATGGTGAGCAAATACAGCGACGCGATCCCGCGCTCTCGGGCATATTGCTGCATGTGCTCGGTAAGCTGACGGGCCAGTCCCCGGCGACGGCTGGCCGGTGCCACCACCACGGAACGTAGCAACGCCGATGACCCGTAGGGCTCGATACCGGCGGTGGCGATCACCCTCCGTCCATCGTCCAGCACATGAAAATGCATGATACCCTCGGCGACGCCGGCCTCCGGCAAGCCTTCGGCGGCCAGCAGTGCCACCATGGCCGCCAGGTCGTCGCTGTTCGCCGCGCGCAGCTGCATTTGTTCACCCATGATTTGTCGTCCGCCCTGGATGGCATCATTATGCACCCAACTGCTCCGCAGAGGAGGATGGGAAATTGAATCGATATCGGCGGGAGACTACGAGCACATGAACGAGAATGCCATCGGATTCATCGGACTTGGAAACATGGGTGCGCCCATGGCGGCCAACCTCGCCGAGGCGGGGTGGCCTTTGATCGCTCACGACGCCGCCGGCACCCGGGAGCGGGCGCCGGAGCAGGCAAGCGTCGCGGAATCGGTAGCGGAAATCGTGGCCCAGGTGCACACCGTATTACTGAGCCTGCCTGACAGCGCCGTCGTGGACGCGGTCAGCGACGCCATCATTGCCGCGCCTGGCCTGCTCACAAAGCGTGTCGTCGATACCTCCACCATCGGCATCGCCCCGGCACGCCGCATCCACGGGAAATTGGCGGCCGCCGGAATCGAGTACGTCGATGCACCGGTTTCCGGGGGCATGGCAGGTGCCCGGGCCGGCACCGTGTCGATCATGGTCTCGGGACCCGCTGTGAGCCTCGAGGAGCTGCGCCCGATGCTGGAGGGCTTTACCGGGAACATCTTCCACGTGGGCACCGAACCCGGTCAGGGCCAAGCCATGAAGATTCTGAACAACTTCCTCTCCGGCACCGCCATGGCGGCGACCAGCGAAGCCATCGCCTTCGGCGCCAGCCAGGGCCTGGACATGGCAACCATGCTCGATGTGCTCAACGCATCCACGGGGCGCAACACGGCCACCTCGGACAAGTTCGTTAATCGCATTCTCACCGAGACCTATGATGCGGGCTTCAAGTGCGGTCAGATGAACAAAGATCTCGGTCTTTATCGCCAGGGAGTGGCCGAAACCGGCAGCGCGGATCCGATCAGTGGAGCAGTCGCAGAGATCTGGCGACGCTTTCTCGATCAGTCGCCGAACGCTGACATTACGCGCATCTATCCCTTCATCAAAAGTAACAGCTGAATAAGCCCTTCACCCATGAACGATAAGAGCAATCGCAACGACTCCAACGTGCCGCACATCGACGCCGAAGAGATCCTCACCGGCGTTCTCGAGTGGGTCGGCATCGAGTCGCCGTCCCACGACGCCGCGGCGGTGAATCGCATGGCGGATCGCGTTCAGCACGACATGGGCGCTATCGGTGCCCACGTGGAACGCATCCCCGGCATAGACGGATTCGGCGATCTTCTGAAGGCGCGCACACCCTGGGGCGGGGACGGGCCGGGCATTCTGGTGCTCAGCCACATCGATACGGTGCATCCCTTAGGTAGCATCGATGACATCCTGCCCGTTCGCCGGGAAGAGGATCGCGTCTATGGCCCCGGCATCTACGACATGAAGGGCGGCGCCTATCTCGCCTACTACGCTTACCGCCACTTAGTGCGCATGGGCGTCGAAACGCCACTACCGATCACCTTCTTGTATATCCCCGAGGAGGAAGTAGGCAGCCCCACCTCCCGGGAGATCATCGAACGCGAAGCGCTCAACAACAAGTACGTGCTGGTCACCGAGCCTGCCCGCGAGGGCGGCAAGATCGTTACATCACGAAAAGGCGTTGCCGATTTCCATTTGACGGTGAAGGGCCGTCCCGCCCACGCCGGCGCTCGCCACGAGGACGGACGCAGCGCCATCAAAGAAATGGCAAAGCAGATTCTCAGGCTCGAAGAAATGACGGACTATGAACGCGGCATCACACTCAACGCCGGCGTGATCGAGGGCGGCACCGGTATTAACGTGGTACCGGCACACTGCCGCGTCCACGTGGATCTGCGCGTACCCGATGAAGCCAGCGCCGAGGAGATGTGTGAACGGATTCTAGGGCTCACGGCATTCGATCCGGATACTACGTTGGAAGTCACCGGCGGCATGAATCGCCCGGCGTATAACAAGGATGACAAAATCGCCGCGCTTTTCGAGCACGCCAAAGCGCTCGCCGTTGACATCGGATTCGTCCTCGAAGACGTTGTGAAGACCGGTGGCGGCAGCGACGGAAACTTCACCGCCGCCCTCGGCGTACCAACCCTCGACGGACTGGGCGCCGACGGTTACGGCGCCCATTCAGACTACGAACATATCTACTACTCGTCCCTGGAGCCACGCACCAAACTCATGTTGCGGCTGTTTCAGACGCTGGAGTGACTGGGAGCACCCCTCACCCTAGCCCTCTCCCCGCAAGCGGGGAGAGGGGA
>JAACFO010000069.1 GCA_009937425.1 Gammaproteobacteria bacterium
CGATGATTCCGTAGAGTACGAGTGTCATGTCATTTCTCCTCTCGAACTGGCTCGACTTCGAGAGTCAAACCGTCGACATTCCTGATGCGCAGGCTCTGTCCCAACGCGACCGGCTGGCTTGCGCGCGCCGACCAGATCTCCCCGTGGGCCCTGACCTGGCCGGATTCCGAAAAGGACTCGAGTGCCTCCGCCATGGCGCCGATCATTTCCTCGCGGCCCGAAACAATGGGACGTTTACGCTGACGAACCGCGAGTAGCACGGTGGCGCTGAAAAGGGCTGCCGCCACGACCGCCACCGTGATCACCAGGTGCATCGATACCGCGTAGCCCTCGACATCGGTTTCCATGAGAATAATCGAGCCGATGATGAAGGCCGCCACGCCACCAATCCCGATTACGCCGAAGCTCGGGAGAAAAAGCTCGGTCACAATGAGCGCGACACCGATCAGAATGAGGACAACGCCGGCATAGTTCACCGGCAGCACGTGAAACGCGTAGAGCGCGAGCACCAGGGAGATGGCGCCGACGATTCCCGGAATGAGAGCGCCAGGATTGTAGAGCTCGAAGATGAGTCCGTAAATTCCGAGCAACATGAGAATGTAGGCAACATTCGGGTTGGTGAGCACTGCAAGCAGTTGGCTTCGCCAGTCCGGCTCCACGGTTTCGATCGTCCAGCCATCCGTATCGAGGGTGAGTTCCGCATCCCTGATAAAAATCTTGCGCCCGTCGAGCTTCACCAGTAGATCGTCGATATCCAGTGCTATCGCATCGATGACATTCTGCGCCAACGCCTCCTCGGCGCTCAGGCTCGCACCAACGCGCACCGCCTGCTCGGCCCACTCCGCGTTGCGACCGCGCAGCTCCGCAAGACCCTTTATGTAGGCCACGGCGTCGTTGACGACTTTTCGCGCCATGGCCTGCTGCGGGGACACCGGCTCGGTGTCCCCTTCTCCCGTCTCCTCGGAATCCTTCTTGCCGGGACTCCCCCCGTCGTCTCCCGGCGGCGTCATGCCGGGACCGATGGGGACAGGGGTCGCGGCGCCCAGGTTGGTAGCGGGCGCCATTGCGGCATAGTGACTGGCATACAGGATATAGGTACCGGCGCTGGCTGCCCGCGCGCCACTGGGAGCCACGTAAACGATTACGGGAACCGGCGAAGCAAGGATCGACTTGATGATGACACGCATGGACGTATCGAGACCGCCCGGCGTGTCCATCTCGAGAATTACGGCCTGGTTGCCGTCGGCCACGGCGCGCTCGATACCACGCTCAATGAAGTCGCTGACAGCGGGCCCGATGGGCCCGTTGACCTCGAGCAACAGGACATTGGCTCGCGGTGTCTCCTGCCCGACGGCGTATGCGCCAGCCAGCAGCAGCGCCAGGCTTCCAATCGCCAGGTACCTCATGGTTCCGAGCCCGTATACGTTCCAGATAGTCAGGGTACTCCTGACGGCCCTGTGTGGCGAGGAGGGTCGACGGTTTCCGGCGTTGGGCAACGGGACCTGCCATGCGGGGATCCGGACCCGGGGGTAGCGTGCCGCGAGTGGATCCGCAGAAGTTCTTCCATAGCAAGTTTCATGTCGTCAGCGATGGCATACTCCACTCATGGAGGACAGCAAAAAGGATGGCGCGGCAGTAAGAGTTGCCCCACCGCTCGTTTACCTGGGAGGCATAATTGTCGGCGTCATCCTGCATGCGTTCATGATGCCTCTACCCATCGGGATATCCCCGGGCCTCCGGATTGCTGCCGGGGTAGCTGCGGCAGTGCTCGGGCTCGTTTTTGCAGGTGGCGCCATCGGTCTGTTCCGGAAAACGGGCCAGGACCCGAAACCCTGGGAATCCACTCCGCAGATTATCTCCACGGGCATCTATCGTATTACCCGTAATCCCATGTACGTAGGGATGGCGTTGCTTCAGATCGCCATCGGAGTTGGTCTCGCAAACTGGTGGGTTATCATCCTGGTGCCCATCGTGCTCGCAATCGTTTACACGACGGCCGTGCGCCACGAGGAGCATTATCTGCAGCGCAAGTTCCCGGACGAATACAGCCGTTATAAGGCGAGCGTACGCCGTTGGATTTGAGCCGTGCGTTGTAAGGCATCAATTGTTTCCCTCGTCATGCTCGCTTGGGTCATTTCCGCTGTCGCTGGCACCGGTGAGCGCAAGGTCTTCGATGCCTCGAAGTTTCCCGCCGCATTCCCCGGATCACAGGGAGAAGACGCCGCGACCATTGTTGCGGACGTCCGAAGCAGGCTGACGCCGCGGATGTCCGTGGCCACCTTCGGGCACTTCGTCATCGCGGCGCCAGGTTCCATGGAAGAAACGATCCGCCAGGGCCAACGCATTTCCGACATGGACGCGCAGTTTCGCCGGCGTTATTTCCCGGATCTCGAAACGCGGCGAATTCTCGTAATCCTCGGCGAGGATTCGTCCGGGCTTCAACGCCTCACGAAGCTCTTGTATCCAGAAGTTCCCTCTTCGGAGATACCCCCTTCCGGCTTCTATCATCGGAAAGACAGACTAATTCTTGCAATCTCGGCGAACGGCGATGGCGGGATTCTGCATGGACTCATGCACGCGCTCTTTCAGGACGATAATCCGCAGGCACCGCGCTGGTTCGAAGAAGCGATGGCAATTCTGTATGAAAGCACCGACCAGGATGCGGATCGGCTGACACCGATGCTCGACGCACGCATGGAACTCATAGCTCCCGACGAGGATCTCGGGTACGACGTGTTCGCAGGCGTCTGCGACTGCTCCGAGGTGACGGCGGAGCAACTCGCGTTGATACGGATGCTGCTCGTTTATCTCCACGAACACGACCAACTGGCAGCGCTTTATGGGACCATCAAACAGCAGGGCCGGTACACGACACTCCTGCAGGCCCTGGCAGCGGTGAATCTGGACCGGGAGGCATGGAAAGCGTTTGCCGAGCGTAGTGTGCAGGCGTATTCCAAGTCCAAATGAACCGTGCGCGTGCATACACGGTTACGCTGTACTTGCTGACGTTGGCAACAAGCGCACTTCCGGTCAACCCGTGCAATGCTGAAAACACGGCCAAGATCCCCATGACTCTGATCGCCATTGGTGCCCGCTACGGCACCAACGCCGTCACCGACAAGGCCGGAGCCTTCGATCGCGTCGATATATTCTGGAGTTGGCGTTCGCCCTTTGCATGGGAGTTCACGCCGGGCTGGGATATTGGCGCGCGCATGAACGCGAGCGTGGGCGCCCTGCATGGACAGGGAGAAACCGGTGCCGTTGGAACGCTCGTTCCGACCCTGGCCATTGGCGACACCGGCAACGGCTTTTCATTCGAAGCCGGGGTCGGAGCGGCGCTATTCAGCAAGTGGCAGTACGGAACCACCGATGACTTCGGCGGGCCGTTGCAATTCATCCTCGATCTCGGCGTGAATTACCGGGTCTTTGAACATTTCGGTCTGGGCTACCGGCTCCAGCATTGGTCCGACGGCGGCATTCATGGCGTCGACAACCGGGGCGTGGAAATGCACATGCTCGAATTCAGCTACCGATTTTAGTCACGCCACCAGAAATTTCACAGGGATTCGAGCAGGACTGGTTTTTCAATTCCAAAGCCCTGGGCGTAATCGACACCCAGATCGCGAACGCGCGCAAGTATGTCGTCGTTTTCGACGAACTCGGCGATGGTCTGCTTTCCAAGCAGGTGTCCAATCTCGTTGATCGACCTGACTACCGCCAGGTCCTTTGCGCTGGCCAGAATATCGACAACCAGCTTTCCATCGATTTTGACGAAATCGACGGCGAGAGAATTCAAATAGGAGAACGATGAGTCGGCCATGCCAAAATCGTCAATGGCAAATCGGCACCCATAAGACTTCAGCGTCGTAACGAAGTCCGTCGTCAACGACACGTTGGCAGTCGCAGCGGACTCGGGAAATTCGAAGATTATCTTTGAGGGCGGCACCTCGGTCTCCGAGAATTGCAACAGAACGAACTCGAGCACACCATCGTCGCTCAAGGAATTCGATGATAGATTGATGGAGAAACCATCCGCGGCATCGACCTTGTCCTGGTGCTCGCTGATCCAGTTGAAGGCGGTTTTGATGACCCAGCGATCCACCCTCTGCATCTCGTGACTGCGCTCCGCGGCGCGAATAAAATCCGATGGCAGCGTAACCAACCCCTCTTCTTTCTGGACCCCCAGCAGAATTTCGTAATGCGGCAACACGTCGCCATCTTCCGCCAGCGGCACGACTCGCTGACAGCGCAGCTTGAGACTGTCCATGTTCAACATGTCCAGCACTGTCGTTTTCCCAGCACCTTGCAGGCCCTGGGCCGCGATGGGATCGTGAACGGTACCGGTCAATTCAATGCGATCGCCGCCTGCCTTGGCCGCCCTCTCCAGGGCGGATTCCACGGCCTTCATGGTAGCGTCCACGCCTTCGCTCATGTCGGTAACTTCGAGTATTCCTACGCTCGCAGCCAGGGGAAAAGCCTCTCCTTTCCACATGCAACGAACCTTGGCAATGACTTCCCTTTGGCGCTCGGCGGTCTCTCGTCCCTCATCCATGCCGGCATTTTTGAGCAGAACACCGAATCGGTTCGCACCGATTCGCGCAACTGCGCCGCGGCGCGCAACCTGTTTCTCCAGTAGCCGGGCGAGCTTCTTGAGTAACTGCGCGCCAACCTTTTTCCCGGCCTTCTCTACAATGCCCTGGAGCCCTTCCACGTCGAAGGCGTACATCACGTGGCATGATGCGCTGCGCACGGCATCGGTGATCAACTCGTCGAGCTGGCCCTCGAATTCCTTGCGTGTCAGTAAATCCGTTAACGGATCATGGCTCGCCTTCCTGGCCAGTTGCTCGTGGAGTGACCGCAGCATGCGATAGGTACCCCGGTCCGTAAGCGCCATGTTCGCGATATCTTCGGCAACGGCGGATCCGCGTTTCATGTGCATGGCGAGCTCTTGCGTGGTCAAAGACATCGCTTTGTTGCCAAGTGAGTCCACCAGCACGAAGGTACCCTTATCCTCGCTTACCCACGCGAGGGAAAGCTTCTTGCGCCTGCCCTGCTGCTCTTCGATGGACAGAACATCGCCTGGTTTGCATCCACGTGCTTCGTTGAGCCAGCTTTCCCATTCAGCGTCCCCACCTGCTCCTTGGGGCTGCGCAGAGACGGGCGACTCCTTTGGCTGTGACCCGCCGGGTTGTTTCGGATCTTTCTGGCGCGCCTTTACGAACTCTTGCTGCTTCTCCCGCTCGGTGACCAGACCCTCCAGATTCTCCTGGAATGTTCTCCGTTGCTTCGAAACAACCAGCTTTAGAGAAGAAAGCGCGCGCGTGAAAACCGCGGGGTCGTCTTCATAGTCCTGAACAATTCCGTTGACCACTGGATCGACGATCTCGGTAAATCGTTCGGTGGACTCAGGGTCCAGGCGACCGAGATTGTCCAACACCTGGCGGGCGGGATGCATCTGATCTTCGAAGAAGGTCGGATCCTGGAATGCAACTTTCAGAATTGGCACGGCCAGGCGCCGAACGCGCACCTTGATCTCGTCGCTGACAAAGGGATCGTCCATTATCGCGTCGATGAGATTCGACACGATGTCGAGCATCATATGATGGTCGGGGCCGGCTTCCAGTCCGGCGGAGCGCCAAGTGGCTGTCAGTTTTTGATTCAGCTCCAGCGGACCACCATCGGAGGACTCGGTGAACCTCGTTGAGCGTTGCAGAATCGACAAGCTGTCGAGCAGGTCTTTCTGCTGCTCCAACGTGGGTTGAGCCGGCGTCCAGTTTGTAAGCCCCTGCACGGAATCCCCGGGAGCCGACCCACCCTGCGCGGCGGCATCACGTTGCATGGCGAGCAGGTTGCCGGCGGCGTGGAAGGCTGTGCCCAACTTCAGGGGCGGCAACATGGTTGGCGTGCGGCTGACGGTCTCGGCGCTAACCGTGGAATCTTGATCCGGGTTATCGTCGGCAACCGCAGACTCGGGCTGCGGTTCGGCCGGCTTGTCCTTCGGCGTCTTGCTTTTTCTTTCCGCCGCCTTGATCACGTGCTTGCCGCGCTCGACCGACGGCAGAACACCACCGTTGGCGAACATGACGTTCAAATCGCCATAGAATTCACCCAGGCGCTTTACGATGGAGTGCTCGAATGCCTCGAGTATCGTCCTGCGGGCATATCCCGACGCCCCCAACCCTTGTACGGCATCGTGGAAGGTCAGACACAATTGCGCCAACCCGATAGGGTTATTCTCTTCATCGATGGACGAGCGAACCAGATGCGTGAGTCTTTGCTCGAGTTCGTACTGTACTTCCTTTAGATCAGCTTCAGCCGCCGAAATGATGTTCTTCGTCGTCAGCCAATCATCGAAACTTCCGGTATCGACAAGTGCAAGCTCCTGCTCTCCGGGTGACTCTTCCGGCTCCTTTACGCTGCCCGGATTGACCATTGCATCGAACTCGCGCCCGACAGCTTCCAGATAAGCGGCTTCGACGGAAACCTTGATATCCTGGATCTCCTTCATCGCGTCCATGCTATTCGTCTGATTGGAATCGCTGCCGCCTCCGGTGGTGCTCGCGATAAGCCTGTTTTCAGCTTCCGTGAACAGGCCCTCCAGACCCGCGAGCAGATACTGCTCGGTCTGTTCTTTCGCCACATCCAGCATCTGGCCGGCGTTCAAGGCTTGCTCAACCGCCATTGGCGCACCTGGTGCGCGGGCGCGTCGGTCCTTATCCCGATTCTTGCGCAGGCCATCCTTGAGCTGCCGCACAACTTGCCTCAGCTGCCAGACCGCGTCCGCGTTTTCCCCATCGAAAGAAACGCCGACGATATTGCTCGAGGTTCTCTCCGCCCGCACACGCGCCAGGTGCTCTTGTTGTTCACCGTTCAAGCTTGCGGTGAATCGCAGTACCAGACTCTCGCCTACGGTAACGGTCGTGCCGCCGATGGCGGGTTCATCTGCGGAGCTGTCGTTGAGCACCAACATCATGCCGTCGGCACAGAAATCGCGTACCCGGCAGTCGGAGAACAGTTTGCCGTCCCTGCTCAATCCGCCGACCAGGTCGAGGGCGTAACGCTTGTGCGCGCGTCGTTCACGCGGAGCATCGGCGGCAGGGCCCTGCTCACTAGTCTGGGATAGCTTCAGTTCGGAAGATTTCGATGCCATGGTCTCGCCATTGCCGTCGGCCAGAAGGGGAAATTCGGGTAATTAAGCTCCTTAGAATATAGGGGAATCGGCCTACGGCCTCAGGAGGTGAACAAAGAAGATGCGAACCAGGTCACATGTACCAACGTAATGGTCGGTTCGACTGTCGGTATGGCCACTCAGACCGCTTGTGAGCCCACGATCCCTGACCTACGCTCACTTGGGAAACTATCGCCTGACCTCGGTCGTGGGGAATCAATCTTGTCGGAAAGCCACAAAAAATTAGGTAAATACACGATCCTCGGCGTCGCCGGGCGCGGTGGCATGGGAACCGTTTACATGGGTCACGACCCGGTCATCGATCGCAAGGTGGCCGTCAAGGTATACACGACCAGCGAAGTCGAGTTCGGCAGTGAAGTGGCGCAGAAAATGTTCCTCAACGAGGCCCAGGTCGTCGGCGCACTCGATCACCCGAACATTCTGCGTATTTACGACGCCGGAAACTATAAGGGGCGACCTTATATTGCGATGGAATACGTGGAGGGTCTTCGCACTCTCGGTCCATACTGCAAGCCCGACGCCCTGCTTCCCATGGAAAGCGTCATCCGCATAGTACAAAAGTGTGCGCAGGGTCTGGACTACGCCCACCGCAACGACGTAACCCATCGGGACATCAAGCCCGACAACATCATGCTGACGGTCGATGACGATGTCAAAATCGTCGATTTTGGTGTTGCAGAGCGCAAAAGCACGCGCTCCGAGGATTCGTTCATGACCGTGGGGACGCCGACCTACATGTCTCCAGAGCAGGCCAAGGGTGAGGCGATAGCCGGACAATCCGACATTTATTCCCTTGGAGTAATTCTCTACCAGCTGCTGACTGGAAATGTGCCATTCAAAGCCCCCGGCCTGGCGGCGCTATCAATCTTGATCACCACGAAAGATCCAAAACCAGTGCGCGAGCTACGCGCTGATATTCCCATCGAACTCGAAGCCATCGTCACACGGGCGATGGCAAAAGACCTCGACGAGCGATACAAGACCGGCGAACAAATGTCCGCGGATCTCGCCGCAATTCATCAACAAGTCGCCCGTGCGGGCGTTGCCCTGTCGCCTGAGCAACAGTTCGATGCAGCCAGCGATCTGAACTTCTTTCAGGAGTTTACCGAGGCCGAACTGAAAAAGGTTCTCGACACCGCTACGTGGGAGCATTTTTCCGCTGGAGATTCTCTGGTTAAAGAGGGCACGAAAGAAGAAGTGATCTATGTGTTAGTTTCAGGTGAAGTCGCGGTGGAACTCGACGACTGCATGGTCTGCAGTTTAACACAGGGTGATTGCGTCGGTGAGCTTGCTTACTTCTCCGACGAATCCCATACCGCAACCGTTGTCGCGCGTAACAACGTGTCGGCGATGAAAATCCAGATCCCAATATCCAAGTGGGGATCGATCCCCGTACAAATGCGCTTCAACAGCGCATTCCAGAAAACCCTCGTCCAGCGCCTTGCACGAACAACCCGCGAGCTGGGCAAATTCATCAAAGAAGCTGCCCGACAGCCAGCCTGACTGCTGGTGAAGTAGCGGTTCGTCAATAAGTCTCTTCCTCCCGGACAAGATATCCGGTTAGTATGACGTTTCGGACTTCGAAATGACGGAAGAGTGTGAGCCGGATGTCGAGCAGCGCCCCCCCAGTTCGACAACGCTGGCACCTTCTTTTTAAAATCGCCGTCGTAATCGCGTTTTTTGTTTGCGTCAATCTGTTTGCACGCTGGCTTTGGCATCAGCTCGAGATGGAAGTCAATCCCGAGAACGTACACATGGTGCGTGGGATCGTCATCACTTCGCTTCTCGTCTATACGATACTGATTGCCATCCCATTTGTTCCCTCGGTGGAAATCGGCCTGGGTCTGATAATACTTCTTGGGGCCGATCTCGCGCCCCTTGTTTACTTGTTTACCGTAATCGGTTGTAGTTTGAGCTTTATCGCCGGACGATTGATTCCGGAGTCTTATCTACGGAAGTTTCTCGAGGATCTGTCTTTGACAAGAGCAAGCCGGTTCGTCGAGAACGTCGAATCATTGGATAGGGAGCAGAGACTGTCTCTGCTGCTTTCTCATGCGCCGGCAAGATTCGTTCCGCTTCTTGTCCGGCACCGCTATCTGGCCGTTGCGATCGCTCTGAATATTCCGGGCAACACAGTGATTGGTGGTGGTGGCGGGATCTCGCTACTAGCCGGCATGAGCCGACTGTTCCGATTTTCAGGATTCGCGCTCACATTGGCCGTCGCCGTCGCGCCGGTTCCACTGTTCATCGTGCTCTACGGCACAGACATGTTCCGCTGAGCGTCACCTCTGGCTCGAATCAATCTTCGTCATCCCTGTGCACGCTGTCAGGGGAAAAAGCCGGCAGGCACACGGCGATGTATTCCGCGCCATCGGCCTCGGGCGTGCTGTAGCGTACCCACTCCCCTGGCTGCGCCACCACGGCCTGACCGGCACGCACCTCGAAGATCCCGCGTTCCGACTCGACGCGAAGCATTCCCGACAGGACCACCGTCAGCTCTTCGAACTCCGGTCGCTGCCCTGGCTCCCGCCATCCGCCGGGAGATTTCATCCGAGCGACACTGACGTTCTCCTGTGCCGAATTGACGCGCCCGGCATACTCTTCAATCCTCTTCGGCTTGTTCCCCGCAGACTCGATAATCGTCGGCGCCTCAATCAATCGCGGCATAGCGTCACCTCTTTCGCCGGGTCAGGATTCGGGCACAACGACGGGACAGGATGCACGGTTACCCCATTCCTGCCAGGATCCCACGTAGTTGCGAACACGAGAATACCCGAGCATGCGAAGAACCAGGTATGCGTGCGCCGACCGGTAACCGGTGTTGCAAAACGCCAGCACCTCCTTATCCGCCGTAACACCGCGGGCATCGAACATTGCCTGCAACTCATCGGCCGATTTCAATTTGCCGCTCGCCGTCAAGTGATTCTCCCAGTCCAGGTGCACGGCGCTCGGAATCGTGCCACCCCTGGCTGCGCGCTTATCGATGCCCAGCCATTCTTTTTCACTGCGGGTATCCAGAATTACTTTTTCGGGGCTATCGATAGCATCGAGCATATCCTGGTAGGTAGCGACGCTCTCTCGGACGGCCTCGAACTTGAAAGCTGATGCTTTCGGCGCCTCGGCATCCCTCATGACGGGCTGACCCGAATCGCGCCAGGCGTTGAAACCGCCGTCCAGAAGATGCACATCCCCATGGCCCAGATACTCCAGGAACCAGAAAGCGCGCGCCGCCGACATCCCCGAGATGTCATCGTAAACCACAATCGTGTCGTCGATGGTGATTCCACGCAGTCCAAGCAGAAAAGCCCACATCCGGGTGAAGGATTTCAGTGGCGCCTCGTCCGTGTCGAAGGTATTTACGCCGTAAACACTGAAATGCAGTGCGCCGGGGACATGGCCCATGGCGTAGTCTTCACCGGCCCGTACATCCACGATCTTCAAGGAGGAATCGCCGAGTCGCGATGCGAGATCGGTTACATCCCAAAGCAACTCGGGTACCGCGAACCCCTGTGTCGACATGATGCCCATTATTCTGTTTCCTGTTCTGGATTCCGTGACGCTGCCGGTGTGCGCGTTCGCAGCTGGCGATCCCACAATGCCGCAAGGATCATCAAAACGAAGCCGGTCAGCTCCATAATGCGGCTGTAGTCCACGAACATTACCCAGCTGACCAGGATTGCACCGACATCCGACATGATGAAGGGACCGAATCCGCGATGCCGCTGCATGTTCACACCCATGGCCAGCACCGCGATCCATGCAAACACGACGATTACCGTCGCCCAGGCGCCTTCATGGATGTTCACGGTGATGCCGACCAGGGACAAAAGGCTGACCATGGCCAGGGTTCCGTAGCAGGCCACGACGGCGAACAGCACAGCCGCCCCCGAGTAGCGTCCCAGTCGCTGCAAACCGTCGGATCCCTGGTCCATGGCTTCGACCCCGAAAACCGCAATGCCGGACGTGACAGTGTAGAGTTCGTGGAATCCTCTGGAAAGCGCGATAATCCGCCACGCCGCCGCTCGATACAATAAAAAGGAGAGGAGTCTGAACAGCACTGACCAGGGCAAGCCTGGCGTCGTGAGCGCACGCGTGGCGGCCTTTTTGCACATTCGAGACGGCGAGGGGCGCCTCGCGGCGCTCATGATGGCGGTGATGTTCGTCCCGTCCGCCGGCGCGGCCATCGGCATTTCCAGCGCCGAATCGCTGTTTCTGTCCCGGGTCGGAGCGGATGCCCTCCCCGGTCTGTATGTCACCCTGGGCCTGGTCACCATCGTGACCACACTGGGCATAACGGCGTTGCTGGGGCGCATCCCTCCAATCCGCTTCTATATGTTCATGCCCATCGCGCTTGCTCTACTGCTGGGCGGCGCGCGTTTTCTCGTGGATCTCGAATTCAACGGGATCTACCGGATGCTCTGGGTGATGGTATTTTTGTTCGACACATTCATGCGCCTGGTGTTGTGGGGCATAGCCGGCATCTCCTTCGACACCCGCCAGGCAAAGCGTCTTTTCCCGCTATTCGTCGCAGCGGGGATACTGGGAGTTGCCGTAGGCGGCTTGGCAACCGGCCCGCTGGTTCAGCAATTGGGAACGGAAAACCTGCTGCTGGTGTGGGCAGCCGCAATGCTGCTTGGATTTGCGCTGACGCGGATAATTACCCGCACCAGTGGTGCCATCCCAAGCGCATCCATGAGACGGATTCGCCGACGTCGCGGCGGGCGGGTCAGAGACGACCTCCAAGCCGGATTTCAATACGTACGTCAATCGCGACTGATGCGCTGGATTGCGCTCTCCGCTTTGCTGTTCCAAATCCTGTACTTTCTCCTGGCTTTCCCTTTTGCGAAAGCCGTCGAGATGCATCATCCCGTGGAAGACGAGATGACCGCCTTCCTCGGTGTCTTCCGCGGCATCACTACCGGCGCAGCCTTGCTGGTATCGGTATTGGTCGCGACACGTTTCAATGCCCGATTCGGTCTCATGGCAGGTTTTCTTGTTCTGGCGGTATTCGATCTTCTCGGCTTTTCCGCGTTATCCGTATCTTCGACCTTCATCGCCATCGTCGGCTTCCGATTCCTCCATGAGACCTGGCAAAGCGGGGTAACCCGTACTGCGTGGTTCGCACAATTCAACATTGTTCCACCGGTGCGCCGGGAGCAGACCCGCATGTTTGTCAGTGGTGTGTGCCTGCAGATCGGCGTGGTGCTCGTGGGTATCACGCTGCTGGTGAGCAACCAACTGATGGCGGGGCACCAGTTGTACATAATTGGCGCAGTGGTGGCCGGCTTTACCCTGTTCGCCGTATTCAGGGCCCGCGAGGCCTATTTGAGTGCCCTGGTCGAGGCGTTGCGCGCGGGTCGTCCCCACGTGTTCAGCAACGAAGAAGACCCCTTCAGTACTTTTCAGCAGGACGCGGCGGCGATGAACGTGGCCATTGCCGGGCTATCGGATCCGGACCCGGCGGTCCGCCGCGTGGCAGCGGACATCCTGAGTAATTTGAACGTGCCCGAGGCGGCGTCCACCCTGGAGGACGCGCTTTCCGACGGCAACGTCGACGTTCGCATAGCTGTTCTGCCGGCGCTTGCACGCTTGAACGCAACATCCGCCTGGGACAAGGTCGTTCTATGCCTGGCCGATCCGGAAGCGGAGGTGCGTGTGCAGGCAATTACTACCCTGGATCGATTGGCAAAGGGCAGCACCGACTTCCCCGCGCACGTACAGCCCCTGCTCGACGACCCGGTGGCGTCGGTTCGCGCCGTGGCCGCGGTCTCCCTGCTGGCCGCAGGTCCCCACAACCGGGCCGAGGATACTCTGCGAAGAATGTCCGTTGCCGACGAGACCCAGTGCCGGGTCGAGGCACTCAAAGGCTTGGGCGCATGGGGCGACAAAGCCGCTTACGAGCCGGCCGAAGCGGCACTTGGCGACGCGGAACCGGTAGTGCGGCGAGCGGCAGCGGCCGCGCTTGCACACATTGACGACAGTCGCTGTGCTGAGACGCTGGTGAATGCTTTGAGCGACGAGGATCGCCTGGTGCGTGAAACCATCGCCGCATCCATCGGCGCTATCGGTCTTCCCGCCCTGGAACGCACGATGCAATCACTCAATGACCCGGCGCTGGAGGAAGGGGCCCTGCTGGCACTGGAAGGGCTTCCCGTCGACTCCCAGGCGGACAGCATCCGCACCTATGCGCGCAATCGAGTAACAAAAGCATTGCACTACCATCGATTGTGGCGCCAGGCAGTGACCTTGGTTCGACGCGACTTTCGCGCGCAGTTGCTGGCCGATGCGCTGCAATATAATGCCGAGCGCCACGCCATCAGTGCGCTGCGGGCGATCGGTGCGTTGGATGACAATAAGGCGGTTGCCGTTGCCATCGACAGTCTGAAGAGCACCGATCCTCTTCAGCGGGCCAATGCGCTGGAGACACTGGATTCCATCGCGGACCGGGAGATCGTACGCCCGGCAATACGACTCTGGGAGCCGGTCGATGACTCTTCGGCAGCCTATGGGAACGTGCCTCCCGAGCAGGCAATACGGCAGTCGTTGCAAGACACGAACTCCTGGTTGCGGGCTTGCGCTGCATTGGCCGCCGACGGCATCGACATACCCGAAATTCAATCCGAACTCAGTCATCTGGCACAGTCGGATCCCAATTCCATAGTGCGGGATACCGCCGCTGCTGCGTTAAACGGAGATAAACCCATGCAGACACTGAGCACGCTATCGCTGATGGAACGGATACTGTTCCTCAAGCGCGTACCGCTGTTCGCTAATCTGCCGCCTGCGGAACTGAAGCAGGTGGCGGCGATAGCCGATGAGCACCTGTTCGTCGATGGTGAAGTCATTGCGCAGCAAGGTGAACCCGGCGACGAGCTTTACGTTATCGTCTCCGGGAAAGTACGGGTGCTCATCACCACCAATGGCCGGCAAGAGTCGGAACTCGCCCTGCGCGGGGCCGGCGAATACGTGGGCGAGATGGCCGTTATCAGTCAGAAGCCGCGCATGGCGCGACTGGTTGCCGCCGGCGACGTGCGCACCCTGTGTATCGAACAAAAGCAGTTTGAAGGCATTCTGCGCGAACGGCCGGAGACCAGTCTCGCGGTGATGCGGGAATTGTGCGATCGTCTGCGTGAACGGGAGAGTTCGGCGCACTGATGCCGCGCCTCTCTCCCCGGCAGGGGAGAGAGGCGCGAGAGTCAGGAATTGTAGGCCTTCTCTTCGTGTTGACTGATATCGAGGCCGTCTGTTTCTTCTTCCTCGCTGACGCGCAATCCCACTACGGCGTCGACCACCTTGAGAATCACGAATGTCACTATCGCGGTCCAGGCAACCGTCGCGGCCACACCGATCAACTGGGTGAACACCTGGCCGCCCATGCTCGTGCCCTCGGACAGACCCGCGCCACCGAGTTGCGAGGCGACGAAGACACCGGTCAGAGTAGTACCGAGCATGCCGCCGACACCGTGCACGGGAAAAACATCCAATGAATCATCGATCTTCAATGAACGCTTGATGTAGCCCGTAGCGAGAAAGCAGATGACGCCGGCGGACAGGCCAATCGCCAGCGCACCAGCTGGACCGACGAACCCCGACGCCGGCGTAATTGTGCCAAGTCCCGCCACCATACCGGTAACGATGCCGAGCACGCTGGGCTTACCGTAGCGCCACCATTCCATGAACATCCAGGCCAAGGACCCGGCCGCGGCGCTGATGTGGGTGACCAGCATCGCCATGCCGGCGTCGCTGCCTGCGGTGACCGCACTGCCGGCGTTGAAGCCAAACCAGCCCACCCACAACATGCCGGCACCGGCAACGGTCAGCGAAAGATTGTGCGGCGGCATGGCCGTGGTTGGAAAACCCCGCCGGTTGCCGAGAACCATGGCCGCGACGATGGCGCCGACACCGGCGGTAATGTGCACTACCGTGCCGCCGGCGAAGTCGAGTACTCCCAGCTCACCGAGCCATCCGCCTCCCCAGACCCAGTGGCAGATTGGCAGGTAGACCAACGTAAGCCACAAGGCGGAGAAGCACAGCATCGCCGAGAAGCGCATACGCTCGGCGAACGCGCCGACGACCAGCGCCGGCGTGATGATGGCGAAGGTGAGCTGGAACATGACGAACACGCTTTCCGGAATCGTACCGAAGACCGAATCCCTGCCAACGCCGGAAAGAAATGCGTTACCAAGCCCGCCGATGGCCCACTGGGCGCCGCCACCATCGCTGAAGGCCAGGCTGTAGCCATACACCAGCCACAGAATGGACACCATGCAGGTTATTGCGAAGCACTGCATCAGTACCGAGAGCGCATTCTTGCTGCGCACCAGTCCCGCATAGAAAAGCGACAATCCCGGTATGGTCATGAACAATACCAGCGCGGTGGAGGTCAGAACCCAGGCGGTATCGCCAGAGTCGACGGCATCCTGGGCGAAGCCCGCAAGTGGCATCGCCATGAGCACAGCACCCCCGGATAATCTGCGGACAAGCTTATGGCCGGCAATTTTCATAGCGCCTCACTCCCCGTCTCGCCGGTCCGGATACGCACCGCCTGCTCCACGGTACTGACGAATATTTTGCCGTCGCCGATCTTTCCAGTGCGCGCTGCATTGTTGATGGCCTCGATGACCCGTTCCACGGCATCGTCGTCGACCACCACCTCGATCTTCATCTTGGGCACGAAATCCACCACGTACTCCGCGCCCCGATAGAGCTCCGTGTGGCCTTTCTGGCGCCCGAACCCCTTCACCTCGCACACCGTCATCCCGGCCACGCCAACCTCCCCCAGAGACTCGCGTACATCGTCGAGTTTGAAGGGTTTGATAATCGCAACTACCTGTTTCATCGCTGCTGTCCCCTGTCTTCGTGCTTCGATCTGAACAAGGGATGCAGAAAACATGCCACGGGGGGATCCGCAGCGTTACTGGATTAGCGGCGATCCCGACGCCGATTTACGCACCAATCTGGGTCGATGCACCAGCCTGCGCACATGTTTGGTGCGATCCCCCCTCACCCCAACCCTCTCCCCGCAAGCGGGGAGAGGGAGTTCCTCTCTTGTCTCCCTCTCCCCATTTTGGGGAGAGGGTTGGGGTGAGGGGCAGGTGCTGCGACGCACCATCAGACCAGCATCAGGAAAGCATTATCAGTCCCTCAGGCCTTGGAACCCGGTGATCCCTAGTCTTGATACCAAGCCACTTCAGATGCGGGTCCACAGCCATGAAAACTCCAGCCGCGTTTCTGTTCATATCCATCGCCGTTCTGGTATCGGGATGCTCTCTGAAATCCATGGCCGTGGACGCTCTTGCAGATGCCATCGCCGAGAGCAGCGATTCGTACGCAAGCGACGATGACGTCGCCTTCGTTGGCCTGGCGTCACCCTTCGGCCTGAAAACCACCGAAGGCCTGCTCCAGGAAGTACCGGATCACCAGGGCTTGCTGCTTTCGGCCGCCCGCGGCTTTACCCAGTACGCCTATGTGTACATCGAGCAACCCGCCAACGAAATCGAGGATTTCGACGTGCAGCTCGCCTACGCCGAGCGCGCAAGAGCCCGCCACATGTACCTGCGCGCCCGTGATTACGGATTGCGCGGACTCGAAGCTGCACACCCCGCATTCATCGAAACGATTTACCGCGACCCACAGAAAGCACTGGCAAAGACATCCAGGAAAGACGTCCCATCGCTCTACTGGACTGCCGCCGCGTGGGCGTCGGCAATATCTCTCGCCAAGGATGATCCCGCACTCGTCGCCGATCTGCCCGCCGTCGAAGCTTTGATAAAGCGCGCCTTGGTGCTCGATGAATCCTTCGACCGCGGCGCGATCCACGTTTTTCTCATCAGTTACGAAATGAGCCAGAGCGGATTACGCAAAGGCGCCGCGGATCGCGCCCGCGAACACTTTCAACGCGCCCTCCAACTATCCGAAGGGCTGCAGGCGGCACCTTATGTGGCGTTTGCGGAAGCCGTGACAATTCCCGAGCAGAACCGGCACGAGTACGAGCGCCTTCTGCAACGAGCCCTGGTCGTCGAGGTGGATGCAAATCCCGAATGGCGGCTCGCCAATCTGGTCATGCAGCGCCGCGCTCGCTGGCTTCTGGCCCATGCGGACAATGCCTTTCTGGAGTGAAAGATCATGAACAACAGCCATTACACATTCATACGCCGGTGCATCAACGCAGCGGGCTTTCTTACTCTGCTGTTTGTCTGCGCCAACGCAACGGCAGCGCGGCCCCTGACCATCAAGCTCGCTACGGTGGCCCCCAAGGGGTCCGTCTACCACCGTGTCCTGCAGGAGATGGGGGAGAAATGGCGGGCCGCACAGGGCGGCAACGCGCGCTTCATCATTTACACCGACGGCACCCAAGGCACCGAGGCGGAGACTGTACGCCGACTGCGTATCGGCCAGCTACAGGCATCCATGCTGACGACGGTGGGACTGATGGAAATCGAACCCACGGTTGTAGCGATGCAATTCATGCCGATGACGTACAGAAACTTCGCGGAGCTCGACCACGTGCTGACGAGTATGCGCCCGAAGATGGAAAGCGATTTCGCCAATAAAGGCTACCGCGTACTTCTATGGGGCATGGGAGGCTGGGTGCAGTTCTTCTCCGATCGGCCGCGGGTCATGCCGGAAGAGTTTCTGGGCGCGAAAATCTTCACCTGGGCCGGTACCAAGGACCAGGAGAACATCATGAAATCCATGGGCTACCGGCCCATCGTGCTGGACATGTCGGACATATTGCCCGCGGTGCAAACCGGCATGGTAGACGTAATACCCGCTGCCCCCGTGTGGGCACTGGCTGGCCAGTTCTATCGAAGCACCCCCCACATGCTGCGGGTCAACTGGGTACCAATAGTGGGTGCCACGGTCCTGTCAAACAAGACATGGGATGCCATGCACCCGCGCGCGCGTGTCGCCCTCACCGAGGCGGCCGCGCAAGCCGAAGCGACTCTGCGTGAGCATCGCACGCGCCTCGACGAAGGCGCTATCGAAGCGATGCAGAAACGGGGCCTGACGGTTCACGAGCCCACCGCCGAGGTCGAGCAGGCATGGCGGCGGATGATGGAGCCGGTGATGGCCAGAATTCGCGGAACCCTGGTGCCCGCCGAGACCTTCGACACCGTCCAGAGCCTGCTCGCCGAATACAGGGTCAACCACCAGTGAACGCTTCACATATCGAAAGCCCCATCGTGCCCGCCGGGATCGCGCTGCGGGGAGTATGTGCCCGGATCGGCAAGCAACTCGCCAGCATCGAGAACGTCTTTCTCGCCTTGGTTCTTGCCGCGATGGTGGTGCTGCCGTTGGCCGAAGTCGTGCTGCGGTTCTTCTCCACCGGAATCGAGTCCGTAACGACGCTGGTACAGCACCTCACCCTGGCGGTGGCGAGTATCGGCGCAGCCATCGCTGCCCGTGAGAACAGACTGCTGTCGTTCTCCGCCGCGCAAATTCTCAGCGGCCGCGCCGCCGGGGCGGCAAAGTTGATAAGCCACGCCCTTTCCGGCGCCGTGTGCGCCATTCTGTTCGTGGCAAGCCTGCGCTTCATCCAGGTGGAGATAGACGCCGGCTCGATCCTCGCATACGGCGTGCCGACCTGGGTGTTCGAACTGGTGCAACCGCTGGGTTTCGGCCTCATTACCGTGCGCTTGCTGCGCCATGGCGCAAACGGGATGACGGGTTTTGCGATTGCCACACTGCTGGCAAGCATCGTCGTTGCCGTGGCGGCGACGGCGCCGATGGACCCGGCGGATCTGGTTGCGCCGGCGCTGGCGGCACTTGCTGTCGCGACGCTTCTGGGGGCGCCCATATTCGTTGCCGTCGGCGGTGCGGCGCTCATCCTGTTGTGGGGTGAGGAAGTGCCCATCGCGTCGCTGGCGGTGGATCACTATGCATTAGTCGTTAATCCATCACTACCGACCATCCCCTTGTTCACCCTGGCCGGATTCTTCCTTGCCGAAAGCGGCGCGCCCCGGCGTCTGCTCGCCGTATTCGACGCCTTCCTCGGCCGGCTGCGGGGCGGTGCGGCCATCGTCACGGTGCTTGCCGCGACCTTCTTCACCTGCTTTACCGGCGCGTCCGGCGTAACAATTCTTGCCCTGGGTGGATTGACCATGCCGCTGCTGTTGCGCGCGGGCTACCGGGATGCGACGGCGCTGGGTCTGGTCACCGGTGGCGGATCCGCCGGTGTGCTGCTGATGCCAGCCCTTCCGTTAATCCTCTATGCCATCGTCGCCAAGGTCGAATTGCAGGAAATTTTCCTCGGCGGCGTTTTGCCGGCGCTGCTGATGATGGCGCTGGTGGCAATCTGGGGTGTTGTGCAGCAACCCACACAGCCGGACTCGGAGCCATTCGACTGGATTAAAGCCCGGTCGGCATTGTGGGTTGCGAAATGGGAACTCGCCTTACCGCTGGTGCCCATCGGCGCGCTGTTCTCGGGAATCGCAACGCCCGTCGAGTCGGCCGCGCTCACCGCGCTCTACGCCTTCGTCATCGCAACCTGCCTGCACCGTGACTTGAAACTTTCCTCCGACGTGCCCCGTGTAATGACCGAGTGCGGACTTCTGGTGGGAGGCATTCTGCTCATTCTGGGAGTCGCCCTCGGGCTGACGAACTATCTGGTGGATGCGCAAATGACCAGTAAGCTGATCACGCTGGTCACCGATAACATCGAAAATCCCTGGGTGTTTTTGCTGGCGCTGAACGGCGTCCTGTTGGTGGTCGGCTGTTTCATGGACATCTTTTCCGCCATCGTAGTGCTCGTGCCGCTCATCGTTCCCCTGGGACAGGCCTTCGGTATCAACCCGGTGCACTTGGGCCTCGTTTTTCTCGCCAACCTGGAACTCGGTTACCTGACGCCGCCGGTTGGCATGAATTTGTTCTTCGCTGCCACGCGTTTCAAAAAGTCCGTATTCGAAGTCTACCGGGCGGTCGCGCCGCTTTTCCTGCTGCTTTGTCTGGGCGTGCTGCTGATTACCTACGTTCCATTTCTGAGCACGGCCCTACCGGGATTACTTCATTAGATGTTCAGCGCCGTCATGCATAAAGAAAAAACGCAAGCTGCTTGCGCAAATCGCAAACTGCGGTCGAAACTGCGCGTCGGAATTCCCAGAGTTTTGAATATCTGGTCGACCCAGCAATTCTGGATGGGTTTTCTACAGGGGCTGGG
>JAACFO010000211.1 GCA_009937425.1 Gammaproteobacteria bacterium
CACCGTACTGCTGCCGGTCCCCGTCAGCCCCTTGAATTCGAGCTGGAAGAAAAACGCGTTCTCTGTCTGGGTGCCGCTCAAGTAGCGGCGTATCACGGTGCGGAACGCCCAGCAACAGCTTTCGTATTCTATGCCACCGAAGGCCTCCACTGTCTTGTTCTGCGCCAGAGAGTACGCAAAACGACCTACGAAACGCCAGTCTTTGGCAATCGGCCAAGCTATCGACGTATCGGCTTGCTCGAAATTGTCGGGTGCAAAGCGATATGAGAGGTTGACGACCCGCAGGGGATCCGGCTGATAGCGCAGGCCCGTGTTGTTCTTTGTTATCCGGTCCTCGCCGATGTCCCATTGGATCCCGGTACTGAACTGCCATTGGCGAGCGATGGTGGCGGTGAGATCCACGACCAGCGGCGAGGCATTGGATGTCTCGACGGGCGTACCGGGCAGGGTCACCTCGCGGTCACGGAAGTAGCGAATTTGACCGACGTTGAGACGCAGGTACTCCTCGCCGGTGCTGCTGGCAAGCAAACGCGAGGTCAGCGCAATGCTCAACTGATTTGCGTCACCGACGCGGTCGGCGCCGGTGAAGCGGTTTTCAGCGAACAGTTGGGCATAAGTGAAATCGAAGGTCCCCGTGTCGAAAATTGGCAGGTCATCCTGATGCTTGAAAGGCACGTAAAGATAAAACAGGCGCGGCTCCAGGGTTTGCAGCAAGCCGCGATCGCCCACCGACCAGTCGCGCTCGAAAAACATGCCGGCGTCGACACTGGCCGTGGGGATTGTGCGCGTCAGACTATTGGATTGCGCCGGCGCGGTATTTTCCAGGTCGTAGTGGGTGAATCGCAAGCCCGCTTTGGGTGCGATGAACCAGGCGGCGTCGCGCTGCTGAAAGCTCAGGGTCGGCATCAAATCCACACGTTGGCCGATCACACCGTTGTCGCGGTCGAAATTTACGAACTCTCCGTGGCCTCCCGGATTGAACTTGCGGTTTCGCCTTCTCTCAGTCGCCGCAATGCGAAGCTGGGGTAGGCGTTTGTACGGGCGGTTCTCCGGCGCGATGGTGTCGTCGATGGTTTGAAAGGCCTGCACCCTTGCGAGCCCGCTCCAGCCGTTTCCCGCGTAGTTGACGTCGCCGGTCTGTTCCAGAAAGCTTCGGCTTGCGATGGCGAGGTTGGTTCCCAGATCCGTGAAGTAATCCGAGTCCGAGACCCAGTTGTAATTGATATTACTGTTCCACCGGGGTGCGAACGAGCCGCCGTGTTGGAAACGAAACGCGCCGCGGTAGCCGTCGGTCTGCTTGTCGTCGGGCAGGTACTCTCCAGCGAGGAGCCCACCGCCGCGGCTGGTGAGATAACGGTACTCACCCTGTAGCTGTACGCCGCGATTCGTCATCAGGCGACCTGCCAGGGTGGCGTCGTGGTTGGGCGCGATATTGAAGTAATAGGGAATCGTCAGATCGAATCCGGTGGAATTTGAAATGCGCACCCTGGGCACCAGTAGTCCCGACTTGCGCTTGTCGCTCAATGGGAAGGTCGCGTAAGGCGTCCAGAAAACCGGCACATCACTGATCTCGAACCATACGTCGCGGGCGGTGCCTACGTCTTCGGCATAATCGAGCTCGAGTTCCTGTGCATGGAGTTTCCAGGCATTGGAACCGGGGTTGCACGTGGTGTAGTCCGCGTCGTTGACGGTTATGAGCTTCTTGCTGGTGATCACCGCCTCGGCGGCTTCGCCACGGCTGTGGTTATCGAGGAATATGTAATCGTTCGCGTAGAGTTCAGTGGTTTCGGCGCGCAGGTCGAGATGCGCCCGCTCGCTGGCGACGTAGGTGCCTTCGTCCCAGAATTGCACATTGCCCTGCACGTCGATGAGTTCTTCCGCCTCGTGGTATTCGAGATGGTCGGACTTCAGTTGCCGGGTTCCGCGCTGCACCTCGACATTGCCGCTCAATTTCGATATGCCGCCTTCCTGCACATTGGCCACATCACCGGACATCTCGACCGCTTGCGGGTCGCTGGGTGAAAAGGCAAACACCGGTCGCGGCGGAAGCTGCAGGACGTTACCGCACTGAGCCCACTCGGCTTCGGCAGCCTTCGACGGGTACTGCCACAGGAGAGCTATCAGGGCGCACGTCGTGATGGCCAGGTGATGAGACAGGCGGCGGCTCAATTGTGATTCGCCTGTTGCCAGTCCAGCGTGTGGCCGGCGACGATATCGGTGAGAGCCCTGATGTGGTCGGGATGATCGTTGAGCGCCGGGATGTAATGCAGGGACTCACCGCCACAGGATCGAAACGCGGCGGCGGCCCGGATGCGGATTTCCTCCAGGGTTTCCAGACAATCCGCCGAGAAACCGGGGCACAGCACGTGCACCGCGCGCACACCTGATTTCGCCCAATCGCAGAGCAGATCTTCGGTGTAGGGCTGCAGCCATTTTTCCCGTCCAACCCGGGATTGGAAGGCTACGGCCCAATTGTCCGCAGCCTCTCCGAGGCGTGCCGCCAGCAGACGCGCGGTTTCCAGGCATTGGTCGTAGTAAGGATCGCCGGCGTCGCAGTAACGCTGGGGCAGTCCGTGAAAGGACATCAGCAGGCGTGCCTGGGGGCCGTTATTTTCCCGGGCGGCACGCACACTGTTCGCCAGGGCGTCGATGTATCCCTGATGGTCGTAGTAGCGGGAGACGATGCGCAGATCCGGCATGGGTTGCTGCGCGGCCAGCGCCTGGAACACGGCGTCGTAAGTGGATCCAGTGGTGGTGGCGGAATACTGAGGATAGAGGGGCAGCACGAGCACGCGGCGCGCGCCCCAATTGCGCAAGCTCGCAAGGGCGGCGGCGATGGACGGTTCGCCGTAGCGCATCCCCAGGGCGACTTTGACACTGCCCCGGTAACGTTGGGCGAGGGCCTCTTGCAGGGCCGCTGCCTGACGCTTTGCATTGACCAACAGGGGAGAGCCTTCTTCGGTCCAGATTTCCCGGTATGCGGCTGCCGAGCGGCGCGGACGCAGGCGCAAGATAACGCCGTGCAGAATCGGCCACCACAGCCAGCGGGGAAGATCCACGACGCGGGGGTCGGAAAGAAATTCGGCCAGATAACGGCGCACCGCCGCCGCGGTGGGCGCCGTCGGCGTGCCCAGGTTAGTGATCAGCACGCCGCTGGGCTCGGCGTCTATTCGCGCACCGTGAGCGTCTCCCTGATGTGGGCTCGGGTTCGTATACAATGGCAGATCTCGTGATTCGTTGGTGTTGTCCGCGGTTAGCACGTACCCGCGGCACACAACACCCGAAACTGGCGGCAAACACAAGTTTGCGCGATTTTCGTAACAACATCCCGAGAATAGACCCCCAGGTTGAGGCGCGAGAACAGGACATGAGCAGCAGTCAGGGCGTGAGTACGGATCCCATGCAGGCGACGGGCATGATAAGCGTCGACCAGGCGCTGGAGTTCATGCTGGCGCGGGCACGGCCCCTGGAGGAGACCGAAAGCGTGCCCGTGAGCGAGGCCCTGGGGCGTGTGCTTGCCCATGCCGAGATCTCGCCCATGGACGTCCCCGGCTATGCCAGCAGCTCCATGGATGGCTACGCGGTGCGCGCCGGCGACGCGGCCGTTGACGCATCGGTCTCGCTGCGGGTCGCCCAGCGTATCGCGGCGGGTGAGATCGGTGTCGCTTTGCTGGCGGGGGAAGCGGCGCGCATTTTCACCGGAGCGCCGCTGCCCGAGGGCGCCGATGCGGTGGTCATTCAGGAGGACTGCGAACGGCGCGGTGATCAGGTGTGCTTTCGTGGCCCGGTTAGCGCCGGCGAGAACGTCCGCCCGCGGGGCAACGACATCCAGGCCGCCAGCGAAGTACTGGCGGCGGGGGCCCGGTTGCGTCCCCAGGAGCTGGGCCTGGCGGCATCCGTGGGACTCGCGCGACTGGACGTGGTGCGGCGCCTGCGGGTGGCGATCTTCTCCAGTGGTGACGAGTTGGTGCAGCCTGGCGAGCCCTTGGCTGCCGGCGCCATTTACAACTCCAATCGTTACACCCTGCGTGGGCTGCTGAGCGCGCTTGGTTGCCAGATCATTGATTTGGGCAGTGTCGAGGACACCCTCGCCGCGACCCAGGCGGCGTTGCTGGAGGCTGCTGCGCAGTCCGACGTGGTGGTGACGAGCGGCGGCATGTCGGTGGGCGACGAAGACCACGTGAAGCAGGCTGTGGAGCGGGTCGGGCAGCTGGAAATGTGGCGGGTCGCCGTAAAGCCCGGTAAGCCTCTTGCTTACGGACGCATTAATACGGCGGACTTCATCGGCCTGCCGGGCAATCCGGTATCGACTCTGGTGACATTCTGCCTGTTCGTGCGCCCCTTTCTGCTGCGCCGCCAGGGGGTACCCCACGTGCTGGGCAATGGCCTTGCGGTCCCCGCAGCGTTTCCCTGGCCACGCCCGAGCCGGCGGCGCGAGTACCTGCGCGCGCGCCTGGAGCCCGGCGCCAACGGTATCGCCGTAAGCATTTATCCAAAGCAGGGATCCGATGTACTCACCTCTACCGTGTGGGCCGATGGTCTGGTGGAAATCCGCGAAGGCACCACCGTCGAGCCCGGGGACCCGGTGCCTTATTATTCTTTCGCCGAGTTACTTTTTTGATGCGGCAACCTGTGACATGAGCAGCCAATCCGGCATCCGCGTGCAAACAGAAGCATTCGACGTGGCCGACGTCATTGCCGGCCTGGGCGCCGGTAATCCGGCCATCGGTGCGATTGCCAGTTTCATCGGCCTGGTTCGCGATGTGAACGACGGCGCGCCGGTGACAACCATGACCCTGGAGCACTATCCCGGTATGACAGAGAAGGCGTTGCAGACCATCGTCGCCGACGCGCATGGGCGCTGGGATCTGATCGACGTGGCGGTGGTGCACCGGGTGGGTGAGCTGCGTCCTGCCGACCCCATCGTGCTGGTGGCCGTGGCCAGCGCCCATCGCGGCGACGCGTTCCAGGCCTGTGAGTTCATCATGGATTTTCTCAAGACCCGGGCGCCCTTCTGGAAGAGGGAAGAAAATTCCCAGGGGACAAGATGGGTGGAGTCCCGCAGCAGCGACGCCCGGGCAGCCGGGCGCTGGAAAACCTGATCCTCAGACCGCGTATCCCGTTTCAGCCAGCTCCTTCCCGAATTTGGTGCAGAGCACAAAAAAAGTGTTGACAGCAGCTTCCCGGAGGTTTATGTTGCATTGCACCAATTGATGCATCGCACAATTGACCGAATTTTAAATATTGCGCCCAGAAGCTGGGCAGGAGAGGCAGCAAACATGGATAAGACTGTAAGCAACGTCTTCGAGAACGTTACCGAGGCCCACAGAAAGGCGGTGGACGCCCTCATGGGTTTCAACAAGATCGCCGTGCGCACCCAGGGTTTACTTGCTGGTCAGCAGCTGGCTGCATTGGAGAATGTCTTCGATGCCGGCAGCAAAAACCTGCAGCTGGTCAGCGAGGCCCGCGACCCCAGGGATCTGATGGCAAGTCAGACCGAAGTCGCCGTACAGCTCGGTGAGAAGCTGGTGGCCGTCGTCCAGGAAGCGTTGGACATCCAGAGCCAGGCCCGCGACGAAGTCGCCACGCTGGTCGAGGATGGCTTCAAGGCCGTTAACGTCACCACGGTAACCAAGACCCCGAAGGCCCCTAAAAAGGCCGCTTGATCCCCCCTTCAAGCAGCCCCTGACAGGCGAATAAAGGGCGCTCCCCGGAGCGCCCTTTTTTTTACCCCCAATAAGACAAGGTTCATACCAATAGGTGCCCGGTACCGTCTTG
>JAACFO010000212.1 GCA_009937425.1 Gammaproteobacteria bacterium
CAACGGGGGCCGTGAGCGCCAAGAGGCGCCGGCGGCGTCGCCCAGTACTGTGGCGTTTCTGACATTGTGCTCACCGCTGGCGTTACGTGCTCGACGAAACCAAACGGTGTCTTCGTGATCTGCAGCAAATCGGCAATGTCCTCATTGCCGGGTTCCGGTATGCCCGTTTCTTCGATGCGTCCCAGGCCCCTCAGCCAGTGTCCCGTCTGAGCCAGGGACACCCGCACCAGGTAGCTGCCTCCGTGCCGTGCCCGGCGCGCCAGCGCCACCATGGTGCCGAAAGCGGCCAGGTAGCCGCTGGCATGATCCTGGGCCTGGGCCGGAAGGCGGCCTGGACGGCCTTCCCGGCCGCATTCCCACGCGATGCCGGTGGCCGACTGCACCAGGCTGTCGTAGCCCCGGCGGTGGCGCCAGACCCCCTCGTGTCCCCAGGCGGACAAGGTGACGTAGACAATGCCTGGGCGAATCTCCGCCAGTTCCTCCGGGGACAGTCCCAAGGCATCCAGAGCGCCGGGCCGGTAGGCTTGCAGGAACACGTCCGCGTCCTTGAGCAGCGCCTTCAGAGTCGCGCTATCCTCCGGCACGCGCAGATCGAGGCTGGCGGCCCGTTTGCCGAAACCGGTATCGATGACCAGTTGATCGATATTCGGCAAATGCGGCCCGCTCACCTGCAGCACATCGGCGCCATGGGCAGCCAGCGTCCGGGCCGCTACCGGGCCGGCGACGATGCGGGTCAAATCCAATACCCGCACCCCTGAAAGCGGCCGATCCGCGCGGGGCAGATGCTCTACAGGGCTGTCCCCCAGGGGCAGAATCTCCAACAGTGGCAACGCTGCAACCGCCGCCTGTTGCGGGTGCGCGAGCCACTCTTCAGGCGTGCGGACAAAGGCAGCGCAGGTGCCCGCGGCGATCAGCGCCTCTTCCAATTCCGCACCCTTCCAACCGGCCACGGTCGCGGCCACCGATTGCCGGTCACCCGGACATCCCAGCACGCTCAACGCCCGTTCCCGGTGATGGGGGAAATTCGTGTGCAGCTGTATCCACCTGCCATCCCCGGTGGCGTGAAATCCCGCAATGTCGTCCCACAGGGGCGGCGGTGCCTTGCCGTCGATGCGCAGGTGCCGCTCACTGCGAAATGCCATGGCCGCGGTGCGTGTGTCCACGTGCACGCGTTGAGATCGCCCGGTACGTAACCGCCACAACTCCGCTGCCGCGAGTGCTGTGGCGCCAATAGTCGCGGCAGCCGCCTCACCGATCTTGAAGGGTGAAGGGAGCACCGGGTCGGAGCCAGTGAAATCGATATATTCCAAGGCCTCGCCAGGGCATTCGGCCGAACGCCAGAGATCCTCGAAGGTGTGCAATGTCGGTCTCCCCTGCCCGGTTTGGAATGATGGTAAGGAACCGCCCCTGAATACAAGTCTTGAAACCAGGTGGTCAGGGGGGCCACCCTACACACATAGGTAACAGCTTTTACCCGAGACATGTGTAATACTTTTGCAACGCCACCATGACCGCCGCCGACGCTATACTCGAAAACGCCAACCGCCTGTTCCAAAAGCGAAATTACGACGAGGCACGCAAGGTGCTGCACGGGCTGGAGCGCTCTGGTTTCGAGTCTCTCGAAATGCGTCTCATGCTCGGATTTTGTGAACGGCTGAGACGCCGGCCTTTCGACGCCCTTCGACACTTCGAGCTCGCCGCCAAAGCGGCACCTTCCGATTACCGTCCGCCATTCCAGATTGCCTGCGCCTGGGACGAACTGGGCGACCACGCACAAGCCGAACTATGGTACCGGCAGAGTCTGTCCCTGGAGTCGCACAATCACCGGGCGCACAGCAATCTGGGCAACGCATTACAAGACATGGGCCGTAAGGAGGAAGCTGTCGAATCTTACCAGCGTGCGCTGGAGCAATCGCCGTCGTTGTCCGTGACATGCTACAACCTTGCCACAGCTCTATTCGAACACGACGACCCAGGGCCTGCCGTAGAAGCTCTGGAGAAAGCGTTATCTCTTGACCCGGATTTGGTCCGCGCGCAGTTTGATCTGGGCACACTTTACTGGCTCCAGGGTGAGAGCTTGCGCGCCGAGAAATGCTTGGAGAAAGTACGCGCTGCGGGCCTCGATCACTTGATAAGCAGTCTGGATTATGTGAAAGCCAACGCGACATCCGAAACGCGGTTATTTGGAGACGCCTTCGACGTGCTCCGGTACGCGCTGGATCAATCTCCTGATGGTGGCGTGGTGGCCGAGTTTGGCGTCAGCTTCGGAAATTCGATTCGCTTTATCGCCTCCCTGACAGACCGCAGGGTATACGGCTTCGATTCCTTCGAGGGACTCCCCGAAGCCTGGCACCACGAGCCGGAGGGCATGTACACGACCCGCGGAAAACTGCCCGAAGCTCCTGGCAACGTGGAATTCAGGGCGGGGTGGTTCAAAGACACCCTGCCTTCCTTTGCCATGCAATTGGCCGAGCCATTGGTTTTTGCCAACGTGGACTGCGATCTATACAGCTCAACTTGCGAGGTGCTGGAGACGTTGGGTCATCTGATCCCGGCGGGTGGCGTAATTTGTTTCGACGAGTATCTCGGCTACGAGACCTGGCAACAGGACGAGTACCGCGCCTTCCAGGAATACGTAGCCCGAACCGGGCGGAGTTACCGGTACCTGGGCTTCAGCTTCATGTCGAAGCAGGCCGTGGTCGTGCTGGACAGCTAGCAATGGGAAGCCACCAATTGAGCGACGAGAGCAAATTCAGGATACGAAAGCCTCAGGGAGGCACCCCTGTCCTTTCCCATTGGGGCGCCGACTGCGAGTACGGTACGTTAAGGGACGTGCTGCTTGGTCCGCCGGAAACATTCCGCTGGATGGCGGACAACGCAGCGTTCAGCTCCGTGGTGCGCGCCACCCAGCGCAAGGGGCTGGACTTCGATCAGCAGCTCGCCATGCGCCAGCACCGGGAGATGGTCGACGCCTACGAATCCGCCGGCGTCACCGTGCACACCCTGCCGGCCAACGACTACACGCCCTACCAGGTCTACGCGCGGGATTCGAACTTCATGACACCTTTCGGCGCCGTCATCGCCCAGATGGCGAACCCCAGGCGGCGCGGCGAGTACGCCAGTTGTTTGCGTTTCTATGAGTCCGTGGGGATCCCCATCTACGACATGGTGAGCGCCGGCAATTTCGAGGGCGGCGATTTCAACATGATCGCGCCGGGTTGCGTGCTCATCGGCTACACGGGCTTGCGCGGTGAGGAAGTATCCGCACGAGAAGTGGGTGGCTGGCTCGAAGCCGAGGGTTGGGAAATCAAGTACGCGCCCATCGACGAGTTCTACGTGCACATCGATCTGATGGTTTGCATGCTTGCCGACAAGCTCGCCGCGGTCTGCCTCGACACCACGGATCCGGAAATCGTCCGCTGGCTCGAAGCAAAAGGCATAGAGATCCTGCCCGTCGGCTTCCGCGCCACCATGGCGTTGGGCTGTAATGTCGTCGCCCTGGGCGACAGCCGCGTACTGTCCACCGCCGACAGCACGGAACTGAACGCCAAGCTGCGTGCCCTGGGTTTCGAAGTGTACGATCCCGACATGTCCATGTTCACCAACGCCGGCGGCGGCGTACACTGCATGGCGCAACATTTGCGACGGGATCCCGGATAGTGACGTCGAGGCCGATGATATGAACGCGCGTGCGAATCTTCTGCAGATAGATGGTGAACGCCTGTGGGCGACCCTGGAACGATCCGGGGAAATAGGACCCGGACGCGCCCAGGGTCTTTGCCGCTTACCGCTCACCGATGCCGATCGGGACATGCGCGACCAGTTCGTCGACTGGTGCCGGGAGGCGGGCTGCGAAATCAGCATCGATCGCATCGGCAATATCTTCGCCAGGCGCCCGGGAGAGGACGAGACGCTTGCGCCGGTGCAGATTGGCAGTCACCTGGATACTCAGGTGGCGGGGGGCAAATACGACGGCATTCTCGGCGTGCTCGCGGGTCTCGAAATAGTGCGCACCTTGAACGACAAGGGGATCGCGACCCGCCGAGCGTTGGAAGTCGTGTGCTGGACCAACGAGGAAGGCGCACGTTTTCAACCGCCGATGATGTGTTCGGGCGCCTTTGCCGGGGTGTACGACGCGGATTGGATCCTGGCCTGCGAGGACGACGACGGCCTGGTGTTCGGTGACGAGCTCCAGCGCATCGGCTACGACGGCAAGGCGCTTGTGGGTGGCCGGGACATCGATACCTACTTCGAGCTGCACATCGAGCAAGGGCCGGAACTGGAGGCCGATAACATTCCCCTTGGTATTGTTACCGGTGGATATTTTTCCCGCGGCATGGTGATCGAGCTCAAAGGTGAGAACGCCCACTCGGGGCCAACCCCCATGGACAAGCGCAAGAATGCCCTGGTGGGTGCCGCCATGATGATCGTCGCCGCCAACGACATCGGCTGGCAGCAACACCCGCCGGGCAAGGCGACCTCCACACGGATAAAAGTGTGGCCCAACAAGCCGGGGATCCTGCCGGACTATGCACAGATAACCCTGGACTTCCGCCATCCGGATAAGGAAACGACCTTGGCCATGGAGGCCCAGATGAAGGCCGCCATCGACGAGTGCTGCGAGCGCGCCAACGTGAGCGCGACGATTACGCACACATGGGAATTCGGCAACGAGATCTTCGACGACGAATGCGCCGCACTGGTCAGGAGCACCGCCGCCGAGCTCGGCGTTTCATGCCGGGATATGGTGAGCCAGGCCGGCCACGATGCCTATAACATGACCAAGATAGCTCCCACCGCCCTGCTCTTCTCTCCCTGCAAGGACGGCATCAGCCACAACGAGTCCGAGGACATCGAGCTGGCCTATACGACACCCGCCGTCAACGTGCTGCTGCACTCGGTGCTCGCCCGGGCGAACCGCTGAGCTTCGTCATTAACGAAACGGCATCGCGTACATCAATCCACCTTCGGTCCAGAGGGCGTTCATCCCCCGCTGGAGCTTGATGGAAGAGTTCGCTCCGAGATTGCGCTCGAAGCTCTCACCGTAATTGCCCACTTGGAGCAGGATCTGATATCCCCAATCAGCGGGTAGGCCAAGCATTTCACCCAGACCTTCTTCGACACCCAGCAGCCGCCTGACTTCGGCACGGGTGGACGTCCCTCGAACGCGTTTCACATTCTGCGAAGACACACCGTACTCTTCGGCAGCGATCATCGCGTACAGGCTCCATCTCACAATGTCCGACCAGTCATTGTCACCATGGCGCACGGCCGGCCCCAGGGGTTCCTTGGAGATCACTTCCGGCAGAATGACATGGTCCCCGGCCCGTGCGAGTTTGGGGCGGTTCGCGGAAAGACTCGACTGATCCCCGGTAAGTACGTCGCACAAGCCTGCGTCGTATGCGGGAAACATCTCCTGGGAGCGGACGAAGGTCACTGGCTCGAAGGTCATATCGTGTGTTCGGAAATAATCGACCAGGTTGAGCTCCGTGGTCGTGTTCCTGGTGACACAGATCTTCGTCCCGTGCAGATCGAGCACGCTGTCGAAACCGGTGGCGGCGCGGGTCATAAAAGCCTGGCCGTCGTAGTAGTTCACGCCAACGAAGTCGACGCCCAGTTGGGCGTCCCTGGCGAGTGTCCAGGTGGTGTTTCGAACCAGGACATCGACCTCGCCTGCACGCAAGGCGGGGAAGCGATCTCTAGCCGTCAAAGGGATAAAAGTGACTGCGTTGGCATCGCCGAGGGTGGCTGC